>DATIFO010000270.1:0-13198 GCA_035455275.1 Methylomirabilis sp. (SeqCode) | reverse complement strand
GATGTTTGACAAGTCGAGCAGCGTCGCCTTCTCGAGGAGCCATCAAGAGCCGATCGGTCACTCACCCCATCAAGCGCGAACGTGTGACCTCACGGAACATACTGTCGGGCAAGTCCGACCCATTCGCCGTCTCCTTCCAGTTCGACCGAGCAGTGGGCGAGCCAGTGCTCGGCCTTCTGGGCAAGCAGTTCCCACTCGTCACGGCGATCGGCCTGGTGGACTTCAAGCCAGGCGATGGCCAGGGCCGTCGCCCAGGCGTGTCGGGCGTCGTCGAGTGAGCCAAGGTGGGCTGGCATCCCCGATTCGAGGTCGTGAAGCGTCTTGCCCAGCACAGCAGCCAGCTCCTCGCTCAGCTCCCATCTTCCGTCCGCCCTCTGGAGAGCGACGAGGCGGTCGAGCAAGGGGGGGCGTCGTATCGCCTGGCCTTGGAACTGGGCGCTCCCGCAAGGGAAGTCCACACGATGGGGGGGCAAAGCGTCCATGAGGAGGATCGGAGCCTCGGGAGATGTCAAATCTCCCATCACCATAAATTCCGCCCCACCCCACCCGTGCGTGAGCATCGCGGGCACCTTGCGGAGCTGGACCTCGTCCCCGACGGGCGTCTCCCGCCGCTCGATGGCCACGAACGACGTGTGACTTGAGCAGAGCTGGTAGGTGGTGCCGAGGCGGACGATCTCGGCCATCAGCCGGTCCGGCTGGCCGCGACGCTGTCGGGAGCCTCGACGCGGGTCCTGCTCGCTCGCGTGGTCTTCCAGTTCGCGGATCAAAATGCGGGCCGCGAGGGTGGCAAGGAGACGTCCGGGCTCCACCGGCACCGACTCCAAGGCGATCGAATAGGCCACCGGTCCAGTCGAGGCCCGGGCGCGAAGCGTCACGCTCCTCGGCAGGTCGTCCGGCAGGAACCCGTAGAGCAGGACCCTGCTGCCGGCGAAGATCGGCGGGACCCGGGAAGGGGCTTGGTTGACCACCTGGCCGCCCCACTCCACCCGCACGTCGGTCAGGGCCGGGGCCAGCGCCTTCTTGAGTTGGCGAAGGACTTTCGGCTCGATGCGCTCGCCGGGGTAGATGAACTCGGCGGCGCCATGGCCGGCTCGGGCCATCCCGCGCACCAGGTGCGGGCTTGCGCCGCGGCCGATGCCGAAGGTGAAGACCCGGGTGGTGTGGGCGTGCTTCCGAAGGAGCCCGATGACGGCTTGGGTGTTGCTCACCTGCCCATCGGTGAGGATGAAGAGCTGCCGGGGGACCTCGGGGTGGGGTGCCTTCGCCAGAATCGCCCGGAGCGGCGCCAGGATCTCGGTCCCGCCGAGGTCTGCGTCCATCGCAGCCAGCGCCACGCTGGCCGTCTCGAGGCTCTCCTGTGTGTAGGGGCGGCTCTCCGGGAAGAGCAGTGCGAACGTGGACCCGAAGCCCACCACGTTGAAACGGCAGCCCTCGCGGAGGCCCCGGAGGCAGAGCTGGAGCGCGCGCTTCGCCTCCTGAATGGAACGGCCCTCCATGGAGCCAGACCGGTCCAGCACAAAGATCAGCTCGGACGGCGCCTCGCTCGTCTCGAACTGGGGCTGGAACGCCAGGGCAGCCACGGTACTCCTCTCGCCGTCCCGCTCGATCCACGCCCTCGGTGCGTGAGCTTCGGCAATGGTAACCAACAGGACGAAATCGCGGTCCATGGCCGCGATCCCCGCGCCCAGCTCTACGCTGCCCTCCGCTCCGTCCAGCGCCACTGCGATGGGGTGTGACGGAGAGGCGACGGCCGTGATGGCCGAGGGCATGTTGAGGGTGACCGTGAGGGCAAGCCCGTAGGGCACCCGCAGCGCGATGGGCGGATTGACTGCCTCGGCGGGGGGCCGGCCGACGCCCACGCGATCCTCGGGTGGGGCGTACCGGGGGGAGATCGTCGTCGGCAGGGCGAAGCGGATGGCGTCCCCCTCCAGGGTGGCCTCGGCGACGTAGGTGATGCGAATCACCACCTCGGCACCCGGCGGGACATTCCCAATGCTGGCGGTGAAGATGTCCGGACGCTCCTGGTCAAGGAGGTAGGCGCCGTGGCCGGCGGCGAGAGCGTCGTCATACGCGTCGAAGGCCTCGTTCCGTTCCATCACCTCGCCGACCACGTGCACCGAGCCTATCCAGGCCTCGAAGCCGCAGACGGCGGCCCCTTCCTCCAGCGGGAAGACGTAGACCGTCTCGATCGGGTTCGCCTCGGCGTTCCGGTACCGCTGGGTGATCGTCACCTCGGTGGTCAGGTCCCGGAGCCAGGCCTCCACGACGACACCCTGCAAAGGGATCGGCTCTCCTCCTGCCAGAAGTCCCGTTCGCGGCCCTGCGACCGGCTGCGGCCTACCTCTCCGCTGTCCCATCCTTTGCCTCCTCCCGGCGGAAGTACCGCCGGCACCACTCCGCCAGTTCCAGGAGCTTCGCGGGTGGCGGGATCCGCACCCCCTCTGCCACGTTGAGCTCCACCCCCGGCGCCAGCTCCAGCCGGATCCACGGGCTCCGGTGCGGGGCAGACAGGAGCGCCGCCTCCTTTTGGCTGTCCCGCTTCCCCGCCAGAATCACCCGGATCTCAGCGAGCGATCGGCCCTCTTCTTGGAGCGCTTTCACCCGAAGAAGCTGATCCAAGTGCGTCGGGCCGTAGTGCCGGCCGCGCCCCACCCCGAGGGGCGGCGGGAGGAGCTGCTCCTGAACGTAGTACCGCACCGCCCGCCGGGAGATCCCACCCAGCTTTGCCAGTTCCGCAATACCGTACCGCGCGTCGTCCGCCATCGATCCATAATATATCACTTACTGTCACTTTTACAAGTGTCATTATGTTTCGTCTCCTCCCTGACGGCCCCTCGCAGCCAGTCGCCGACCAGGGGGAATATGCCATACACGTGTGACAGGTAAGGTCACAGCGTCTTACAGATGGCCGGAGCGGTGGAGGAAGGAGGCAGCCGGCGGAAAGTAGGTGGCAGCAGGGAGCCGGCGGAGAACAGGTCACTCAGGTGACTCACCCGGCTGGGGGTCACCTGGACGGTTTCTGTCGATTGTGTGCCGCGAGTCGCGCGAGGATGCAGGCAGCAGTCGCGTTGAATGAGCGCCTGCGCTGCGCGGAGCGCGGTCAGGACGAAGCCCGCTTTCGGGGCTGCGCTTGCACCGGCGGATCCCAGACTATCCACGGAATACTGTCCGGTACCTTTGTTTTCGTTGCAAGCGTAGGGCGGGCGAGTCATGTTTCAAGACCTGACCCCTCTCGCGCTGGTGAAGCGGCTCGGCATCGACCCGGTGTTCTTCGGCGTCCTCATGGTGGTCAACCTCTCCATGGGTCTCGCGTCGCCGCCATCCGGCGCCACACTCTTCGTCTCCACCGCCATCGCCGAGGAGCGCCTCGACCGAGTCTGCCGCGCCGTCTGGCCCCTCTTCCTCTCCATGGTCGCCATCCTGTTCCTCCTCACCTTCGTCCCCTCGCTGGTCATGTTCCTGCCACGGCTGGTGTACGGGCGGTGAAAAGGTGGCGAAGTCTTTGGCCCGCCGCTGATTGTTCAGAAATTTGACAAATCGAGCGGCTTCCCCTTCTGATGGAGGCTTTCATGGTGCATGCATCGGCCGCCTCGCTCGGTTCAGGTTCCGGCTGCGGGAATCACAAAGCTGAACGTGCTTCCCTGACCGGGGGTAGAGGCGACCCGGATCTTCCCGCCGTGCATCTCCACGAGCCGCTTCGCCAGGGCCAGGCCAAGACCGGTGCCCTCCTGGCGGGGGCGGCCGGGGTCTGCGACCTGTTCGAACTCTTCGAAGATTCGCTCCAGGTCGTTGGCCGGGATGCCGATCCCCGTATCGGCCACGGCGACCTCCAGCCACTCCCGTGCAGGCGGGGGGTGAGGCAACTGGGCAGTCGGGCGATCGAGCATTCCGGCTGTTGGCTGGTCGCGTGATTGCCAGGTCGCCTGGTTGCCGAGTTTCCCTTCCAGGATGCGGGCGGTGACGGTGATGCGTCCACCTTCGGGTGTGAACTTGATCGCGTTGCTGAGCAGGTTGTACAGGATCTGCTTCAACCGCGGCGGATCCGCCCAGACGGGAGGCAGGTCGGCCGCCAGAACACACTTCACGTTGATCTGCTTCCTCATGACCAGTGGCCTCACCGTCCCCAGGACCCCCTCGACCGTCTCCGCCAGGCTGACGGCCTCGGGGTGGAATTCCAGCTTTCCCGCCTCGATCTTGCTCAGGTCCAGGACATCGTTGATGAGGCGAAGGAGGTGCTTGCCGGAGGTGAGGATGTTGGTCAGGAACTCCTGCTGCTCTTCGGCGGGCAGGAGTCCCAGTTTCGGGTCCAGCATGACCTCGGAGAACCCGATGATGGCATTCAGCGGGGTGCGCAGCTCATGCGACATGCTGGCCAGGAACTGGGACTTGTGCTTGCTGGCGATCTCGAGCTGGCGGCCCTTGTCCTCGATCTCGTGGAACAGGCGCGCGTTCTCGATGGCCACCGCCGACTGCCGGGCAAAGGTTGTGACCAGCTCGACCTCCCGTTTGGTGAACTCCCCGGCCCGCCTCCGCCGGACGTTCATGACCCCGATGATCCTGTCCCCAAGCAGGAGGGGGACCGCCAGGAGAGCCCGATAGCCCCAGCGGAGCAGGAGGTCGCGGCCCTGGTAATCCGCGGGTGCCTCGACATCCGGGATCTGGATCGGGGCCCGTCCCGCCACCGTGCGGGCGATCAGGGACCTGGTCGCCAACGGGGCTTCGGCGGCAACCCCGGCCCCCAGGATGCGGTGTACCTCGGCCTCGCGGAGAAAATCTCCCGGAGTGTTGTACGAGGCGCGGACCTCGAAGGCATTCTGCCAGATATCGTACAGGTAGATGATCGAGGAGTCGGAACCCGTCAACTGCGCGGCATGCGTGCTGATGGTTTGTAGTGTTTCGTCCAGGTCCAGGGAGGCGCTGACGGCCCGGGTCACCTCGGCCAGGGCGGCCAGTTCCTCATTACGCTCGCGGAGGTCGTTGAGCAATCGGGCGCGCTCGATGGCCAGCGTCGACTGGCCGAGGAAGTCCTGGTCCTTCCGCTGAATGCGTTCGCACAGCGTGGCGACGAGGTTCCGGGCCATCTCGGGATGCCGCATGAAAACGGCATCAAAGTCTGCCCGGGGGAGGACCCAGACCTCGCTGTCGGTGAGAGCCTTGATCGTGGCCGTGCGGGGCTGCTGCGTGATGATCGCGAGTTCCCCAAACCAGCTTGGCGCCTCGATGACGCCCACCGGAGGACTGTCGGGATCGCCGCCTGCCACCGCCACCTCCAGGCGGCCGGAGGTCAGCAGGCAGAATTCTTCTGCCGGATCGCCCTGCCTGAAGATCGTGGCACCCTCGGGCAGATGCCGGCGTTGCAGGTGACCGGTGATCCGAGCCAAGCCGGCCTTGGGAACCCGCGCGAAGAGCGGCAGGGATTGCATCAAAGCGATGAGCTGCTCCGCCGAGCCGGGCCTCGGCCCCGTCTGCGTCGCGGGCGACCGCGGGGATTTTCGTGCCGGCCCTGCAGAGCGTCCCTTTCTCGGGTGCTCTGTTGCCATCCGCTTGTGTGTCGTCACAGGCCCCGCTACGGCTCGCCGGGCTCCGCCGTCGCCACGAATCGCTGGCGGTCGCGCGGGTCGTCGATGTGCCGGGCGAGGCGCTCGTAGAGTTCGCGCGTCCCGCCAGCCGTCTCCGCTGCCTTGCGCACGAGGACCTTCGCCATCGGGCCGATGTAGACCGCCAGCCGCTCCGCGGCCTCGGCCAGCAAATCGGGCGACAGCGGTCGACCCGGCTCGTCCGCTCCGGGGGTGGCGGCCCCACCCGGGGGCGCGATCTCCGCCCCGGCCGGGCTGGCCGCCGGCCCGAGGTGAGCCGCCAGGACCTCGAGGCGCTTCGTGAACTGCGGCCGCTGCGGCTCCGGCACGCTCTCCGCGAGCGCGAGGCACAGCTCTCGGAGGTTGGGGGCCGCGCCCGCCGCCCGGCGGACGATGACCCGAGCCACCGGCCCCATGCACTGGACCAGGGCTCCCTCGAGCTGGGCGAGGACCGCCGGCTCGAAGCGACCCGCGGCCGGGGGCGTCGCGGGTGCAACGAACTCGCTACCCACCACGACCCCCGCCCCGGGGGCGAGCGGCGGGCCGGGGAGCGCAGGGGCGCAATTTCCCGCGGCCGGGCCGCCCGCGACCGCGTACACCTCGTGCTCCCGCACGTGCTTGTCCCGGTGCAGGCCCACGTAGTGGAAGAGCTGGGCGTACTCCTGCGAGAGCCGCGACACGATCTCGTAGTAGGAGCGGGAGACCAGGATCTGGTTCGGCTCGGCGAATGACATGACCCGCTGGGCAACGTTGATCGCGTCGCCGAGGAAGTTGGGCTGGTTGTTCATCCCCTGGACGACCCGGAGCGGACCCGTGTTGATACCGATGCGCAGGGCGAAGTCGGGGCCCGCGCCCACGGCGGCCGCCCGCAGGCTGCTGGCAACGAACAGGGCGTCCTCCGGGTCCCCGAGGAAGCAGAACGCCGCCCCGTCGCCGGTGTCGACCATCGTCCGGTCGGTCGGCGGCACGTGCTCGAGCACCTGGCCGATCATCTCGTTGAGCCGGGTCTTGAGCTCGACCTGCTGGGAGACCAGCCCTTTCGAGTACTCGACAATGTCGACGAAGACCACCGTGCCGATGAAGGTTCGGTGGTGCGGCTCGTGGTGGGGCGGCTGCATGGATCCTAGCCCTCGATCATCTGCATCGCCTTCTGGAGGCTCCGCCGCATGCGGTTGAATGCTCGGCCCAGCAGGGCGATCTCATCCTTGCCTCGCTCAGGGAACTCCGGGATCTCGAAGTTCCCGGTGCTGACCTGGTCGGCCACATGGGACATCCGTGCGATCGGCTTGACGATGAGCCAGTTGAGCATCACGTTCAGCGCCACGAAGGTGAGGGCGAAGACCGCCACCAGCGATCCCATGAAGGCGTAGAAGGCGTTCTGGGCGTTGCGTAGCGGCAGGGACATGGGAACAGACACTACCTGGGCCCCCACGACCTCGTTGAGCTTCCAGCCGAAGCCGTTGGCCGACCCGTAGAGCTTGATCATCGTCGCGGGTGCGGCCTCGGGGGTGCTGTGGCAGGTCAGGCAGGCGGGGTTGCCGATCTGGATCGGGCGGGCGATGTAGAGCGCCCGGCCGGTCGGCGTGTCCCGCTCCCCCACGAGCTCCTTGAGGTCGGCCCGATTGCGGAACTCCTGGACCAGGTCGGCCTCCCAGTCGGCGACCCGGTTGCGCGGGTTCGTCGGATTGAGCGTCGCCTCTTTGTAGAAGTAGTCGGGGTGGTTCTTCCGAAGCTCGTTCAACGTTTCCGTCGCTGCGAAGGCCGGTACGCTCTGGGGGAGGAACACACGCATGAGTTGGAGTTCAAGTTGCGGCCGGATTTGGTTGATCGTGTACCCCCGGATCGCCAGGGCGGCCTCCATCATGAGGCCCGCGTTCCGCGCGACCTCCTCGCGCGCGTTCTTTAGCAGGAGCCCGCGCGAGACGTAGGCGGTCACGGTGAGGCCCACGAAGAAGCACACGAGCAGGACCAGGTTGAATTTGAAGCGCAGGCCCATGCTGACCTCCCGACCGTCCGCCTCCGACTAGGGGCAGGCAGACAGCTCGCCGTATGCTCTGGTGAACCCGATGAGGCTGAATGTGACTGAGTGTAGCCCGGTCGCCGGCCACGTCGGCCAGAACCGAAGCTGCACCCGGACGCGCACCCCCTCCTTGAACTGCGCCACAACGTGGGAGTACTTGGAGTCGAAGAGCGCCGTCTTCTCGCCCGCAAGCCCGTCCGTCGGCACGCCTTCCCGCTGGTCGACGACCAGGGCGATGTCCCGGAAACTCTCGTCCAGATTGGACGCTGACGTGACCTTGACTGATGCCTTGTCGACGGTGATACGTGCCGTGGTGGTCTGGTAGCCGTCGGAGAGCGACTGGCTCGCGGACTCGAGAACGCACCGAGTCCCGGGAGCGTCCGTACTGGGGACCGTCTTCACCGACCAGTCGACCGCGCCGGCCGTCCCCGGCCTACCGACCGTCAGGAGGACCTGAAAGGCCACCAGGATCACCACAAGGCGGCCGAGCCCTCGGCACCCGCACATCGAAGTCAGGACGCCTTTGGGATCGAGTCTGCAGAAACGCAGGGCACGGTCTGCCTCCCTGCGAGCGGGTTGGGTCACAAGGTCGTTGGGTGACGTGGGTCCATGTTCACATAAGAGGGAACCGGTGCCTGATGCTAACAGGATAGCACCGGTCGTCAATAGAGAAATGACCCAAGGAGACCCAAGCGACCGGCGGGTTCTCTAGGCTGGTGAGCGTCGCGGCAGGGCCCGTCACGGCCACACCCCCCGCGCACCCTCCATGCACGCGACAAGGTGGAGAGAATCGGAGTTGCCCTTCCTTTTCTAATTGCCTACCATGAGTGCACGTCTGCCAGGCAGACCCCGTCCCTTGATTCGTGCTTCGCCGATGGACATTAAGGCTGGGGGTATCAGCGGCCGCGTGGGCCGTCCTGAGCAGAACCAGCCGGAGCGGATTGAGCCTTCGACCGCACCGTGAGGCGAAACTCTGGAAGGCGGTTGCATGGAGGAGCCATGGGACTGAGTCAAGCATTCCTGCCCGAATTCGACCAGGAGATGGCCAATACTCGAAAGACACTCGAACGTGTGCCTGATGACAAGCTTGGCTGGAAGCCTCACGAGAAGTCCGGGACGATGGGTTGGCTGGCCAACCATGTGGCCACGCTTCCGCGCTTGGCCGTTTTTGCCATCGAGCAGGCTTCGGTTGACGTGGCCACGGCACCTCGCCCGTCGCCCGCAAATTCCCGCCAAGAACTCCTGGACACGTTCGACAAGCAAGTGGCGGCCGCGCGCGCCGCCATTGCGGGGGCGAGCGACGAGCGACTCCTGAAGCCCTGGAGCTTGCTCCTCAGTGGACGGACGATCTTCACGCTGCCACGGAACGCCGTGCTGCGGAGTTTCTTCATGAACCATAGCATTCACCATCGCGCCCAGCTTGGGGTGTACCTGCGGCTGAACAACATTCCGGTGCCTGCGATCTACGGGCCGTCGGCCGACGAGGGCGCCCTCTAGCCCCGGCGGACCTGCTCCCGGGCAAGCTGCGGCCGGGTTGGAAGCCCGTGCGCGGGGGTGGATCGGATTTGGACGGCTTAGAGGTGAACAGGGTAGGCGGTACCGCCGGGTTGAGTCTTCTGCCCCTCGATCCAGCCAACTCGTTCGCGTACTTATGCAGAGGGACTCCGCACGTGGAGCCGAGCGGGACCCGGTAACACCGGGGCAAGGAGTTGCGGCCCTCTGTCTCTGCAGATCGTAGAGCGGTACCTGGCAGCAATGCGGGGCCACAAAGTGGAATAGGCTGATGCCGGGTTCGAATTCTACAGGGTGCAGGTGGCCCGGAGAAAAGGTATCGGGGGACCTGTCTTTGACTAAGCCGATTTCCTTCCTTGTTCACCTTTCCACGCGGCAGCGCACGGGAGACGGCTGAGCTGGTCAACCCGATGTCTTGTGGGCTTCCGCCATCGGCATGCCGGGGTCGATGACCGCATGGTGGGCGAACCCGTGGCAGCCCCCGAGGGATCTCCGCCCGACCCGTGCTTCGCAACGTCAGACGGTTCTCCTGCATGCGGCGCTTTGCGTGTGCGCCCTCACCTGGCGGACGCCACGCAAGTAGAATGGTCCCCTACTTCCACAACGAAGGCCACGTCCGTGCTGCTCGGCCCGCGGTCCCCCCAAGCTTCCCATTGACATCCCGGCCCGGCTCGCCGGATACTCCGCCCAACCGAGTCTGCCCAGGAGAGAGGAGAAGCCGCTCCAGGGGCGGGTACCACAGGCGTGGCAGGATACATAGAGAGAAAGTCGGATGCGCAAGGCTCCATGTGCCGGGCGAGCGGCTGTTCCAGGCGCGGGCGTGCTTGTGGCGGTTCTCGTGCTGCTTTCGGCCGGCGCCCGCGGCGAGGGCGCGCCCTCGCTTGCCCTTCCCATCGATTGCGAGATCGGGAAGTCGTGCATCGTGCAGAACTATGTCGACCAGGACGCCGGACCGGGGGCGCGCGACTATCGCTGCGGCTGGCTCACCTACGATGGCCACAAGGGCACCGATATCCGCGTCATCGACGGCGCGCTTCTCAAGCGGGGCGTCGCCGTGCTGGCGGCCGCGCCCGGCCGCGTGCGTGCCGTGCGCGACGGCATGCGGGACGTGAGCGTGCGCACGATCGGCAAGGCGGCGATCGCGCGAAGAGAAGCCGGGAACTCGGTCGTGATCGAGCACGGCGACGGGTGGGAGAGCCAGTACGCGCACATGCGCGAGGGCAGCGTGGCGGTGCGCGCTGGCGACGTGGTGCAGTCGGGCGATAGGCTGGGGATCGTCGGATTGTCGGGAGCGACGGAGTTTCCGCACTTGCACTTCGAAGTCCGCTATCGCGGCAAGCCCGTCGACCCCTTCACCGGTGTCGAGCAACGCGAAGCGTGCCAGGCCGGCGACGCTGCCTTGTGGCAGCGGCAAGCGACCCAGGCGCTTGCCTACGTCCCAACGGGGGTCCTGGATGCAGGGATCGCTGGGGCGCCTCCAGTTGTCGCCGCCGGCTTCGTCGATCGTGACAAGATCGAAGTGTTCACGTCGGCTTCAGGCGCAGCGGTTTTCTGGGTGCAGATCTACGGCGCCCAGGCGAACGACCTGGAACAGTTCCGACTGATTGCACCTGACGGGCGGGTTCTGGCCGAGCGGCGCGACCTGATCTCACGCAACCGGGCGCAGTGGTTGGCGTACGTCGGCGTGCGGCGTGCCGATGCCGACTGGCTCGCCGGCACCTACCGAGGGGTCTATGCGCTCTACCGCGGGCCGCAGCAGCTCATCACGCTCGAGCGCGCCGTCAAGCTTGGCAGCCGTTGAGGACTTCCAGTACAGGCATTTCGGGATCTGCGCATTCCCTCCATTCCTCCCAGCCCAAACACCCTCCCTCCTCGCCGGTATCTACCAGTCCGCCCTGGCGATGAGTCCCGCGTCGCAGGACGCACCAACCCCGCGGGCTCACGGAGCCGGGACTCGGTATTTGTGGCCGAGGGACTCTTCCCAGCGGAGGTACTGGATCATGTCCTGGGCGGCGCGGTCGGGGCCGGCGGGGACGATGTCGTCGGGTGGGGTCATGACGCCCGAGAGGCCTTGCTCGACCGGCAATCCGGCCTGGCGCCAGGCAGCCAAGCCACCGGCCAGGACGGACACGTTGTGGTAGCCCATCTCGCGTAGCGTGGCCGCGGCCAGCGGGGCGCTCTGACCGTCCGGATCGGTGAGGACGAGCAATGCCCCTCTCTGAGGGACGAGTGAGTCGATCCGAAGCTCCAGCCAGCTCCGGGAAAGCCACCGGGCGCCGGGCACGTGCCCTGAGGCGAATTCACGACTGGTGTCCACGAAGAGGACCGTGGGCCCGGACTCGGAGAGGAGAGAATGAAGCTCTCGTGGGCTGACCTGACGTGCCCCGGCGCAGGCCGCCTTAAGACCGAACGACTCCTGCGGATCGGGGCCCTCTTCCAGCGAGAAGCCGGCATCCGTCCAGGCGGTCGTGCCTCCCTCGACAACGAAAACATCCGGGAACCCCATCTGCCGGTACCACGAGCCGGCTATCGTGGACCGGATACCGTTGTCACAGCAAAAGACGATGGTGGCGTCGCGGACGGCAATCAGGTCGTCGGCACACTGCACCGCCTGGCCGCCGGGGAACCACCAGAAGCCGGGGAGGTGGCCCGCGGTGTATTCCTCCTCGGTGCGGACATCCACGAGGTACACGCACGCCTGGCCGGCGGTGGCCAGCAAGTCCCGGAGCGAGTCGAGGGTCAGCGAACCGACGCCGTCCTCGGCGGCGATCCGGCCGGCGAAGGCTCTCGCGGCCGCAAGGCTTTCAGGACTCGGGTCGGGAAGCGCGGTCCGGCGCGCCCCCTGTTCGAGCGGCAATCCGGCGAGCATCCAACCGGCCGTCCCGTTCTTCAGGGCAACGACATGCTCCAGCCCCATGCGCTGAAGGATGCGTGTGCCGATGATGCTCCGCGTGCGGCCGGCGCAATTGACCACCACGCTGGCATCCGAATGGCCTCTCAAGATATCGCCGATCCGGTACGCCAGCTCCCCGCCGGGGGTGTTCCGGCCGCCCGGGATGCAGGCGCGCCGGTACTCCTGCGGGGTTCGCGTGTCCAGGATGATGAACTGTTCCCCGCGCTTCGTCCGTGTATGCAGCTCGGTCGCGTCGATGGAGGGAACGTGCTGCTGGACCTCCACCCGCTCCCCGAAGTCCTTGCTGGGAACGTTCATTCCCCATTCGGTCGGCAGGCCCAGGCTGACCCATCGGTGGAGACCTCCCTCCAGCACGGCCACGCGCACATAGCCCATGCGTGTGGCGGTCTCCCCGGCCAGACGGGCGCGCCGCTCGTCGTCGTCACAGAATACGACCTGGACGGCAGCACAGGGGACGAGCCGCTTCAGGCGGAACTCCATGAGGCGGCGCGGAAGGCAACTGGCCCCGGAGATGTGCGCGGCATTGTATTCCCCGTGCTCGCGCACATCAACGAGGGCCAGCCTGGAGCCTTGGTCGAGCAGGTGCCGGAGCGTGGGAGGAGCAATGGAGCTGAGCATGGGGGACGCCCTTCCCGGGGCCTTCAAGATCCGCAGTTCTGTCTCCGAATCCCCAGGACCAGTCTTGGTGCGCTTGGCACCTTGGCGGTCAGAAATGTCGGCTGATGGCTAGCAGTTGTCAAACTTGTCGCTGCTGAAGCCCTTCATGGTGCTGTTGGCAAGGTCGTACATGTGGCGGGGGAGGCCCACCAGGTCCTTGCCATACACGTGGACTTCCACCGTGGGGCGGTCGCTGAAATTGTCCATGCGGTGGATTTCATCCTCGCCGGGGACCAGGAGGGAGATCTCCCCCGGCTTCAGGAGCATGACCCGGTCCTTCTCCAGGACGGCGTAGCCCTCCCGGTCGCGCCGGTCTGTGCGGCGATAGCGTGTCTCCTGGATGGCATTCCGGAAGACTCCGATCATTCCCCACGTCTGGTGATCGTGGGGCTCGATCCCGTCGCCGGGGCCCCAGACGACGGAGCTGACGAACAGGCCGGCGGACCGGTGCAAGGCCCAGCTCCCATGATTGGGGCGCCGGCCGCGGCCGCTGGGGTGGCAGAACTCCTCGGGGATCGC
>DATIFO010000269.1:0-13333 GCA_035455275.1 Methylomirabilis sp. (SeqCode) | reverse complement strand
CCCGACAGACCGTGGAAAACGATCGAGGAGGTCGTGGCGTACGCCAGGGCGAACCCGAGGAAGGTCCGTGTGGCGGGGTCGGCCATCGGCGGGATCGACAGCTTCGTCGTCCTGTCGTGGGAGAAGGCGGCCAACCTGGATGTCGAGTACATCCCGCACGAGGGAGGCGGACCGGCGACGCTGGCCTTTCTGGGCAAGAACGCCGAATTGCTGATCGGCAACCTGTCGGAGGTTGTCCAGCACGTCGAGGCGAAGAAGATGGTCCCGCTGGCCGTGGCCAGCGAAAGGCGGAGCCCGATCTTTCCCGACGTCCCGACGCTGCGCGAGAAGGGCTGGGATGTCGCCATGGTGCAGTGGCGGAGCGTCCTGGCCCCCAAGGCTACGCCCGCCGCGCGGGTCGGCATCCTCGCCGAGGCGTTCCAGAAGGCGCTGTCGGCGGAGTCGTGGAAGACGTTCAACCGGAACGCCAAGGCCGTCGATCTCTACCTCGGGCCGGCAGACTTCCGCAAGTTCCTGGCGGCGGAGGAGGAGCGCTTCGGCAAGATCATCGACCAGCTCGGCCTGCGGAAGAAGTGACGGGCCCTCCTCCAGCCGGGCCATGCCGGCTCCGGCCCCGCACGATCGCGCACGCATACCCCCTGCAGAGGGCGGCAGGCTGAGGTTGGCCGGGGTCCCCGCGGTAGCGGGGACCGGCCCTCGTGGGAGATTGGCGGGGGGAGAGGGGGGCAATGGCGCGCATGAACCGGTGCTGCGTACTCGGTCGCTTCGGGTGGGCCCTGACGTTGCTGGTCTCGATCGGCGCATGTTCTGGGGCGGGGGGAGGCGCGGCGACCGCCTCGCTGAGGCGGCCGGCGGAGCCCTTCCTTGCGCCGTATGTGGTGACGCCCCAGGAGGTCGTGGACGAGATGTTACGAATGGCGGAGGTGGGGAAGGGTGACCTGGTCTACGACCTGGGATCGGGGGACGGAAGAATCGTCATCGAGGCCGCGAGGCGATACGGCGCCAGGGGCGTGGGCATCGAGCTGGATCCGGAACTCATCCGCCGCGCCCGGGACAACGCCCGCCGAGCCGGCGTCTCCCATCTGGTGGAGTTCCGTCAGCAGGATGTGATGACCGTGGATCTCTCGCCGGCGACCGTGGTGACAGTCTACCTCAGTCGTGAGGCGAATCTGAGGCTCCGGCCGCGACTCCAGTCCCAGTTGCGTCCGGGAGCGCGGGTGGTCTCGCACGAGTTCAACATGGGCGACTGGGAACCGAGGACGATCGTCCGCGTGCGGGAGGAATCGAGCAGCCTCCGGACGCTTTACCTCTGGCGGATCGAATCGAGACGGCCCGGAGACTAGAGACTGGAAGCACTCGGGTGCCATTTCTAGCAGCGCTGGAGGGTCAGCCGTACCCAGATCCTCATCCTGGATGGCCTCGGGCAACAGGGTCGAGGCGACGCGGAAGAGCCGCGCGCCTCACCCTGGGCGGGATGCTCGAGGGAGACGTATGACAGCCACAGGCGTGATCTTGATCGCGCACATCGCGCTTGGAACGGGTGGGCTCGTCCTGGGCCCCGTGGCCATGATCGCCCGAAAAGTCCCCGGACTGCACACAAAGGCTGGCGAGGCGTACCACTGGGTGATGCTCGGCGTGTGCCTCTCCGCGGGGAGCCTGGCGATCCTGGACTGGCATCGCATCTCGTGGTTTCTCCCCGTGGCTGTGGGCTCCTATGTGTTTGCGCTCCTGGGTTATGTTGCGGCCAAGCGTCGCTGGAAAGGATGGCTTCGAGCCCACCTGGCCGGGCAAGGGGGCTCGTACATCGCCATGTCGACGGCGCTGCTTGTCGTCAACTGGGAGACCCTCACAGGGACCCGCGGCGTGGCTTCACTGTGGGCGTGGGCGCTGCCCACGCTGCTGGGCTCACCGATCATCGCCTGGGTCACCCGCCAGATCGCGCTGGGAAAACGGCCCAGGCTCTAACCGTCCAAATAGCTCGTCGTACGGAAGTGGGAGAGCGAAGAATCCGCCGGAGGGATTCCCGAGGGCAGGAGATGGGTAGGAAGGGTCGCTGGGGCAACGGTCTTCTGATTCTGGCAGGACTCTTGTCGGCGGTCCTCGGCCAGCCCGGGCACGCGCAGGTGCGAGCGCCATCCCTGGACGCCAAGGTAGCGGCATTCCTTGAAAGCAACCGGCAACGCTGGAACGCGTGGAACGTGCCCTTCGAGGACGGGAAGATTCTGCACGATCTCGTGCGGGCCGGTCGATTCCGGAATATCCTGGAGATCGGCACCTCAACCGGGCATTCCACCATCTGGCTCGCGTGGGCCGCGGCCAAGACCGGCGGGAAGGTCGTCACCATCGAGATCGATCCGGGTCGTCACGCCATCGCCCTGGAAAACTTCAAGCAGGCCGGCGTGGAGGACTTCATCGACGCGCGACTGGCCGACGCGCACGACCTCCTCAAGCATCTCGCCGGCCCATTCGACTTTGTCTTCAACGACGCCGACAAGGAGTGGTATCTGAACTATTTCAAGGACCTCGACGCCAAGGTCGCCGTCGGCGGGTGCTTCACCGCCCACAACACCTTGCGGATCCACGCAAGAGAGGTACGAGACTTCCTGGACTACGTGAGGGCGAGGCCCAACTACCGCACCCGCATCGAGCGGGGAAGCGGGGAGGGGATTTCGGTGAGCTGCAAGACGGCTCGATAGATGGGGCTTGAGGATGTGCGGACGGTTCAGCCTCGGGGCGTCGGCGGCGACATTGGCCAGCCACTTCAACGTCCAGGAGACTCTTGCCCGGACCGGTCGGTACAACATCGCCCCAACCCAGGATGTTCTGACGCTGGTGCAACCCGCGGGGGCCGGTCGCCAGCTCCGTCGGATGCGCTGGGGATTGATCCCTGCGTGGGCGAAGGATCCCGCCATCGGCAACCAGCTCATGAACGCCAGGGCTGAGACAATCGCGATCAAGCCGGCGTTCAGGAAGTCATTGCGAGAGCGTCGCTGTCTGATCCTCACCGACGGCTTCTACGAGTGGGAGGCCCAGGGACGCAGGAAGCAGCCCTGGTTCATCCGCATGCGGGATGGGCACCCATTCGCGTTCGCTGGCTTGTGGGATGGCTGGCGGGATCCCGAGGGGAGACACGTCGAGTCCTGCACGATCATCACCACGACGCCCAACGACCTCATCCAGCGGTTCCATCACCGGATGCCGGTGATCCTGCCTGCGAAGGATTATGATCTCTGGCTGGATCCCCAGATCCGCGATGTGGACCGACTCCTCCCGCTCCTCTTGCCGTATTCCCCCGAAGAGATGACGGCCCACCCCGTCAGCCCACTCGTCAATAACCCGGCCAACGATTCGCCCGCCTGCCAATCCCCCACGGAGTAGCTGATCCGGGAAACAGCCGCAGTGCGCCTGCCGATTCAATCCGGGGCGCCAGCCAGAGAGACGCTGCCAGCAATTGTTCCCGAGCCCCGGCCATTCGACGAATCCGGAGAGCGAGCGAATCCGGAGGGGCGGAAGTCTCATCTATATTTGCAGAAGGGGGTGGGGGAGGGGCGAAGTCCCGCCGCGGTTGATCCGGAATGCATGCGTAATGCGGCGCAAAAAGCCCATCGGGAAAGCCCTCACGTCACAAAGCTGGCAGACTGGCTTCTCCGCCAGTGCGGGGGGTGTATCTCATGAAATCTGAAGGACAGGTTGCACCGGCCGGGTTCAGCCTCAAGGCCCTGTGGGGCTTCTCCCTGCTTGTCTCTCTCTGGTTCAGCATCGCGCTCCCCGGGTTTTCCTTCGCGGCGGGCCAGGGCGAGGCGGACCTGGAGGCCAGCATCCTGCGCGCCAAGCCGGGTGTCGTTCTCATCAGCAGCGAGGTGGGAGCGGAGGTGACCATCCAGTGTGGGGCAGGCGCGGCCCGCACGGTGACGCCCGACCCGCACTACGAGACCGGCAGCGGTTTCATCATCCACCCCGACGGCTTCATCGCGACCAATGGACACGTGGTCGCGCGCTTCTACGAGATGAACGAGCGCATGCTCGGGGACGAGTTCCTCGAAGCGGCTGTGAGTGAGGCCTGTGGCTCCAGCCTGGCCTCGCTGCCGGAGGACCGGCGGAAGGCGCGCCTGCGGGCGATCGTGAGCGACCCCGCCAATCGTCGCCAGGTTCGCTTGACCAAGACGCTTCAAGTGCACCTGTCCACGGGGAAGATCTACGCGGCGCAGGTCCTGGCCTATAGCCCCGCCATCGATCCGGAAACCCCCCGGCCGGTCGCCGCGGGTGCGGGGGGAGATATGGGGCCGATGGACACCGCCGGGAAGGACATCGCCATCCTCAAGATCGCGGAGAGGAATCTCCCCACGGTCCGGCTGGCGCCGAACAGCACGGGTCTCCGGCTGGGTGAGCAACTCTTCATCCTCGGGTATCCGGGGGTGGTCCTGAACCACGACTTCCTCAGCCGGAAGTCCGCCCTGGAGGCGTCGGTGACGGTAGGCCGGGTCTCCGGGTTCAAGCTGGACATCACCGACCGCCGGGTGATTCAAACGGACGCCTCCATCTCGTGGGGGAACAGCGGTGGGCCGGCCTTCAATCTCAGGGGGGAGGTGATCGGCGCCGCCACCTTCATCTCCACGACGGCGGAGGGCGACCAGGCCATCCAGGGGTTCAACTTCCTCATTCCAGTGGAGACGGTCCACGCGTATGCCCGCGGGATCTCCCTGGCTCCAAGCGCGGACAGCCCCTTCACGCAGAAGTGGGAGCAGGCCGTCGCCAGCTATTTCCAGGGGGATTACCCAGGAGCGGCCCGGGCAGTGGAGGAGGCCGAGCGGATCATGCCGGGCTTCTCCGACCTCATGCGGCTCCGCCTTGAGGCAGGGATGCGGGGCGGGCGGGAATCGGGCATCGGTCAGGGCGGCCTCCGGGTGGGTCTTGCCCTCGCGGGGGTCCTGGCGCTGGCCCTGCTTGCCACCGGCGTGCGCAGGGTGATCCGGGGCCGGACAGCACAGGTGGAAGACAGCGTCCCGCGCCTGGCCCCCGGCGAGGTCCAGAGGCGGCTGGATGCGGGATCGGCGGTGGCATTGCTGGACGCCCGGCAGCGCGCAAGCTTCGAGGAGAGTCCTCTCCAGGCGGCCGGGGCCATCCGCTACGACATCGAGCGACCGAGCCTCCACGCGCTGCAGCTCCAGGTCTCGCCAAGCGGGGAGGTGATCGCGTATTGCGACTGCCCCGACGAGAGCACGAGCGCGCAGGTGGCGCTCCAATTGCTGAAGGCAGGCTACCGCCGGGTGGCGGTTGTTCGTGGGGGGTTCCAAGGGCTCGTGCAGGCGGGGGTGGCCATGATGCCCAAGGACGTCACGCCGACGCCCTCCGCCGCAGCGCTGGCAGGTGGCGCGGCCCCACCCACACAGAGCCCCGCGTAACCGTCTGGCGCGTCATCCGGAACCGTGATCGAGTGTGGGAGGCGCGCCACCCGATGGAACGACTGGTTGCCAGGATTCGCGAGGAGAAGGGCTGGGCCTACGACGTGGGGAGTTCCTTCGGCTTCGGCAAGGCCGGGCTCGAGCACTGATATTTCGGTCGCATCCTCATCCCGGGCGCCGTTCGGAACCCAGGTCGGCGCCTGGCTCTTGGTCCCTGTTCCCCCCGAAGCCCTCCACTTGGTTTCAGGTTCTTTCAACCGTTATCTTGTCCACGTACTTTATCCATTCGGAGCCATAGAAATCCTCTGCCACCAGGCGGAGCGGGAAACCATGCTTGCGGGGAAGAGTCTTCCCGTTCACCTCGTACGCCAGGAAGACCTTGTCGGACAGGATATCGGCCACTGGAAATCTCGCGGTCCTCCCGGCTCTCGACTCGACCGATATGCGGGCGGCTGTCCGTTCGAAGTCCGCTTGTTCCAGGAGTCCCCTGATCGACACACCTCTCCACCGGCCATGGTTGACAAAGACCCCCGGGCAGATCAGCAAGACCTGCCTCTCGATGGAGGGCAGGGCGGTGAGCTGGGCGTATTGCAGGCTCAAGGGCCGCTTCACCTGACCGGAGACTTCCAGGCGCCACGTGTCGAGATTGACGGTCCGGTCTGTTGGACCCATGGTTCCAAACTGGTCCAAGGGCGTGATCGCAAGATCCTTCGTGTCGAGTTCGGCCGGGTTTTCATGGATCAGGCTTTCCCGGGTTGTCCCCTTGGTCAGGATCTTCCGGCTCGCGGCCCAGGCACTTGCAATAGCTGAAAGGAAGGGGTGGAGGAGAGAGAGCCCGCCCAGGACGCCCCCGAGTGTCAGTCTCAAGAAATTTCTCCGTGTCCTCATGATTTCCAGCCTCCCGCTCGCAGACAAGATATCACATCCGTTGCCCTCGAACCAGGAGTCTGCAGAATGGGTGAATCCTTTCTGGTGGAGTGCGCATCCCAGAGAGTGACCGGTCAGTACAACTGTGGTGATCCGGCTTGACCAGAGCCGGAAGGAACCGGGCGGGATGATCAAGCGGCTCGGTCTGGACCAATGAGACAACGTGAGAGGAGAGAACGATCATGGCACGACTTTCAGCCGTTGATCCTGGGGCGGTGAAGGGGAAGACGAAGGATCAGCTCGCACGCATTCACTCCGCACTCGGGATGACCCCGAACATGATGCGCACGATGGCGCAGTCGCCTGCGCTGCTGGATGGATACCTGGGCTTCAGCCAGGCTCTCGGAGGCGGCGCGCTCCCCGCGACGCTTCGTCAGCAGATCGCGCTGGCCGTCGGCGAGGCGAACCGATGCGTGTACTGCCTGTCGGCCCACACAGCGATTGGCAGGCAAGTGGGGCTGGGGGCTGGGGAAATGGAGGCAGCACGTCGAGCATCCTCGTCTGATTCCAGGACGGACGCTGCCCTGAAGTTCGCCCGCCTCCTGGTCGAGAAGCGTGGGGATGTCTCGGACGATGACGTGGACCGGTTGAAAGCGGCCGGCTTCAGCCAGGGAGAGATCGCCGAGGTCATCGGCCACGTGGCGCTCAACATCTTCACCAATTACTTTAACAAAGCGGCCGATGTGGACGTGGATTTCCCCAGGGTCGAGTTGGAGCAGGGTGCGGCGGCGGCGATCCGCTAACCCCGGTACTGTCGACTTGCGCCACCAGCCGGGCGGATTCCCCCCTCACCCCCGTTTGACAAAGGGGGTGAGGGGGGACATGCTCGAAGGCTGCCTGCTGAGGAGAATCACCAGGCTGCGAAGCTGGATGGGCATGGCGGAGACTTGACGGTCCCCCCATCTCACCGTAGAGTTCGTTGACTCCATGCCTTCCATCCTGGAGTCGTCGAGGCGATTGGATCCAGTCTCGAAGGCCCTCTTGACATTCCCGGCGGACGTTGGGGGATCGAGAGCCGACCAGTCGTCCTCCGCTTCCTGCTCGAGTGGGATGGGGCGATGTCCGGTTTGCCCTCCTTTTCAATGCCTGACGTTCCGGCAGCGGGGCGGCTTGAGCCTTCCGCGGGGGTGGAATCTCAGCCGGCCGGGGAGTTGTGGGCGGGACAGGCTGAGCGCCTTCGAACGCTTCTCGAGATCAACAACGCCGTCATCTCGAACCTGACGCATGAGCCGCTCTTCCGCGCCGTGGCCCAATCGCTCCGCCGCGTCGTCCCTTTCGATCGGTCCGCCATCTTCCTCCACGATCCGGAAAAGGCGGTCCTGCGCCTCTTCATGCTGGAATCCTCCCTGCCGTCTTCCTATTTTGTCATCGGCCTTGAAATGCCCCCCGGGGATAGCCACGTGGGATGGGTGTTCCAGCATCAGCAGTCTCTGCTGCGACGTGATCTCCAGCGGGAGAGTCAGTATCCCATGGAGGAGCGCGCGCTCGCCGACGGCGTACGCTCCTACGTGATCGTTCCTCTGATATCCGGGGGCAAGAGCATCGGTGCGCTGGCCGTTGCCAGCACGAAGCCAGGACAGTACACCGAGGCGGACGGGGCCTTTCTCCAGGAGGTGGCGAACCAGGTCGCCCTCGCGGTCCACAACATGAACTCGTATGAAGCGCTGCAGCGGGAAGTGGCCTTGCGGCGGCGCGCGGAAGGGGTGCTTCGGGCGATCATGGAGGGAACGGCCTCGGTGACCGGGAGTGAGTTCTTCTCCTCGCTCGCGCGCCATCTGGCCTCGACTTTCGATGCCCGGTGCGCCCTGGTGACAGAATGGCTGGACCGGGCCAGGGGTCGGGTTCGGATGCTCGCCTTCTGGCAGGGAGCGGGTCTCGACGAGAACATCGAGTATGACGTTGGCTCGACCCCCTGCAGGGAGGTTCTGGACGGAAGCATCCGACACTATCCGAAGGATCTACACGGACTATTTCCCGCGTGTCGCGATGTCGTCGGGTTCGACGCCGAGAGCTACCTGGGTATTCCGATCCTCGGCTCCCAGGGGCGGGTGATGGGTCACCTGGCGGTCCTGGATGACAGGCCGATGGACGAGAATGGCGAGAGGCTGCCGGTGCTGCAAATCTTCGCTGCCCGCGCCGGGGCGGAGATCGAGCGCAACCTGGCAGAGGCATCGCTGCGCGAGATGCACCAGTTCAACCGGGAGGTGATCGATGGCGCGAGCGAGGGCATCATCGTTTACGACACCGAGCTGCGGTATGTCGTATTCAACCGCTTCATGGAGGAGCTGACCGGGAAACCGGGGAGCGAGGTGCTGGGCAGGTACGCGCCGGATGTCTTCCCCTTCCTCCACGAGAAGGGTATGGATGCGATGCTGAGGCAGGCAATGCGGGGCGAGATCGTGACCTGCCCCGACATCCTCATCCAGATGCCCACGGGTCGGGTGGTCTGGGAGCTGAATCGCTATGGACCATACCGGGATGCACAGGGGGATATCAAGGGCGTCATTGCCCTCGTGAGCGATATCACCCAGCGCAAGCAGGCGGAGGAGGCGCTGCGGAACGCGCTCAAGGAAGTGGAGAGCCTCAAGAATCGCTTGCAGGCCGAGAACGTGTACCTGCAGGAGGAGATCCGGCGGGAGCACAACTTCGTGGAGCTGGTCGGGACCAGCCCAAGCCTCGTGGCGGTGCTCGGCCAGGTCGAACAGGTGGCCCCAACCGATTCCACCGTCCTCCTTCTCGGGGAGACGGGCACCGGCAAGGAGCTGATCGCCCGGGCCATCCACAACCGGAGCGCCCGCAAGGACCGACCCCTGGTGAAGGTGAACTGCGCGGCCATCTCCGCCGGCCTGGTGGAGAGCGAGCTGTTCGGCCACCTGAAGGGGGCCTTCACGGGCGCCCTGGAGCGGCGGGTCGGTCGCTTCGAGCTGGCGGACGGCGGCACGATCTTTCTCGATGAGGTTGGCGAATTACCGCTGGAGACCCAGGTGAAGCTCTTGCGCGTCCTGCAGGATGGGGAGTTCGAGCCGGTGGGGAGCAGCAAGACGGTCTGCGTGGATGTGCGAGTCATCGCGGCCACAAACCGGAACCTCGGGGACGCGGTCCAGGAAGGCCGATTCCGTGCCGACCTTTTTTTCCGCCTCAACGTCTTCCCACTCGTCCTGCCTCCCCTGCGGAGTCGTCTGTCTGACCTGCCCCAGCTCGTGGCCTTCTTCGTCTCCCGCTATGCGCGGAAGTTCGGGAAGCGTGTGGAGGCCGTGTCGCAAGAGACCCTGGATCGCCTGGCCGGGTATCCCTGGCCGGGGAACATCCGGGAGCTGCAGAACATCGTCGAGCGCGCCGTGATCCTCTCGCAGGGCCCGATCCTGGAGCTGGGCGCAGACCTCCTCCCCGCGGCGACGACCGGCGATCGCCGGGCGGACGAGCCCACTCCGCACCCCGGTCGACAGGCGCTCGCCAGTGGGGCGGCCGCTCGTGGCCTCCAGGAGTCCGCTCCCTCACCGCTGATCACCCTGGAGGAAATGGAGCGGAATCACATTCTGGCCGTGCTGCAGAAGAGCCGTGGGGTGATCGAAGGCCCGATGGGGGCGGCGACAATTCTCAAGCTCCACCCGAACACCCTCCGGAGCCGGATGAAGAAACTCGGGATCAAACGCCCGACTCACCTGATATCCTAGCGTTCCCCCCGACCCACCGCCCCCTTCATCTGCCCATCTGCCCGCGAAATCGGAAGACCCCTTGCTGGCGGATGTCTCGAATCGCCGGCGGCCGATCGTGCGTCTAACGCTTTGAGGGATAAGCCTCGTATGGAATCACGGGAGTCGTGACGGGACATCTCCGGCGAGGGCCAGGCCTCCAGGCGGGATCGTGTGACATGGAGACTTGCACCGCCCGGGGGATCCGCCGCCGGGCAGGCGGGGCCGCATTCCTGAACACCCACCAGAGAGCGCCGGACCACACTGGGCAGACAGGGAGGGGACCAGATGAACGCGGAGCAGCAGCGACTCGAAGAGACCCGCACGCATACGGCCCACTGGAGACGCTGGGGGCCCTATCTCTCGGAGCGCCAGTGGGGAACCGTCCGGGAGGACTACTCGGCGCACGGGACGGCCTGGGATTCCTTTCCCCATGACCACGCTCGCTCCCGCGCGTACCGCTGGGGGGAGGACGGCCTCCTGGGAATCTCGGACAATCACCAGCGCCTCTGCTTCGCCCTGGCCCTCTGGAACGAGAAGGATCCGATCCTGAAAGAACGCCTCTTCGGCCTCACCGGCTCGCAGGGAAACCATGGCGAGGACGTCAAGGAATACTATTTCTACCTGGACTCCACGCCGACCCACTCCTACATGAAGGGCCTCTACAAGTATCCCCAGGCGGCGTACCCCTACGCCTGGCTGGTGGAGGAGAATGCGCGGCGCGGCCGCCGCGATCCGGAGTTCGAGCTGCTCCATTCCGGCGTCTTCGACGACGACCGG
Source organism: Methylomirabilis sp. (SeqCode) (assembly GCA_035455275.1). Lineage (GTDB taxonomy): Bacteria > Methylomirabilota > Methylomirabilia > Methylomirabilales > 2-02-FULL-66-22 > 2-02-FULL-66-22. Next base: position 2,532 of record DATIFO010000269.1, on the reverse strand, counting down.
TACTTCGACGTGGGTGTGGAGTACGCCAAGGCCGGGACGGACGACATCCTGATCCGCATCAGCGTGTGGAACCGCGGGCCTCAAGCCGCCCCGCTTCACCTGCTGCCGACGCTCTGGTTCCGGAATAGCTGGTCCTGGGACGCCGGCTCGGCGCGGCCCACGCTGAGGCAAGCCCCGACGACCGGGAGTGGCCGTGGCATCGTGGCGGAGCACCCGACGCTTCCCCAGACCTATCGCCTGGAGTGTGAGGGAGCGCCCGATCTGCTCTTCACCGAGAACGAGACGAACTTCCAGCGCCTGTACGGGGTCGAGAACGGGCACGGCTACGCCAAGGACGCCTTCCACGAATACCTCATCCACGGACGAAGGAATGCCGTGAATCCCGCCCAGGAAGGAACCAAGGCCGCGGCGCATTACGCCCTGCAGGTTCCGGCGGGGCAACGCGTGGTGATGCGTCTCCGCCTCAGCCACGGCGAGGCCGGAAATCTCTTCGGGGAGGCGTTCGATCGGATCTTCACGCAGCGTCAGCAGGAGGCCGACGAATTTTACGGCACTGTCATCCCGGCCCGGTTGGGCGACGATGCCAGGACCGTCATGCGCCAGGCGCTGGCCGGGATGCTCTGGTCCAAGCAGTGGTACCACTATGACCTCCGGCGCTGGCTGGAGGGTGACCCCACGCAGCCCGCGCCGCCTCCGGAGCGCACGCACGGCCGGAACCGGGAGTGGGCGCACCTGTACAACGACGACGTCATCTCCATGCCGGATAAGTGGGAGTACCCGTGGTACGCCGCCTGGGATCTGGCCTTTCACACTATCGCGCTGGCCCTGGTGGACCCGGACTTCGCCAAGGACCAGTTGAGCCTCTTCCTGCGCGAGTGGTACATGCACCCGAACGGCCAGATCCCGGCCTACGAGTGGGCCTTCGGGGATGTGAACCCACCGGTCCACGCCTGGGCGGCCTGGCGGGTGTACAAGATCGAGAAGCGTCTCCGGGGCAAGGCCGATCGGGCCTTCCTGGAAATGGTCTTCCACAAGCTCCTCCTGAACTTCACCTGGTGGGTGAATCGGAAGGATGCCGAGGGGATGAACGTCTTCCAGGGCGGGTTCCTCGGCCTCGACAACATCGGGGTCTTCGACCGCTCGGCGTCCCTGCCTACGGGGGGGCATATCGAGCAGTCCGATGGCACGAGCTGGATGGGGATGTTCTCGCTCAACATGTTGGCGATCGCGCTCGAACTCGCCCGGGACAACCCCGCCTACGAAGGCGTGGCCTCGAAGTTCTTCGAGCACTTCGTCCAGATCGCCCACGCCATGGACAAGCGGGCGTGCTCGGAGCTGAGCCTCTGGGACGACGAGGACGGCTTCTTCTACGACGCCCTGCACCTCCCCCACGGCGAGCACCGGTACATGAAGGTGCGCTCGCTGGTCGGCCTGATCCCGCTCCTCGCCGTGGAGACGCTGGAGCCGGACGTCGTGGCGAAGCTCCCCGGCTTCAAACGCCGGATGGAGTGGTTCATCCGGAACCGCCCGGAGTTCCGCGAGCACCTAGAGGCCCTAAAGCAACCAGGCGGCGGGGAACGTCGGCTCCTGTCCATCGTCACGCGGGAGGAGCTCCCCCGCGTGCTGCGGTTCATGCTGGATGAGCAGGAGTTCCTGTCGCCCCATGGGATCCGCGCGGTTTCCCAGCATCACCGCGATCACCCCTACGTGCTCACGGTCGACGGCCGCGAGTATCGCGTCGACTACGAGCCGGCCGAGTCGAGCACCGGCCTCTTCGGCGGCAACTCGAACTGGCGCGGCCCGATCTGGTTTCCGATCAACTACCTCCTGATCGAGGCCCTCCAAAAGTTCGACCACTTCTATGGCCCGGACTTCCAAGTCGAGTACCCGACCGGGTCGGGTTCGCGCGCCACCCTCTGGGACGTGGCGACCGAGCTCTCCCGCCGCCTGACCCGCATCTTCCTCCGGGGCCCCGACGGGCGGCGGCCGGTCCACGGGGGCGTGCGGACCTTCCAGGAGGATCCCCACTGGCGCGACCTCATCTGGTTCTACGAGTACTTCCACGGCGACAACGGCGCGGGCATCGGCGCGAGCCATCAGACCGGCTGGACCGGGCTCGTGGCGAAGCTGCTCCAGCAGAGCGGCGGCTAGCGTCACGGCCATGGAGACCCGCATGAGTGGCGCGGCGCGGACACGGGTCGTGATTCTCGGAGGCGGCTTCGGAGGCATCTACGCCGCGCTCCGGCTCGAGAAGGCGCTCGCCCGGGGCGCGGCACTCGAGGTGACGCTCGTCAACCGTGAGAACTTCTTTCTGTTCACGCCGATGCTCCATGAGGTCGCCGCCAGCGACCTCGACCTCACCGATATCGTCAGTCCGATCCGAACGCTCCTGCGCCGTGTGAAGTTCGTGCAGGGTGAGGTGGAGGCGATCGACCTCGAGGCGCGCCGGGTGGCCGTGTCGCACGGCGGTGACGCGCACGGCCACGAACTGGACTACGACCATCTGGTCATCGGCCTGGGGGCCATCACGAA
>DATIFO010000268.1:0-7568 GCA_035455275.1 Methylomirabilis sp. (SeqCode) | reverse complement strand
GGCTGGGCCAGCACGGCTTCGTGATCAAGGGGGCGGGACGCACCCTCGCCATCGACCTCTACCTGTCGGATTACCCGGGCGGCGCGGCGCGGGCGTACCCGCCCCTGGTCCGCCCGGCGGAGCTGGCGGGCCTGGACGTCGTCTGCTGCACCCACGGGCACACCGACCATCTCGACCCGTGGACCCTGGGGCCGGTGGCCGCGGCATCGCCCGAGGCGGTCTTCCTGCTGCCGGAGTCCTGCCTCCCGCAGGTTCGCGACCTGCTGCCCCCTCATCGGGTCATCGGCAGTCGCGCCGACGAGCCGCTCACGGTCAAGGGGGTGCCGCTCGTCCCGATCCCCGCGGCGCACGGCAGGCCCGGTGCGGCGGACCGGACCGCCGACTGTCAGGGCTACATCCTCGAGCTGGACGGTGTCAGCCTGTGCCACACCGGCGACACCGTGATGTACGACGGGCTGATCGAGGGCCTCCGCGACCGGCGGGTGGAGGTCCTGATGGCGCCCATCAACGGGCAGGACTACTTCCGGCTGCGCCGCAACATCATCGGCAACCTGGATGTGCGCGAGGCGGCGGATCTGGCCGCGGCAGCCGGGGTGAAGCTCCTCATCCCGGCCCACTGGGACCTGTTCCAGGGCAACTCGGAGAACCCGGGGCGCCTCTTCGAGTACCTTGCCCGATTCCACCCCGAGCAGCCCTGCCACTACATGGCGCGCGGCGAGCGGTTCATCTACTTCCCCTGCCGGTGAGGAGGTCGGCCCTATGCTGCTCTCGGGAAAGGTTGCCCTGGTGACGGGTGGCGCTCGCGGCATTGGCCGCGGGGTGGCCTTGGAGCTGGCCCGGTCCGGCGCCGATGTGTGCGTCGCCGATCTGGCCCCGGGGCCGGAGGGTGCCGAGGTCTCTGGCGCCATCGCGGGCCTGGGGCGCCGGGCCCTCGCCGTGCAAGCCGACGTGAGCGACCGGGCCGCCATGGAGCGGATGCTGGCCCGGTGCGCCGAGAAGCTGGGGCCCGTGGACATCCTGGTGGCCTGCGCCGTGACCAGCGTGCGCCAGACGCTCCTGGAGACCCGGGAGGAGGACCTCCGTCGCACCCTGGAGGTCTCCATCCTCGGCACCTTCCACGCCTTCCAGTTGGTGGCCCGCCAGATGGTGGGCCGGGGGGCCGGGGGCTCGCTGATCTACGTGTCGTCGCCCCACGCCCGCCTTCCCTTCAAGGGGGCGATCGACTACAACACCGCCAAGGCCGGGGCCCACCAGCTCGCCCTCTCCGCCGCCAACGAGCTGATGTGGCACGGGATCCGGGTGAACCTCATCGAGCCGGGGTGGACCGACACGCCCGGCGAGCGGACCTGGTACACCGACGAGAGGCTGTACCGCGAGGGGGCCAAGCTTCCGCTCCGCAGACTCGCCACACCCGAGGACATCGGACGGGGGGCGGTCTTCCTGGCGTCGGAGCAGGCCAGCTACGTGGTTGGAGCGGTGCTGCGGGTGGACGGCGGGGCCTTCATCCAGGGGCCGGCCTGGCAGGCGCCGGAGTCTCATGGAGGGGGATAGCACCGCCGCCCCGCGGCCTGCATGGCGACCCGGCCGTGCCGAGCCACGGCGGACCCGTCCCCCATCACTGTGATGCGGGCAGCCGCCGAGCGGGCGATCTCCTCCGTGGCCTCCCGGCCTCGCGCCGGGGGCGGCGCGAGGGACGGCGGGAAGCCACGGAGGGGAGGTCCCGGTCCCCGGCCGAGGTCACGACTTGAAGAAGAACGTGGCCGGGTGCGAGGTGTTGGGGGTGCGCGCGTGCTGGGCGTTGGTCTGGCGCGCTGGAATGTTCCCCATGTTGTTCTTCACGATGCGTACGCCCATGAACGCCGGTGAAAGCCCGACGGTCCCGATGACCCAGCACTCCTCGACGAGGATCTTCCAGATCTCCTGCGCAATCTTGGTGCGCTCGGCCTCCTTCTTGCCCGACGCCGAACGGTACAGGTCGAAGGCGCGGAGCATCTCCGGGTTCGTCGGCTTCTTGCCCTGGGCGCCGTTGGAGGCGTACCAACGCGCGAAGGGCATGCCGAGGTGGCATTCCGCCGGGTCCACCGGCAGGACGTGGCGCGGGAAGAGGTAGAGGTTCTCCGAGCCGCCGACCGTCCAGAACATGATGTGGTGCTCCGCGTTCGCCGTCTTGGTGAAGGCGAGGCTGCGCTCGGTCTCTTTCACGTCCGCGTCGATGCCGATCTTCTGCCAGTGCTGCTTGATCATCTCGGCGACCTGGGTGAACGGGATGAACTGCCCGCCCACGGTCATCAGCTCGATGCGGACGCGGCCCTTGCCGTCGGTGCGCAGGCGGTACCCCTCGCCGTCCTTCTTGGTCAGGCCGACCTTGTCGAGCAGGCTGTTGGCCTGCTTCACGTCCAGGACTCCCCACTTCTTGCGGTACTCCTTGCCCGGGCTGATGGCGACATCTTCAGCCGGCGCCGTCGAGCCGGGCGTCCCGATCCCGAGCCAGAAGGCCTCGTTGAGCTGGTCGCGGTCGATGCCCAGCGCCAAGGCACGGCGGAAGTCACGGTTGGTGAGCCACTTGGCGATCTCGGGGTCGGCCTCGTAGGCCGTGTTGACGAGCATGCCCGCATCGCACCCGCTCTGCGACGTGTCCAGGTGAATGCTGTAGTTGCCCTTCTTCTGGTTCTCGATGAACACGGGCAGCTTGTTCAGGCTGATGTGTCGCTCCTGGAGGTCGTACTCGCCCGCCACGGCGCGGAGGTTCAGGACCTCCAGATTCTCCGCCAGATTCATGACGAGCCGGTCGATGTACGGCAGTTGATTGCCGGCCGTGTCCACTGCCCAGTAGTATGGGTTGCGCTCCATTCCCCAGGTGGGAGTGTTGATCGGGCTGACCGTCTTCCAGGGGCCGACGACGGGCAATTCGATGTTCAGCGCCCAGTTGGTCCGGTTGCGGAAATAGCTCACCCAGCTGTCGAAGTTGGCCGCCTTGGCCTTCCTCTGGACATCGTCCAGCGAGGAGTACTTGGGCAGGAACTGCTTCAGGTAGTGCGCCGGGGCGTATCCGCCCATGAAGGCCGCGCGCGCCGCCCCCGTCGCCTGGCCGCCGCCGATCAGGGTGTCGCCGGCCAGGATGTCCACGAAGAGGAAGTACGGGTCGGGAAACTCGAAGACGACGGTGTAGTCGTCGCGCTTCACCATGCGCCCGGGCTTGCCGTTGATCGTGAGCTCCGGGATCGCCGTCGGGACGAGGTCCTTGTTTCCATAGATGTCGTTGTACCAGAAAAGAAAATCGTCTGCCGTGAAGGGCTGACCGTCCGACCACTTGAGTCCCTTGCGCAGGAAGATGGTGGCGATCTTCCCGTCGTCGCTGAGCCGCCAGTCCTTGGCAAGGCTGGGCGCGACCTTGTTGCCGGTGTAGTCCCACATCAGGATCTTGTCCGTGGAGACGATGCGGTTCCCGTTCTCGTTGTCGGCGGGTCCGGTGAAGCCACGGCGCCAGCGCCCGCCGTACCTCCCGATCTCCTTCAAGGGCTTCACGACCATCAGGTCGGCCGGCTCGGGCAGGCGCTTCTCCACGGGGGGGAGCTTCCCGGCCTTGACCAGCTCGGCCAGCATCGGCGCCTCCTTGAAGGTCTTGGGGAACTTCGCCAGGTCGCGGAGGATCTCGGGTCCCTCCAGCTTGCCGATGAACCTCTGGCCGAGCGCCTCGGGGGCCTTGGCCGGCTTGGGCGCGGCGGCTCCCGTCTGGGCCGCACCGACGAGTGAGGTGGGGATGGTGATTCCGGCTGCCGTCAGCGTTGCGGCTTCCAGGAATTCGCGCCTGGTCAGCTTGTGTCTGGACATGGGCGATACTCCTTCTGTTGGAAATCGGGTTGACGGACAGTTCACGCGGGAGACTATCGAAGGCGCACGTCGGTGTCAACGGGAAAGGACCAACCTTGCCGCCAGCGGGGGGGCGCCAGCCGGGCCGTTGCCGCGGTCCTGAACGATGGTGGGTCTCTTGCCCCACGAGGCCCATCCCTCAGGAGAGGCGGTCTTTCCCCTTGACACCCGGTGCCGGAGAGCGCGATTCTCTCGCCGCCCGTGGCTCCGGTGGAGCCGCGGGCTTGTGGCGCCGAACTCGGGGGGAGGTATGCCTCCTAGCAGGATGCTGAAGGACTGGTTTTCGCCCAGGCTGCTCAAAAAGGTCCAGATGCAAGGCGGCGCGCGATGCGAGGTGCGAGGCGTACTTGGTCCGTACGCCGCAGCGCCGCGCGAGCGCGCCAACGCCGCAGATGGGCCTTTTTCAGCAGCCTGCTGGGGAAGGGAACGCTCATGAGAGGGTACGGGGACCATCAGTTGTTCACGCCGGGACCGGTGAATGTTCCCCCGCGGGTCCTGGCCGCGGGCGCCCGCCTCATGCTGCACCACCGCACGCCGGAGTTCTCGCGCATCCTTTCCTCGCTGACCCAGAGGGCGCAGCGGCTCTTCGGAACCCGGCAGGACGTCCTGCCGGTCCATGGGACGGGGCGGGCGGCGATGGAGGGGACGATCACCAACTTGTTCTCGCCCGGGGACGAGATCCTGGCCATCTGCAACGGGAGGTTCGGAGAGATGTACGCCGCGATCGCAGACCGCCACGGGCTGAAGGTGCGGCGCATCTGCAGCGACTGGCTGAAGCCCCTGGATCTCAATGAGGTGGCTGCCGCCCTGAAGGAGGTCCCGGGGGCGAAGGGGATCACCCTGAGCCACTGCGAGACGGCGACGGCCGTGGTCAACGACATCCGGGCCATCGCGGCGCTCGCGCGGGAGCACGGGAAGCTCACGCTGGCGGACTGCGTGAGCAGCGCGGGCTGCATGCCCATGGAGTTCGACGCCTGGGGTCTGGACGCCATGGTGACGGCATCCCAGAAGGGGCTGATGAGCCCCACGGGGCTGAGCCTCGCGGTCCTGAGCGATCGGGCCTGGCGCGCCACGGAGGGGGCGCAGATCCCCGCGTACTACGTCCAGTTCCGTGAGATCCGGAAGGCGCTGCACGGCCCGCGTCCCGAGACGCCCGGGTCCACGCCGGTCTCTCTCGTGTGCAGCGTGGAGGAGGCGCTCTGCATGATCGAGGAGGAGGGCAAGGCGAACACCTACTCCCGGCACGCCCGGGTGGCCCAGGCCGTCCGGGCCGGCCTGGAGGCCATGGGCCTCCGCCTGTTCCCGGAGGGCTTCGCCAATCGGTCCCCGTCGGTGACGGCGTTCTCGGCCCCGCCCGGCACGACCGGCCCCAAGCTGCGGGCCGTCCTGGAGGAGGAGTTCGGGATCGTCGTGGCGGGGGGCCTCGGCTCGCCGTACAAGGACGCGGTGGTCCGCGTCGGGCATATGGGCTACATCTTCCCCAAGGACGCCCTGACGCTCATCGGCGCGCTGGAGGCCTGCCTCTTCAAGCTGGGATGTCTGGAAGAGCTGGGGCGGGGTACAGAGGCCTGCATCCGGGCCCTGGGGTGAGCGGGAATGGGAACGGCGCGACCGCAGACCATCGCGGAAAAGATCTTCACGGCGCACGCGAACCGGGCGACCTACGCAGGAGAGACCATCGTGGCCCGAGTGGACCTCGTCATGGCCACCGACGGGTCGGGGCCGCTGGCGCTGGACTTCTTCCGGCGGATGGGCGGCACGCGGACCTTCGACGGCACGAAGGTGCTCCTGGTGCTCGATCACTACGTGCCCTGCCCCAACGACCAGGTGGCCGCGCTGCAGGACCAGATGCGGGATTTCGCCCGGGCCGGGAACGCGGTCCTCTTCGAGCTGGGAGAGGGGATCTGCCACCAGCTCCTGCCGGAGCGGGGCTACCTCCGGCCGGGCGCTCTGGTGGTGGGTGGCGATTCCCACTCGACGACGTACGGGGCGCTCAATGCGCTCGGGATCGGCGTGGGGTCGTCCGATCTCGCGGCCGCCGCCCTGACGGGGGCGCTGTGGTTCCGGGTCCCCGACAGCCTGCGGGTGGATCTGGCCGGAAGCCTGCCGCCCCGCGTCACGGCGAAAGACCTCAGTCTGGAGCTGCTCAGGCGGATCGGGGCGGGCGGGGCCATCTACCAGTCGGTGGAGTTCGGCGGTCCTGCGCTGACCGGTCTGGACCTGCCCGAGCGGATGACGCTCTGCAACATGCTGGCAGAGACAGGGGCCAAGTGCGCCGTGGTGCCGGGGGATCAGGCGATCCGGGATCATTTCACGGGGGAGCCTTCGGGGATCGAGCTGGTGGTCCCTGACGCAGGGGCGGCCTACCTGGGGGTGGTCTCGGTTTCCCTGGATCGCCTCGAGCCACTGGTCGCCCAGCCCCATGCGGTGGATCGCGTGGCGCCCGTGCGCGAGCTGCGGGGCACACCCATCCACATGGGGCTGCTCGGGACCTGCACCAACGGGCGGATCGAGGACCTGGAGCTGGCGTTATCCGTCATGGGGGACTCCCGCGTCGCCCCCGGCGTGGAGCTGCTCCTGGTGCCGGCCTCCCGGGCCGTGTACCTGGAGGCGGCGAGGCGCGGGCTGCTGGCGAGGTTCGTGGAGAAGGGGGCGACGGTGCTGCCCCCCGGCTGCGGTCCCTGCTGCGGGAGCAGCCCCGGCATTCCCAGCGCCGGGGAGCACGTGCTCTCCACGGCCAATCGGAACTTCCTGGGCCGCATGGGGAACACCCGCGCGCAGATCTACCTGGGCTCGCCGGCGACGGTGGCGGCCGCCGTGGTGGCGGGGCAGATCATGGACCCTCGGGAGGTCTAGCGACATGGTCTTCCAAGGCCAGGCGCGCGTCCTCGGGGACGACATCAACACGGACTACATCATCTCCTCGCGGCGAAAGCGGGACACGCTGGACGAGAAGCTCCTGAGCCGTTTCCTCCTGGAGGACCTGGATCCGACCTTTGCAGGCCGGGTGGCCCCCGGCGACCTCCTCGTGGCCGGCAAGAACTTCGGCTGCGGATCGGCCATGGAGATCGCGGCCCTCGTCATCCGGGGCGCCGGAATACCGGTAGTCCTGGCCCGGTCCTTTGCCCGCGCCTTTTACCGGAACGGCATCAACAACGGGTTGTTGCTGGTGACGCTAGACACGGGGGACATTCAAGAAGGGGACCTGCTCCGCGTGGCAGCGGACCATGCGGGGATCGCCTGCGAGAACGGGACGCGGGGCACCCGGGCTGCGCTGCCGCCCCTGGCCCCCGCCGTCATGGAGATCATCGCCGCCGGCGGACTGGTGGAGTTCGTCCGGCGGCACGGCCGCTTCCCCGCCCCATCCTCGTCGTGAGTTCTGCCTTCACACCACCCGCCCCTCTGCGGATGCTGCTCGCCCGGTTTTCCTGGCGGTACAGCCTCTGCTGTTGCCCCCGGATGCCCGGCCCCTCCGTCGGCTTGCCAGCGCACGTCAGTTCAAGAGCCGGCGGGTCCCCCGTTTCCCCGGAGCAGAACCCATGGATGCGGTGGGATGGGACTCGCGAGGGGATGCGGTCTGTGTGCAGTGATCCGAGCTGTCCGTCAGGCGATCGGCAGGAGTGGGAGGGCGGACAGCGGGGAGTTTGAAGTGCTACAGGGAACCAGCGGCGATCCCCCGATCCGCTCGACAGCGGATG
>DATIFO010000267.1:0-22540 GCA_035455275.1 Methylomirabilis sp. (SeqCode) | reverse complement strand
CGCTGGCGCAGCCCGCCGGACAGCTCGAAGGCGTACTCGTCGATCCGCCGCTCGGGCTTGGGGATGCCCACGGAGCGGAGCACCTCGATGGCCTGCTGCCTCGCCTCCGGCTCGCTCACGGGATGGTGCAGCCGGACGGTCTCGACGATCTGGTTCCCGATGGTGTGCACGGGGCTGAACGAGGTCATGGGCTCCTGGAAGACCAGCCCGATCTCGCCGCCCCGGATCCGGCGCATCTCGGGATCCTCCGGATCCATCCGGGTCAGATCCAGCTCGACGGGAGTCCCGTTCCCCCCCTCTCGCCGCAGCAGGATGGATCCGGCCACGATCCGACCGGGATGCTCGACGATGCGCAGGATGGATCGGGCCGTGACGCTCTTGCCGCAGCCGCTCTCCCCCACGATGCCCAGCGTCCTTCGCGGATAGACATCGAAGCTGGCGCCGTCCACGGCCTTGACCGTGCCCTCGTCCGGGAAGAAGTACGTCTTCAGGTCCCGCACCGACAGGATGGGCGTCTGGTCAGCGGTCATGTGGGGATCACCTGAATACCCCGGAAAGCGTTCGGCGGTTCGGCCGTTCGGCTGTCCGGCTGTTCCGGAACCGCCGAACTGCCGGGACCCATTGCCGCCCGCACCGCGGGCGAGTTGCAATGGGTGCGCCGAACAGCCGAACGCCCTTTGCCGTCAGTGTCCATACGGATCCGCCGCATCGCGCAGGCCGTCTCCCATGAAGTTGAAGGCCAGGATCACGATGATCACCGGGACGGACGAGATCAGGAGCCAGGGCGAGATGGCCAGGGCCTGGATGTTCTGCGCCTGCTGCAGGAGCACCCCCCAGCTGATGGCCGGCGGCCGCAATCCCAGCCCCAGGAAGGAGAGGGAGGTCTCGCTGATGATCATGGCCGGAATGGCCAGGGTCGTCGCCGCGATGATGTGGCTCAGGAATGACGGCACGAGGTGCGTGAAGATGATCCGCATCCGGCCGCATCCGCAGAGCTCCGCCGCCATCACGAAATCCTCCTGGCGCAGCGACAGGAACCGGCCGCGGACGACCCGCGCCAGCTCCGTCCAGCCGATCAGCGAGAGGATGAGGGTGATGGCGAAATAGACCTGCATGACGCTCCAGTCGTTCGGCAGGGCCGCCGCGAGGCCCATCCACAGCGGGATGGTCGGGATGGAGCGAAAGATCTCGATGACCCGCTGGATGATGGTGTCGAGCACCCCGCCGTAGAGTCCCGAGATCCCTCCCAGGAGGACGCCCAGGACCAGGCTGAGCGCGACGCCCGCCAGGCCGATGGTGAGCGACGTCCGCGTCCCGTACATGAGTCTGGACCAGAGATCGCGGCCCTGCTCGTCGGTCCCCAGCAGGAACAATGACTCTTCCGGCGTCGTCCCCTCGACGCCCAGGAGGTGCAGGCTGGCCGGGAGCAGGCCGAGCAGGTCGTACTCGAACCCCCGGACGAAGAAGCGGACGGGGATCTTCTTCTCGGGGTCGGGGGTGTACACGCGCTTGAAGGTGTTGGGGTCGCGCACGCCCGTGAGGCCGTACACGTGCGGGGCGAGCCGTCCTCCGTCAAACCAGTGGATGCGCTGCGGCGGGAGCAGCGACCGCTGCGCCTCGGAGGCCGTCGGGTTGGCGTAGGCCAGGAAATCGGCCAGCAGGACCACCAGGTAGAAGAGCAGCACCACCACCGTGCTTGCCATGGCCAGGCGGTGCTTCTTGAAGCGCCACCACATGAGCTGCCACTGCGTGGCGACGGAGATCCGTTCCTCGACAAGCGCCGTCGGGACCTCCGGCTCACCCACGCCGCGTCCGGTGGCGGCCTCGCGAACCGCCTGGGGCTCGCTCATCCCTTGCCCTCGAATCGGATGCGGGGGTCGATCCACATCAACGCCAGGTCCGAGAGGAAGGTCCCGATGACCGTCATGACCCCCAGGAGCAGGACGATGGTCCCGGCCAGGAACATGTCCTGCGCCACCAGGGCCTTGAGCAGGAGCGGCCCCACCGTCGGCAGGCTCAGCACCAGGGAGACGATGATGCTCCCCGACACCACGTAGGGCAGCAGGTACCCGATGGTGCTGGCGAAGGGGTTCAGGGCCACCCGCACCGGGTACTTCAGGATGAGCGCCCGCTCCGAGAGGCCCCGGGCGCGGGCCGTCATGACGTAGGGCTTGCCCAGCTCGTCCAGCAGGTTCGCGCGCATGATCCGGATGAGCTGCGCCGTGCCCGCGAGCCCCAGGATCACCCCGGGCAGCGGCAGGTGCTTCGTGAGATCCCAGGCCTTGGCCAGGCTCCACGACGCCTCCGCGTACTCGTCGGTGAACAGCCCGCCGATGTTGGCGTTGAACAGGGTGAACCCGAGGTACATCAGGATCAGGGCCAGCATGAAGCTGGGGATCGCCAATCCGATGAACCCGACAAAGGTGGCGAAGTAGTCTCCCAGCGAGTACTGCCGCACGGCCGAGTAGATCCCGATGGGCAAGGCGACGAACCAGGTGAAGATGATGGCGGCCACGGAGACCACCATGGTGAGCCACAGGCGATCACCGATGACCTCGGACACGGGCCGGCTGTACTCCAGGGACATGCCGAAGTTGCCCCGGACGACCATCTGCATCCAGCGGAGGTACTGGATGTACTGCGGCTGATCCAGGCCGTACTGCTGGCGCAGGGCATTTGCCTCCTGCTCGGAGACGAAGCTGCCCGAGGACGACATCTGGGCGACGTAGGAGGTGATGTAGTCCCCGGGCGGAAGCTGGATGATGACGAAGGAGAGGACGGACACCGCCCACACCGTCAGGATGGCGAGGATCAGTCTCCGCACCAGATAGGCGAGCATTGCCCTGGCCCTCTCGCGAGGGGGGCGGCCGCCCGGCCCGACCGGGCGGCCGCCTCGCGTCGCCGCGATGCCGGCTACGGCTTGAAGGAGAACGTGGTGGGATGCGAGCTACAGGCAGTCCGGGCGTGCTGGGCGCTCACCTGCCGGGACGGGATGTTCCCGGGCCGCTGGCTCACGACGCGCACCCCCGTGGCGGCCGGGGACTGCCCCACCCTGCCGATGCCGTATTGCTCGTCCACCATGATCTTCCAGATCTCCTGCGCGATCTTGATCCGCTTCGCCGGCTTCTTCCCCGCCGCCGAGCGGAACAGCCCCGCGGCCTTCTCGAGCTGCGGGTGCGAATCCCGGAAGGAACAACGGCGCGAGTCTAGTCGGCACCCGACAGCGCTGTCAACGACATTCTCGGTGCCGGAGCGAGATGGCGGTCTCCTCCTGTGCGACGTGAATCGGACCGGCACCGACACCGCCTCGCGCTCGATTGCTGCTCTTCCGATATCCCGGCCCGCATGGACCATCCCCCCTCACCCGCCCTCTCCCCGTTCGGGGGCGCGGGACGGCCGGAGCGCTCCTCTCCCCTACAAATTGCGGCGCGCTTCCCAGTTGACACCCCGGGTTCTCTCCGATAGCCTGCCCGTGAGCCTTGCCGGTGTTCCGGCGTATCACCGGAGGCTCATCCACACCCGGCAGCATCGCACGGCACCGGCGTCGCTCGTTCGGCCTCGTCCCTGGCAGGTCTTCCGCGCGGTCGGGACTCTTGCCGGAGGAAAGCGATGGGGGAATCCGGCACACGGGAACCGGGACAGCCTGAACGGCAGGGGACGGTGCTGACCGAACTCGAGGCCGTACGCCACCGCTGTGCGGAGCTGGAGCGGAGCCTCGCAGAAGCCCGGCGCGGCGCGGCGGCCCTGGCGGAGGGGGAGCAGAAATACCGCCAGCTGTTCGCCACGGTGTCGGATGCCATCATCGTGTTCGACGCCGAGACGCGGCGGTTCATCGACGCGAACGAGAGCGCCCTTCGCCTCTACGGCTACACCCGCGACGAATTCCTGCGCCTCACCCACGCTGACGTCACGGCCGAGCCGACGGCATCGGAGACCTCGATCCGGGAAGCCCTGACCGGGGGTCGGCTCTCGGTGCCCCTGCGCTATCACCGCAAGAAGGACGGCACGGTGTTCCCGGCGGAAATCGCCGCCGGCGCGTTCGAGTGGGGGGGGCGGCGTGTGATCTGCGGCGTCATCCGCGACATCACCGAGCGGATGCGGGTGGAGGCGGCGCTCTGGCGGAGCGAGGCCACCCTGACGCGCGCGCAGCACGTGGCGCACGTGGGGAGCTGGCACCTCGACGTGATCCGGGGCGACCTCACCTGGTCGGACGAGACCTGCCGCATCTTCGGCGTCCCGATCGGGACCCCGCTGACCTACGACCGTTTCCTGGAGGCGGTCCATCCCGCCGACCGGGAGGATGTCGCCGCCGCCTGGGCGGCGGCGCTGAGGGGCGAGCCCTATACCATGGAGTACCGCATCCTGGTGGGGCGGGACATCCGGTGGGTCCGGGAAAGCGCCGAGGTGGAGTTCGACGAGGACGGCACCGCCACTCGCGGCATCGGTACGGTCCAGGACATCACCGCACGCAAGCAGGCTGACGACACCCTCCGGGCCCGGACCCGGCAGCTCGAGGCCCTCCGGGCCGTCGGCGCCGAGATCACCCGGGAGCTGCACCTGCCGACCCTGCTGAATCTCATCATGCACCGGGCAGTGGAGCTGGTGGGGGGCGCCAGCGGGGCCTTCTACCTCTGGGACGCGGCCGCCCAGTGCCTGCGCGCCGAGGTCTGGGTCGGACACGGGGACTGGATGCGAGAGGGCCGGTTGCGCCTGGGCGAAGGGATCACCGGCCTCGTCGCCCAGCGGCACGAGGGGGCGATCGTGAACGACTACCGCCGCTGCCTGCAAGCCTGGCCCTTTCTCCTGGCGCACGCCAACGTCACGGCCGTGGTTGCCGAGCCGCTGCTGTTCCGCGGCCGGCTCCTCGGCGTGCTCGCCATCGATGACCAGGGGACGGGGCGGCGCTTCATGCAACAGGACCGCGAGATCCTCCGACTCTTCGCCGCCCAGGCCGCCGCCGCCATCGAGAACGCCACGCTCCTGGCGGCCGCCGAGCGGGCCGCCCGCGAGGCCCGGAGCCTCTACGAGGTCGCCCACAGTCTGACGACCTCCCTGGATCCCATGGAGGTGCTCCACCTGATCGTGGTGAAGACCCGGGAACTGCTGGGCACCCCCCACGGCCAGGTCGTCCTCTGGGACGAGAGCAGCCAGACGCTCCGCCTGGGAGCGGTGGATGGGACCGGGGCCGAGAAGGTGCGGGGACAAGAGTTCCGCCTGGGCGAGGGCGTCAACGGCATCGTGGCGCAGACGCGGGCCCCGCTCATCGTGAACGACTACCAGGCCTTCCCCCACCGGGTGCCGGAGCTGACCGAACTGACCGCGGTCATCGGGATCCCCCTGCTCTATCGCGGCCGGCTGCTCGGAGTTCTCACCTCGCACACGACCCAGCCCGGGGCGGCATTCGTCCAGGACCACCTGGCCCTGCTCACGAGCTTCGCCGACCAGGCGGCCATGGCCCTGGAGAACGCGCGTCTCTTCGCCGACGCCGAGGAGCGGGCCACCGAGCTCAAGGCCCTGCGCGAGATCGGCCAGGCCATCGTGGCTCGGCTGGAGCTCCCGGCGGTCCTGAAGGCAGTCGTGAGGGGGGCGATGGAGCTGCTGGGGAGCCACCACTACCAGATCATCCTCTGGGACGAGGCCACCCGGACCCTCGGTCTCGGGGAGGCCCTCGGGACCGAGGCGGGCCGGGGGCTGGACGGCCGGGTTGCCCCGGACAGGGGGGCCATCGGGGCGGTGACGCGCTCCCGGCAGCCTCTGGTCCTCAACGACTACCAGGACTCGTCCTTGGCCTCGCCCGAGGCCCCGGACGTTCGCGCCGCCCTCATCGTCCCCGTGCTGTTCGAGGATCGCCTCCTCGGCATCCTGCACTGCCATACCACCCAGCCCGGGAAGCGGTTCGGCGCCGACGACCTGCGCCGGCTCCAGATGCTCGCAACCCAGGCGGCCATCGCCATCGAGAACGCCCGGCTCTACGAGCAGGTGAGGCGCTACGCGGAAGAGCTGGAGCGGAAGGTCGAGGACCGGACCCGGGAACTCCAGGCCGCCAACGCCGAGCTGGAAGCCTTCTCCTACTCCGTGTCCCACGATCTGCGCACCCCCCTGGTCGGCATCGGCGGCTTCAGCCGCGTCCTCCTGAGGCGGTACGGCGCCCGACTGGATGCCAAGGGCAAGGACTACCTGCAGCGGGTGCAGGCGGGGGCGCAGCGCATGGAGGAGCGCGTCGACGCCCTGCTGGCCCTGGCGCTGGCGACCCGCCACCCGCTCCACCGGGAGCCGGTGGACCTCACCGCCCTGGCCCGGGCCATCGCGAGCGACCTGCGCCAGCGCGACCCGGACCGCCCGGCCGAGCTTCACATCCAGGACGGTCTGGCCGTGCAGGGCGACCCCCGGCTGCTCCGCGCGCTTCTCGAGAACCTGCTCGGGAACGCGTGGAAGTTCACGCTGCACCGGCAGCCCGCCAGGATCGAGGTCGGGCGGCGCAGCGGGGCCGACGGGGGGGCGGTCTACTTCGTGCGGGACAACGGCGTGGGGTTCGAGACTGCGGACGGCGCCAAGCTCTTCGGGGCGTTCCAGCGCCTCCACAGCGCAGAGCAATTCCCCGGGAGCGGGATTGGCCTCGCCACCGTCCAGCGCATCGTCGAGCGGCATGACGGCCGCGTATGGGCGGAGGGGGCGGTGGACGGGGGGGCCACCTTCTTCTTCACGCTCGGTGCCCCCGCCCCCGGCCTCGAACCGCGGCAGCGGATGGCCGAAAGACAGGTACCGGGCTCCCATCAGGGGCGGATCGCGCCATGAGATACCAGGACCTGTTCCGGCTCGACGGCCGCGTCGCCGTGATCGTGGGCGCGGCCTCCGGGATCGGCGCGGCATCCGCGAAGGGCCTGGCGGCGTTCGGCGCGCACGCGGTGTGTGCGGACGTCAATCTCGACGGGGTGAAGACCGTGGCCGCGGAGATCACGGGGGCGGGGCAGGCCGGGGAGGCGGTCCGGGCGGATCTCACGGATCCGGCCAGCGTCACGGCCCTCCTCGACGGCGTGCACTCGCGCCATCGCCGGCTGGATATTCTGGTCACGACCCCGAGCATCAACATCCGCAAGCCGCTGGTGCGCTACACCGACGAGGAATTCGACCGGATCGTCGGTCTGAACCTCAAGGGCACCTTCCGCCTGCTGCGGGGGGGTGGGGCCATGATGGCCCGGCAAGGCCGCGGCAGCATCATTGTCATGTCCTCCATCCGCGCCCAATCCGTGGAGCCCGGCCAGGGGGTCTATGCCGCGACGAAGGCCGGCCAGGTACAGCTTGCGCGCGTGCTGGCCGCCGAACTCGGCCCCCAGGGGGTGCGCGTGAACGCCATCGCACCCGGCGTCGTCGACACCCCGCTGGTCCACCCGATCAAAGATCACCCCGAGTGGTATCAGGCGTACGCCACCCGCTCGATTCTCGGCCGGTGGGCGGCGGCCGACGAGATCGCGGGGCCGGTGGTCTTCCTGGCGTCCGACGCCAGCAGCTTCGTCACCGGTGCGGTGCTCTTCGTGGATGGCGGCTGGACGGCCGTGGACGGGAGGTTCACCCCACCCCTGTAGTCGTGGAGCAAGCGGCACCGGACTCCCATTGGGGCCTGCTGATCAGGTAGCCCCTCCTCCCGCCAGCGGCCCAGTCGGGTAAGCGAGAATCGGCGGAGGTGTAGGAGAATGAAGGGTCCTACGGGCCGGGACACCACCCGGATGGCGCAACACCGGTCGGCTGCATGGACTGGCCCGGGGAGCCGCCTCACACCCGCCGATGGTTCCTGGGGGAGAAGATGTCCCGGATCACCGACCACACGAGAAGGATGAGGAAGGCAAGAACGGCGAGTCCCAGGGCCGCATTGGTCACTGTCAGCCAATAGACTTCGTTCCCGTTGGGAAACATGGCGGCCTCACCGACCGTCTGGTGCTTTGCTGACGGTCACCAGAGCAGAGAGTCGGCTGTTCCACGCACCCCCGCCCTCTCATCCGCTGGCAGAAACTGCGCAAGTGGACCACCGCCCCGTCGAAAGCCGTGGGTAAGCACAGGGCTCGGGGACCTCCCTGTCGGCCGATTCGCCACACCCAGGACCCTGCGGCGTCGTCGTCGCCCGTGTCCCGCGAGGACCGCATTCACCCAGTAATCTATTACCGACCTCCTCCGGGGTCCACCCGGACCGTGAATCGGGGCTGGACCCCAAGGCGGCGAAGTGCTTGATTCTTGGAGGTGGGTCGGCCAGCTCTTCGGGTGTGGCGCAGCCGCCGTGAAGGTCTTCGGAAGCCCTCGCAGTACGGGGGTCACGCCGGGGGCTTCAGGAGCGCGATGAAGGGGAGGTTGCGATAGCGCTGCTGGTAGTCGAGGCCGTACCCGACGACAAAGGCATCCGGCACCTCGAAGCCGCGGTACGCGATGGGGGGGTCCACAATCCGGCGAACGGCCCGGTCGAGGAGGGTGCACACCTTCAGGCTGGCCGGCCCCCGCTCTCGCAAGATCCGCAGGAGATAGCCCAGCGTCAGGCCGGTATCCACGATGTCCTCGACCACGAGGACGTCTCGTCCGGCGATCTCTCCTTCGAGGTCCTTGACGATACGGACCACGCCGGAGGTCTTGCTGCTCGGCCCATAGCTCGAAATGGCAATGAAATCAACGGCGACGGGGATCGAGAGCGCCCGGGCGAGGTCGACCAGGAAAAAGGCCGCCCCCCGCAAGACCCCCGCCAGGATCAGGTCGCGTCCGGCATAGTCGCGGGAGATGGCCTGACCCAGCTCCCGGATGCGCGCCGCAATCTGGATTTCCGAGAACAGGACCTCGCCCACCTCGGCCGCGCTCACGACGGCTGCCTCTCACCCGGCTGAGGGGATGACGGCGCCGGCCCGGGCCGGGTCGGGGACAGGCCGTATTTCTGGATGAGACTTCGGAAGTCCCGCCCGTAAAAAATCTTTAGCTGGATGTCGGGGTACAGCTCCCGGAACTTCCGGATCTTCCGGTTCTTGTCGGTCACCAGGCTCTGCTTCAGCGTCGTGAGCTCCAGATAGAGATCCAGATCGGACAGGTAGAAGTCCGGCGTGAAGGCCTCGGTGACCTTTCCGGCCTCGTTCCACGCCAGCGGAAACGACTTCGGCTCGTATTGCCAGCGGATCCGGTAAAAGTCCAGGACCCGGGCGAACTCCGCTTCGCTGGGATGGACAAACCCGTGAGCCGCTCCCGATCGGTCCGTCGAGGTCTCCGCCCCGCGGCGCTCGATCCACGCCTCGATCTCGCCCAGGTGACCAAGGATGCCGCGGACCTCGGCAGCGCCCCGAACCACAGACGCCGCCCCTTCGGCGCCAAGCCGATCGGTCCGCACGATGAGGTCGTAGTGGCCCGGTTGCTCCCAGTCCGCCCCGTAGTGCTGGCGCACCCACTCGCTTCGCTGGCGATCCATCTCCAGCAACCAGGCCTCCGCCTCGGCGTCGCTGAGATTCTGGACTTGCTGCAAGGCCGTGCGGCGGGCGCCAAGACTGGCCACCACTTTCACATGGAGGCTCCAGGGGCAGTCACGGAACAAGAGCTGCCCGCCCCGCCCCACGAGCACCAGGTCTTCCTTCCCTGCCAGGTCGAAGAGCACGGCCTGGAGATAGTCCACATGGACCTGGTTCTGGGCACGCACGAGCGCTCCTGCCTGCGTCTCGTCACTCTCGTCCAGATCCTTTCCAGTGAGGCCGTACTCCTGGGTGAGGCGCTCGAGGAGGGGGCGGTCCACCAGGGCGAGGCCAAGGTCCTTGGCCACCCGGTTCGCCACCGCCTCGCCACCGCTCTCCGCCTGGCGGGCGATCGTGATGATCCCCACGCACGATCTCCTTTCCGGACAGTGAATGTCGCGGGGCCGGAAGACACCGGCCATCCGGACACAGACCTGGCCCCCATGGCCAGTTCCTGGGCGGCAGATGATACCATCAGGAGGGAGGTTCGGAAATGAATCTTCTGCGGCGGTGCTGAAGCAGGGCAGACAAAAAACGACGACCCCGAGTGACCCTTGTCTCTTCCGTTCCTCCCTGCCTTGACTTTCCTTCGGCGTCCTCGTTCTCTTCAGACCTTTCGGCCTGTCGATCTCGATTCTTCCTCAGGACGCCTTTGCAGGGTTTCCCGGTTGAGTCTTAGACCTCTCGGGATCGTCAATATGGAATATACGCATCCCACCCCATCTTGTCAAGGGAGAATTCTGGCATCTGCAAAAAAAGTGGGTCCCGCCGTCCAGCGCCGGATTGAAGAGGTGGACGAATCTGTAACTGTCTGAATTTGCTGACAGGAAATCACTGACGGATCAATCCACCCCGGGAAGGTCTCACCGGACTCGGACCTCCCGCACGGCCTCGTAGATCTTGCGCACCTCCGAAAGGGGCGGCCACTTCAGGATCTCCATGCCGTCCTCGACGTACTCGGGGTCCCGCATCCCCAGCAGGATGGCCGTCATACCGGGCGTGCTGGCCAGGACCCAGAGCGCCTTGCGCGACAGGGTCTCGCCCTGGCGGGTGATCGGGAGACGGGGGTCCACCGCCGCGGCCACGGCCTCGCTCGCCGCCTGGCTCTGGCGGGCAGCCTTCGCACGGAACGCCTCGAGGAGAGCGTCCAGCGCCGGAAGGTACCGCTCGCGCCAGGACGCCCACGTCTCCGCCACCGGCCCGTTCGCCAGTCCCTGGTCCAGCATGAGCACCGTCTGGCTGACCATCGGGTCGATCATCTGCTCTTCGACCTGCATCCACTGATCCAGGCCCTCCAGATGCGCGGGAAGCCTCTGGAGCTGGTCCGCCCACCGGAACCAATCGGCCGGAGGCGTCCCGCCCTGGCCCACCTGCAACCGCGCGGCGATTCGCTCCCGATATTCCGCTTCCAGGGCCCCCACGCGGTGAAGCAATTCCTCCGGCGATGCCTCGACGCCGCCGTCCTCGATGTGATAGTCGGCCAGCCGGATCATCCGCGTGCCGGCGTAGGCATTCAAAGGCCGGTTCCCCAGGACGGCGATGCCCGTCTCGGCCGCCAGGTCCAGGACGGTCCTCGCGCCGTCGGGACCGGTGTTCGGCTGGAGTACCGCCCCCGACTCGAACAGATTCATCGGCACCTGGAGGACGCGGAAGTGATTCCCTGCACCCCCCGCCGCAGCCGCCGCCTCCAGCATCCGTGCGAGCGAGGTCGCCTCCGGATCGTCCGGGGGGTTCACGGCCGTATTGGAGGAGACGCCGTACCAGCCGATCCGGCCGGCGGCCACCTGGGACTCGAAGAAGCGGAAGGCCTCGCCGAGCCGCCGGTAGAATTCTTCGCGGAGCGTCTCGATCTCCCCTCGGCCCCGGTGCTTGGCGTCGGAAAAGTAGTACTCCGGATTGTGCAGGAGGCAGACGTCCAGCGTGTCGAGTTGCAGCCGATCCAGGGAGCGCGACAACTGGTCCTGGAGGAACTCCGGGTGCAGGCAATGCCAGCAGCCGTCCATGTACCTGACCATCTCGGGGAACGGCTTCCCCGCCGCCTCGCGCTCCTGGGCCAGGGTCAGGTTCTGCCCCTGGACGTAGCCGATCTTGGAGACGACCACGACTTCCTCCCGGGGCAGCCGGCCGCCCTTCTCCAGCTCGGTCAGGACCGATCCGACGAGCCGCTCGCTTCCCCCGTCGGTGTAATTGGTGGAAGTGTCGATCAGCATGCACCCCGCGAGCAGTGCCGCGGCGAGCGCCTCCCGGTGCGTCGGGGTCTCGTCGTCCACGCGGTAGCCGCCGAAGCCGAGCCGGCTCACGGTGAGCCCTGTCGTCCCCAGCGCGGCGTAGCCATGGAGGAGCCCGGCCTCCAGGAACCGCGCGGCCCGGGCCGCGGTCCCTTCCGGCGTGGCTCGCCCGCGCCGCCGGATGGCGATCCCTGCCCGGATCGGCTCCGCCCCCGCGGCCGTCCGTCCCGCCAGGGCGCCGTCCACCTCCGCCGGTTCCGTCACCGGCGCCTGACAGGCGAAGTTCCGACAGACATACAGCGCGGCCCTCCCGCCAACCAGCCCCTTTCCCGCCAGGAGCGGCAGATCCGCCTCCGTTCCGGAGGTGGGATCATGATGCGCGAGGATGCGGTTGGGCAGATACCGGCGGCCTATCTCCCTGGCCAGCGCCTCGTATCCCGCCTCGCCAGGCGCGCCCACCAGCGCCAGCTCCACCGGCCCCTCCAGGAGGAAGTCCACGACGGCGAGGCTCTTGCAGAAAGCCCGTCCGATCTGCCGGATGGGTTGCCCGTAGGCGGACACCGCGGCACTTGCCGCCTCCCGCAGCGCCGGGCGGTCCAGGTGGTGCGAGAGGCGAGCCAGGGTTGATGCCGCCGTGGCGTTTGCGCTGGAGGTGGCGCCGTCGATCCCGTCCCGGTGCCGCATGATCAGCGCTTCGTGCCCCCTGGCCGTGTCGTAGAAGCCGCCGCCCGCCGGATCGCCGAAGTCGGCCAGGATCCGCTCGGCCAGACGGGCCGCCTCCCGCAGGAAGCGGAGGCCCCCTCCTGCCTCGTACAGGTCCAGGAGCCCCTCGGCCAGGAAGGCGTAGTCTTCCAGGTAGGCAGGCAGGTGCGCCCTCCCCTGGCGGTACGTCCGGTAGAGCCCTCCGTCCGGCCGGGAGAGCGCCGTGAGCACGAAGTCCGCCGCCCGACAGGCCCCCGCCAGGTACCGTGGCTCGCCGAGTACCCGGTATCCCTCGGCCATGGCCCCGAGCATCATCCCGTTCCAGGCCGTGAGCACCTTGTCGTCCAGGCCGGGGGGAACGCGCCGGCGTCTGGCCTCGTACAGCTTGGCGCGGCCGGCCTCGACCGAGCGGCGGAACTTCTCCACGTTGATGGAGAGGCGCGAGGCCACGCGTTCCAGCGTCCTGGGCGTGTTGGGGATGCTCTTCCCCTCCCAGTTTCCCTCGTCGGTGATGTCGTAGTAGACGCAGAAGGCCGCCGCCTCATCCGGCCCCAGCACCGCTTCCACCTCGGCCGGCGTCCAGACGTAGAACTTGCCCTCCACTCCTTCCGAGTCAGCGTCCGTGGCCGAGAAGAATCCCCCCTCGGGGCCGGTCATCTCCCGCAAGACATAGTCCAGGATCTCGCGGGCGATCCGGGCGTAGAACGGATTCCCCGTGACCTGGTGGCCCTCCAGGTACACCCTGGTCAGGAGCGCGTTGTCGTACAGCATCTTCTCGAAGTGTGGAACCAGCCAGCGCTGGTCGGTGGCGTAGCGGGCGAAGCCGCCCCCGATGTGGTCGTACATCCCGCCTTGCGCCATGCCGTCCAGCGTCTTGGTCACCATCGCGAGCGCGTCGGCCTCACCCGTGCGCCGGTGGTGGCGCAGGAGGAGGGACAGGGCCGTGGACGGCGGAAACTTCGGCGCGGGGCCGAATCCCCCGTACATCTTGTCGAAGCTCTCCGCGAGCTGCGCCACGAGATTCCGGATCTCGTTCTCGCCGATGTCGCCGGCGGGCAGGGGTCCCGCCTTCTTCTGGAGATACTCCGTGAGCTGTCCCGCCTGGGCCGTGAGGTCATCCCGCTGTCGCTCCCATAGCTCGGCGATGTGCGTGAGGAGCGACGCGAACCCCGGGCGGCCGAAGCTGTCGGCCGGCGGGAAATAGGTCCCGGCAAAAAACGGCCGCTGGTCCGGCGCGAGGAAGACGGTCATGGGCCAGCCCCCCTGCCCCTGGTTGAGGGCCAGCGTGGCGTTCATGTAGATATCGTCCAGATCCGGGCGCTCCTCCCGATCCACCTTGATGTTCACGAAGTGGCGGTTCATGAGCGCGGCGATGGCTTCGTCCTCGAAGGACTCCCGCTCCATCACGTGGCACCAGTGGCAGGCCGAGTATCCGATGCTGAGGAGGATGGGTTTTTGCTCCGCCTTTGCCTTGGCCAGCGCCTCCTCTCCCCACGGGTACCAGTCCACCGGGTTGTGGGCGTGCTGGAGCAGGTACGGGCTCGTCTCGTGGATGAGCCGGTTCACGTGCCGTGGGGGAGTCTGCGATTGCGTCGAACCGCTCATTGGAAGTCTCCTCAGGTTTCAGCCGTCAGCCATGAGGCATCCGCCGGTCGCTATCAGCCATGAGCGCGCCGGGCTCGATGGCCGAGCGCCGCGAGGAACATGACGCTCGTGCCGGCGGCGTGCGGCGAGAAGAATTCCGTCACGTCGTCGTCGTAGAATGTGAGGCCGGTGGCGCCGAGCCGCTCTGCATACGCCCCCAGGTACAGCTTGCCTCCCAGGACGCCCCCCTCCAGCTGCGCCGCCCGGTAGCCGCGGTTGCCGAACCGGGCCAGGATCGGCTCCAGCCGGGCCAGACAGTACACGTTCACGCTGGCGTCGGCGGGCAACGCCTGCTCCAGCCCGAGGTACCCCGCCTGGCGGCGGAAGGTCCCCTCGCGAATCACCTCCAGGGCGCGATCCCTGCGGTGGTACACGTAGGCGCCCGGGGCGAGGTCTTCCACGGCGTGGACGATGAGATACAGGCTGTTCAGGGTGGCCCCGAAGGGCTCCAGGAAGTCGGCCGGGATGCCCCGGGTGGCCCGGTCCAGGATCGTGAAGAGCTGGCCGAAGCTGATGGGCTGATGGGCGAAGGTGCGGGTGGAGCCCCGCCGCAGGACCACCTCGGTCAGCGAGTCCGTGGGGACCGCCTCCCCCTCCGGGGGCTTGAGCGGGATCGTCCGGTTGAAGGGGGCGAGCGGATCGCCCGAGGGCCCCGCTCCCCGCCAGACCGCCGCCTCTTCCTCGGAGTGAAGCGAGGAGGCGGCGTGCATCGCGCGGATCGCGGGGTAGTCCACCTCGGATCGGGAGAGCGGCTTCGTCTCCGGCAAGAGCGGTTCCACCTCGGGGGCGGTCGCCCCCGGCGTTGCGGTCCCGCGCCCCAGCGGGACCAACGCGAGGCTTGCCTCGCGGTCCGGGTCCACGCCCAGCAGGCCGTTCACGCTCGCATCCACGAAGCCCAGGACGACCCGCGCCGGCAGCTCCTGCGCGGCCGCAGCCGCCAGCAGGTTGGCCAGGATGGTGCCCGAGTCCCAGAAGGCGTGCCGGTAGGCGCGGGACTGGTACTTCCAGGCGTTCCGCCAGAAGGTGCTCGTGCAGACGACCGTCGCGGGGGCCGCGGCCACGGCCGGCTCTCCCGCCGTGGCGCGGACCAGGATTCCCCGGTAATCTCCGGCGCGCAGCCGGCGCAGGGCGAAGTCGCGGGCGCCGAAGTGATAGACGCCGGCCGGAAGGCCGGGCAGATCGCCGCAGACGAGATACAGCTCGATGTGATACAGGGCGCCGGTGCAGGCCGCAGCCCGGTACTGGACCGCCCAGCCCGGGCCCCGCCGCTCCCTGGTGATCCCCGCGCTGAGAAAGAGGACATGGGCCAGGTCGGCCAGGTCGGGGACGCGGGTCCCCGCATCGCCAGCCGCCGGGGCCGCGATGGTCGTGAGCGCCGGCATCGGCAGGGACGACGGGTCGCGCGGGAGCGGGATTGGCGGCAGCGTGGTGTAGATCTTGAAGGGCAGCGGCTGGTTCGAGAAATCCAGGGAGTGGCCGCCCCTCCGCACGCTCTGGTACGAGTGCTTGGTCCCGCTGTGATAGGTCCAGGCCGCCTCGACGCGCTGATTCTCCGTCATGGCTCGCCGTTCCGGGGTCCCGCCCCCAGCAGTTGCCGCATCAGACTCGACTCCCGCTTGTAGAACCCCTCGGTGTGGAACGAGTCGGGGAGGCCTAGCAGCTCGTAGTCCAGGTGGTGACCCAGCTCGTGCAGCAGGGTCCGGAGAAACGTCCTGAACTTGACCACCTGGTGCCGCTGTGCGGTCCGCATCCAGACCGTTACCCGGGCAAGCTGTCCGTGACTCGCGGGCGTGTACAGCCCGTGCAATTCACCCCAGTGGCGGGACGGGCGCACGGCCAGCACCTCGGCACACAGTGGCGGGACCTGCAGGGCCGCCGTCATCCGCGCCAGCACGCGGTCGGCCGCCGCCTGGGTCGCCGCGCGGTCGCCGTTCTCCAGCGCCGCGGCCAGGCCATCCACCAGAGGCCGAAGGTCCTGCGCCGCGGGCAGCCGGACGGCCGCGACCTCGTCGCTTCGGCGATAGATCCGCTGCTGCACCCGCGTCAGTCGTCGATAGTAGGCGAAAGGCACGACGCCTCCTCTTCCGTCGGGGGCCCGGCCACGATCTTGCGCCCGTTCCGCCATTCCACCAGGACCGGAGGCCGCGGAGGGCCTGGCGACCCTGGAGGGCAAACCGCCCGGTGAGCGACAGCGAGGCCCCGGCGGAGATCACAGCCACGCGCCCGCCAGCGGGTTCCCTGCGGCCGTGGCGCTAATCCTAGCAGGGTAAGGGATCATCAGGAAGCGAGACCTCGCCTCCGCCCTGTGGACCGTAACCTCGACGGACCCGGGCCTACGCCCGACCGCGGGACCGGAGGATGGACAGGACACCAGAAGACACCGGAACGAAGGCTGGGGCGGCGTCCCGCACCCGGACTGACGCCGTACCCTGCCAGGCCCCACTGCCGCCCCCCGCCAGACTCGATCCGACGAGACAGGGGTCCACCCACCCCCCCGCCTAGCCCGGCCGGCTTGACCGCACTGCGCCGAAGGCGTATCGTCCTCTGGTGTTCAGATTGATCCAGTCGGCAGGCTTCAAGCGCTTTCACGCCGTTTACAAGGAGAGGTCCCCCATGGAATTCTTGATCGTGCGATTTCCCCGAAGCCGGAGGGTGCTGATTGACGACGAATTCAACGGGCGGACGGATGAGGTGATCGAGCTGGAAGCCGGCACCCACACGATCAGCCTGGGGCCTCCGGCGAATTTCACGCCGGAGAGCCGGAGGATCGTCCTGCGGGACACAAGCCCGCTTGAGCCAAGGGAGGTGGCATTCGATGATGCCTAGACGAGCGGCCCCCTTGAGTCTTCTCCTCCTGCTTGTCGGGTGTGCGCACTATCCTCTCAACGCACCACTGGCGACCTACGATCCCAGCGCCGGCTACCGCTTCGAAAGTCTTGCGCCGGGCGACGGGAACACCGACGCGGTCTTGCTCTGCCTGGCCTTCTCCGGCGGGGGCACCCGGGCCGCCGCGCTCGCCTACGGGGTCCTGCAGGAGTTGCGGGACACGATCGTCTCGGCCCATGGCCCGTCGCGATCGCTGCTGGCCGAGTCGGACTGCATCTCCTCGATATCCGGTGGTTCATTCACCTCGTCGTACTACGCGCTTTTCCGGGAGCAGATCTTCCGAAATTTCGAGCCGCGGTTCCTGCGCCGGAACATCCAGGGCGAACTCGCCGGCCGGGCGCTGAATCCGGGGAACTGGTTCCGGCTCATGTCGCCGACCTTCAGCCGGATCGACCTGGCGGGCGAGCTGTACGATGAGACGGTCTTCGCGGAAAAGCGGTATCGCGACCTGATCGGCGGGACTCGGCCCTTCATCATCCTGAACGCCACCAACATGGCCCTGGGAAGCCGGTTCGAGTTCACCCAGGACCAGTTCGACTTTCTCGGCTCCGACCTCGGGGAATACCCGATCGCAAGGGCAGTTGCCGCCTCATCGGCCTTTCCGGTGCTCCTCAATCCCATCAGCCTCAAGAACCATCCGGCCCCGACGGGTTTCCAGACGCCCACGGCCATCAAGAACGCCCTGGAAGACGCCGGGACGAACCCGCGGAGGTACCTGTGGGCGAAGAATTTCGCCCTCTACCAGGACAAAGCGGAGCGGCCCTTCCTTCACCTCCTGGACGGCGGATTGGCGGACAACATCGGCCTCCGCGCCGTGACGGACGCCTACACGCGCGGCTTCATCCGGCGTCGGCTGAACGACGGCACGATCAAGATGCTGGCCGTCATCGTGGTGAATGCCCGGACGGAGCCGGCGCAGTCGATCGACAGGCAGGAAGCCCCTCCCGGGGTCTTCGATGTCGTGATGAAGACCATGACGGCGAGCATGGAGAATTACTCATTCGAAACCATCGAGTTCATGCGGAGCCTTGCCGGCGACCGGGCCCAGGCCCAGCGAGACCTGGCGGCGTGCCAGCGGATCCTCGATGCGCGGTGCCCCGGGGGGGAGCGGCTCCCGACTTTCCCCGCCGAGGTCGGCCTGCACGTCATCGAGATCAATTTCGAGCAACTTTCCGACCCCAGGGAGCGCGAGTTCTTCCTGAACCTGCCGACCAGCTTCGTGCTCCGCGACCACCAAGTGGACTGCCTCATCGCTGCCGGCCGGAAGCTGCTGCGGGCCTCGTCGGAATACCGGGAGCTCCTGCGGGAGCTGGGAGGCCGGCTCCAACCCGGCGCCGAGTCCGCCGCCGACTTTCCGCCGGGTGGGTGCTGGTCGAATTGATGCCTCGACAACCGGGCGGACGCGCGGGAGGAGCACGGGGAGAGCGAGGTGTGCCCGGATGCCGGCCGGCAGCATTCTCTCGAGGGGGTCCGGAAGGACTGGTGCTTGCGTAGGCGGGGCGGAGGGGCAGCCAGTCCAACCTCCCGGACCCCTGCCTCCGGTCCGGAACCTCCCGCTTGATGCGCCACTCCGGTGGGTTAGCCTGCGCACCCCACCGTCAGCCCGCCACAGACGTAGAGCACTTGACCGGTGATGAACGAGGCGCGGTCATCCAGGAAGAACGCGACCGCATGGGCGACATCCGCGGGGGTTCCAAGCCTGCGGACAGGGATGCCTTCGATGATGGCCTTGGTGCGCGGACTCTCGGCCGGATTGACCCGGTGAAACAATTCCGTGCCGATGGGGCCGGGGCCGATGGCGTTCACCGTGATGTGATGGGGCGCCAGTTCCAGGGCCCATGTCTTGGTCATGCCATGTATCCCGGCCTTGGTCGCCGCATAGGCTGTCCGAAGCTGCTTTCCCAGTGCCGTCCGGCTTGAGATATTGACGATGCGGCCGCCTCCGGCGCGCTTCATCGCCGGAAGCAATGCCTGCGCGCATTGGATGGCACAGCGCAGATTGAGGGACACGACCGCATCCAGATCTGCGAGTGTCGTCTCTTCCAATGGCGCCGGTCGCACGGTTCCGACATTGTTGACCAGTCGCACGAAGTCTCGCTTCCGGGTCACCTCTGAGAGCGCACGCTGCGTGTCGCCTGGGCTGGCAAGATCCACCTCCACGTACCACTCATCCGTGAGGAGCTGCGTCGGGGGTACACGGTCGAGCGTGACAACCGCATAGCCGTCAGCCGCCAGCCGCGCCGCGATCCCGCGGCCGATGCCCTGGCTTCCGCCGGTGATGAGAACGGGGGGAGTCATGTCCTTCCCCTCGGATCGCACGGAGGCGGTTGGCGCAGGAGCAACTGTGAGGTGCGCATCACGGCTTCCGCGCGTCAACCAGGGCCGCGGTGACTCCCAGCCCCAGGTAGATGGTGCCGGTCACATAGCGTTGCGCGCGCAGGAACTGCTTCCCCTGCAACCACTGCCCCGCCGTGCCTGCCAGCAGTGCATACAGGCTGTCAGTGACGATCGCCAGCATCACGAACAGACTGCCCAGCGCCAGCAACTGCAGGCCCACGGCGCCCCGTGCCGGATCCACAAACTGCGGCAGGAAGGCCACGAAGAAGAGCGCCGTCTTCGGGTTCAGCGTCGCGACCAGCACCCCCTGGGCAAAGATCCGCCGCAGGCTGTGTCGCTGGAGCCTGGCGGCCGGCTCCTCCGCGTCGCGGGCGAGCAACGTCCGCAGGCCGAGAGTGATCAGGTACGCCGCGCCCAGATACTTCACCACCGTGAAGGCCAGCGCCGAGGAGAGGAGCAGCACCGACAGGCCGAGCGTGGCCGCCAGGACGTGCATGAGATTGCCCACCTCGATGCTGAGGACCGACACCAGCCCCGCCACGCGGCCGTGGTTGAGACTGCGGGCGATGATGTACAGCACCGCCGGGCCCGGTGTGAGCAGCAGCACCAGCGAGGCGAGCAGGAACAGCGGAAGGTGCGCGAGATCAGGCATCAGCCAACCACACTTTACCGGGTCGTGGGTTCATAAGGCAGATCCAATGGCTCTTGCTCCCCGGCTCGTGACCGCATGACATCCAGGGCGTCCTGATCTCACCGATCTATGATCTCTGTCACCCGTTGCTGCACCTGTTCAGCCGTTTCGGCTTTCTGCTGTCACAGTCTTGCGGGCGATGCGAATTGTACCGCACTCCAGCACGCGCGGGAAGAGGGAGGCTTGTGGGGAATCACTCGATCGCCAGGGTCCACCCGCGCCCCTCATGGCGGCGGTGCGCGTGCCCGGCTTCGACCTTGACCCCCCCCAGGCAGAATGGGGCCTACCGGAGGGAACCAGGAGATCCCGCTTGACGGGCCACCCCGCCGGTGCTAGCGTTTTCCTCGAATGCCGGGTTCCACCTGCGTACTCTGAGTGGCGTGGCTGTCACGGCGCTCACTGCTCCCGGTGGTTCGTCCCTGCCGGCCGCGCCCGTCCAGCTTCTTTGCGGGTGCTTCCTCTCGGGCATCGCCACGTGGACTTCTGGATCCCGACCTCCCTCCATCGACCGTTCCTCTCCGAGTCCAGCCGTCTCGGGATTCTCCCAAGGTGCACCCGGCAGAAGGGAAAACGGGAGAACGACCATTTCTCCGCCCGCGCCCCTCCCACCGCAGTTCAAGCCAGGTGCCCGGCCGTCGCGACCTCCGACCGAACCGGACGGACGTGTGGGATGCAATCCCCCATACGCGCATAGCAAGGACCATTTGCCATTATGCCTTACGCCTCGTCAACGCCCGTCAGCCTGCCATCTTCCTTGCTGTGGAGGTATTGCCATGGCACCGTTGAAACTGGCCGACATGAAAACCGGAGATGTGTTGTTATTGAAGGA
Organism: Methylomirabilis sp. (SeqCode); assembly: GCA_035455275.1. Classification (GTDB taxonomy): domain Bacteria; phylum Methylomirabilota; class Methylomirabilia; order Methylomirabilales; family 2-02-FULL-66-22; genus 2-02-FULL-66-22. Next base: position 1,756 of record DATIFO010000267.1, on the reverse strand, counting down.
TGCAACCAGCGCATTCTCCCACATGGCGATCGCCCTGGGACAGGCCCTGCTGTCCCATCGCGTGGCGGCGACCAGCCGGATCACACACGCGGGAATCTACGATGAGACCGGTACGGCGATCCTCGAAGCTTCCGGCGCGAAGGGCCTACGCGCAATGGACATCACCAAGAAGCAATCGGGATTCACGTTCCAGGTTTACCGCTGCGTGGATCTGCAGGCAGTGCGTTGGAACGTGCCCCCGATTGCGGTCATGTGGGCACGGGACTTCATTGAACGCAAGGAATCTGGGAGTCATGGATCCTTTGGCAACTACAGTTGTCCTCCGAAGGCGCTTCTCTGCAGGGCGAACCGGGGCAAGGGCGCCGTGGCGGCGGTCGAGAAGCTGCGCGCAGACCCGTATGCCGAACGCACCTTCTACTGCTCCAATTTCGTCGTCGAGTGCTACGAGCTGGCCTGCATGACCCAGGACTGCGATCCGGTGTTCAGCGTGGACTTCCGGAAGATCACTCCAAAGACGCTGCAATCCACCATGCGGCGCAAGAGGCTTGGCGGTGATGGCGGGAAGTGGAGTTACATGGGCGACTTCATCGTGGCCGGCTGAGGGGCTGCAGGCTTCGCATGGAATCCCGGGGACACGATACGCGTCCACAGCACCCCACCGCCTGTGCAGCCCGGCTCGCTTCGCCGCAGCCACCGACTGAGGTTCTCCTCAGCGTCCGCACGCGGCGGCGCGATGCGGGAGGACGCGACGGGCCTGCTGCTCTTGGCTCTCGGCGGTGACGCGAGGGCCACTGGGAAGCCGTGACCGCTGGCTGGGGATCTCACGCAGCGCGTCCTGCGGTCGGCGATTCCGCATCCCCCTTGACAGGGGACGGGATGAGAGCCATCCTTTGGCGACGAGTTCATCGGGCGAGCAGAGGACGGAAAGGCGCGACCGATTCGGTCTGTTCACATCAACGGTCAAGTGGTGCGAGCGCTGTTCGACACGGGCTCGGTTCGGAGTTACATCCGATCGGGGCTGGCCGGGGGGCTGCCTCGTGCGCGGATCCGAAAACCAGTGGCCGTCGGGTTTGGCGGGCGCGTGCACCACTTACGGAACACGTGTCTCGTCGAGGTGGAGCTCGAGGGACAGCCCTTTGATTTCCAAGCCTATCCGATTCCCCGCATCGGACAGGACGAGAAGGGGGAGGAGATCGACATCCTGATCGGTGCCACAGCTTTGGAACAGTGGGGATTGATCATTGATCCCCGCACGGGTCGGATTGATACGAGGCGGCTGAAGCGGCGGGAATTCACCGAATACTGATCCTCGCCCCTGCTGGTTCACCGCTGCCAGCCGCACCCGATCTTCACACTCCCATCGTGTAGCTCGTCGGCCTGCCCTGAGTGTGCTCCGACGGGCGCGTGGTTCCGCTGCACCCGCAGATCAGCACCGATGCTTCGAAACCTTTTGGACGAGTATGGCGCGATCGGGAAGTGCCTTCACTGGGGGCTGGCGCTTCTCATCGTGTTCCAGGTCCTCTCCGGGCCGATCATCGGCATCCTTGCGACGGGCGATCTGCGAGAGGCGCTTGCCGGAGTGCACAAGTCGGTGGGGCTGGCCGCTCTCCTCCTGGCCGCAGCGCGACTCCTCTGGCGCCGGACCATCCCCCTGCCAGAATGGTGCGCGAGCCTCGACGATCGCGACAAGCGGATCGTTCACGGGATCGAGCGGGCGCTCTACCTGCTGATGCTGGGCGTCCCCCTGGCGGGACTC
>DATIFO010000266.1:0-5064 GCA_035455275.1 Methylomirabilis sp. (SeqCode) | reverse complement strand
GACTGTTCAGCAGCTCGATCTTCCGCCGGTCGTTCTCCAGGAGCGGCGCCAGGCGCCGCCTGATCCCGATGTTCAGCTTCATCACGGGGTCCTGGGCGTACGCGTAGTACATGTAGTCCCGCTCGGGGTCCGTGCACATCTCCAGGGTCAGCTCGTCGTGGTTGCGCAGGAACATGCACCACTGACAGGCATCGGGGATCGGAGGCGTGTGCAGGAACATGTCGGTGATGGGTCGCCGATCGGCGCTCCTGACCGCCATGAACAGCCGCGGCATCACCGGGAAGTGAAACGCCATGTGAAACTCGTCCCCGTCCCCGAAATAGGGACGCACGTCCTTCGGCCACTGATTCGCCTCGGCCAGCAGGATCCGGCCGCGGTACTGGGCGTCCAGTGCGATCCGCAGCCGCTTGAGAAAGGCGTGGGTTTCGGGGAGGTTCTCGCAGCTCGTCCCCTCGCGCTCGAAGAGGTAGGGGACGGCGTCGCACCGAAATCCATCCAGCCCCTTGTCCAGCCAGAAACGCATGGCATCCAGCATGGCCCGCTGGACCTCCGGGTTGTCGTAGTTCAGGTCCGGCTGGTGGCTGAAGAATCGGTGCCAGTAGTACGCCTTGGCCTCGGGGTCCCAGGTCCAGTTGGACTTCTCGGTGTCCACGAAGATGATCCGAGCGCCCCGGTACTTCTGGTCGGTGTCGTTCCAGACGTAGTAGTGGCGCTTGGGCGAGGCGGGATCGCGGCGGGCCTCCTGGAACCAGGGATGCTGATCCGAGGTGTGATTGACGACCAGATCGGCGATGACCTTGAGCCCCCGGCGGTGGGCCTCATCCAGGAAGCGCTGGAACTCGCCCATCTTCCCGTAGTGGGGGGAGATGTCGTAGTAGTCGGCGATGTCATATCCGTCGTCCCGGAGCGGAGATGGGTAGAAGGGGAGCAGCCACACGCAGGTCACGCCGAGCTCCTGGATGTAGTCCAGCCGCTCCGTCAGGCCCCGGAAATCGCCGATGCCGTCATCGTTGCCGTCCTGGAAGGCCTTGACGTGCAGCTCGTAGAAGACGGCGTCTTTGTACCACAGGTCCGCCACGGCTCACTCCGTTCGCCGTTTTCACCGATGAGAGATGACCAATGGCAAATGACCAATGCGATCCGAACGCTCAGCACCGAGAACTCATCGGTCATGAGGTCATCGGGGTTTGGTCATTGTACTTCAATAGCAGGGTGTGCCGTAGTCTTTGTGGGGGAAGGGGTTGACCCGGAAAATGGAGACCGGCTCTTCGCCCGGGTCCAGTCGAATCGTCTGCACCGGCCCCCTCCACAGGTGCTGTCCGTCGGTGATCAGCTCGTGGACCCGGAACCGCTCGTCGGGGCCGATCCCCAGCTCCTGGAGTGGCAGCTCCAGGCGCGCCTGGTGCAACTCGAAGGGGTCCAGGTTCACTGCCACCAGGATCGTGTTTTGCCCATCCAGGCTTCGCTTCCCGAAGAACAGGACGTTGTCGTCGTCGCTCCGGTAGAAGCGCAGATTCCGGTACTCCTGCAGGGCGGGGTTCTCTCGGCGGATCCGATTGATCTGGGCGACGTAGTCCTTGAGATGTCCGGGGGCATCCCAGTCGCGCAGCTTGATCTCGTACTTCTCCGAGTCCTGATACTCCTCGGTTCCGGGGATGGGGACATCTTCACACAGCTCGTAGCCGCTGTAAATCCCGTACAGGGGCGACAGGGTCGCGGCCAGGGCCAGCCGCATCTTGAAGGCCCCGCGGCCCCCCTGCTGGAGGATCGGCGGCAGGATGTCGGGCGTATTCGTGAACAGATTCCCCCGGAAGTATTCCGCCATCTCCCCTTGGCTCAGCTCCGAGAAGTAGTCGATCAACTCCTGCTTGAAGTTTCGCCACGTGAAGTAGGTATAGGACTGGGTGAAGCCGACCTTGGCCAGGGCCTGCATCACCTTCGGACGGGTGAAGGCCTCTGACAGGAAGATGACATCGGGGTATACCGCCTGGATCTCGCCGATGATCCACGCCCAGAACGGAATCGGCTTGGTGTGGGGGTTGTCCACCCGGAAGATCCGGACCCCCTGCTCGATCCAGAACAGCAGGATGCTCTTCAGCTCCTCCCAGAGCGCCTGCCGGTCCCGGCAGTAGAAGTTCAGCGGGTAGATGTCCTGGTATTTCTTGGGCGGGTTCTCGGCGTACTTGATGGTCCCGTCGGGGCGGGCGTAGAACCACTCCGGGTGCTCCCGGACATACGGGTGGTCCGGGGAACACTGCAGGGCGTAGTCCAGAGCAATCTCGATCCCCACATCGCGGGCGGCCTGGATGAAGGCCCGGAAGTCGTCCAGGGTCCCCAGGGCCGCCTCCACCGCCTTGTGCCCACCGTGCAGGTTGCCGATGGCCCAGGGGGATCCCGGGTCCTCGGGTCCCGCCGTGAGGCTGTTGTTCTTGCCCTTCCGGAAGCTCTGCCCGATGGGATGGATGGGGGGCAAGTAGACGACGTCGAATCCCATGCGGGAGATCTCAGGCAGCCGGTCGATGCAGTCCTTGAAGGTCCCGTGGCAGCCTGGAATCTTTCCCTGGGAGCGGGGGAACATCTCGTACCATGCGGCGAACCGAGCCAGGGGGCGGTCCGCCACGACCTCCAGCTCCAGGTCGTATCGGGTGGCCGAGCTTCGATCCGGGTACGTGTCCACCAGCTCGACGGTCTCCTCGTCCAGGAGGATCCGGGCGCGTGCCGCCGGCATCGTCGCCTGCTCGAAATCTGCCAGCCGGGCCTCCAGTCGTTTCCGGTCGGCCCCCGCGGCGCGGGGAAGCGTCCGCCGGAGGAGCTCCGCACCCTCCAGGAGCTCGCCGGTCACTTCCATGCGTGCGGCCAGGCGCTTCTTCAGATCCTCGGCCCAGGTCCGGTAGGGGTCGGGATAGGCCTCGATGGTGTAGAGGTACCGGGTGTTCTCTTCCAGGGGAAACTCCGCAACCCAGGAGTCGTTCCCGAGCGGCTGCATCCGGACCTCGTGCCATCCCGTGTCCTTGACCGTCCGGTACTTCAGGACCGCGGTCAGGGCCTCGTGTCCCTCGCGGAGAATATCGGCCGTGACCTTGAACTTGTCTCCCACCTCGCGCTTCACCGGAAACCGCCCGCCGCCCAGCTCCGGCCGGACGCTCCCGATCCACACGGTCCGCACGTCGCCCCGGACCACCCGATTGATCGTCATGCCGCCACCTTCCCGAATGGCGCAATGCGCATGGCGCATGGCGCAGAGCGTCAGAGGTCAGAGGTTAGAAGTCAACCGGACGAGTTCGAGATTCGAGATTTGCTGACCGCTGGCGCCATGCCCCTTTTGTCCTATGCCCTATGCGCCATACCCCCAGAGGGTCGATGCGTAATTGTACCCGGTGAAGATCGAATCCTCCACCCCCCTGATTGTCCGCTCCCCCGAACAACGGCAATACGTCTTTGTCGCCTCTCGCAGTCTCCTCTTGACGGCGGAAAGTGGTTCGGCCGTCTTGCGCGGAGGCTTTGGTGACTTGACGCTCGATCCAGCCAATGACCCTGTTGACGTTCTAGCCGGCGCGGGGGGGCTATTGCTGCGAAATCGAGTACTCTGTCCAAGATTTGAAGGGACGGGAAAATCAGATCTGATCGTCCGCTGGCCAGGAGGTCATAAGACCCGCTTTGACATCACAAATCCGCTACCGCATCCGCGATGGCACATTCACTGGTGGACCAGGAAATAGTCGGAGGGCGCCACAATGAGAATACTTGACGAGACGAGTGACCGTGCGATCAAGCGGGTCACTATATTTCTTACCGTAGACGAGGCAAAATCCTTGGCCAATCAATTGGGGAAACTGTTGGCCAAACCATCGACACATCACATTCACATCGAAGATGAGGCGTTCGAAACAGAAGTAACACTGGCCGTCTACACGCGCTCAAGTATCGACCAATTCGATGAACGTTCAAGGCAGCTAATAGAGAGGGACGAGTAGAGAATGTCGTGTCTGTCTCCGTGCACAGGACGAAGCTGAACATTCAATACTGCCTGGTTAGGGGGTGGCTCCACCCGTCACCTACCGCCTCTTAACCGATCATCTCGGCAGCGTCCGGCTCGTCGTGTCATTTGGGACGTTGCGTCTTTCTTAACCTTGTTGGGGGGACCAGGTGCGTTCATTTGCTTCTGTCAGGCAGGCCCCGACTGAGCCACGGGCACACCCTGCGCCGTCCGGAGACCCGGGCCGACCCGCTCAGCCGCACCGTCCGCATCACCTACGACCCTGCGGGCCGGATGGTCCACACGACCTACGACCCCAGCGGGAATGTCGCCGCGATCACGCCGCCGACCAGACCGGCCCACACGTTCGAGTACACACCGATCGACCTGGAGGGGGCCTACACGCCACCCCGATCTGGGCGTCGGGTATGTGGCCACGACGTACTCCTACAATCAGGACCGGCAGCTCACGCAGATAGCCCGCCCCGGACGGCCAGACGCTCACCCTGGACTACGAGCCCATCGGTGGCCGCCTCAGCACGCTGACGAAGGCCCAGGGCCGGACCTGTCCTCCGCCCTGTCCTGAGCCCTGTCGGAGGACGACGTTCGCGTGTCACCCGGCGAGTGTCGACGTCGCAAGTCTGGCGGGCCCCCGCGGGGTAGCACTCAGCTACGCTCCGGGCGGCCGGGGGTCGTCGGTGGACGATGCGGGGATCAAGAGCGCCACGGGGAAGGCGGCCAGCAGGTCGCCGGCGGCGAGGGTGTCCCCGCCCTCGCCCTGGGTTGCCCGGAGCACCTCGCCGGTGAACAGGTTCAGGTAGGGTCCGGCCGGGAGACCCTGGGGGAGCGCCACCCACGTGTCGCCCCACACGTCCCGCCCCAGGGGCAGTCGGGCGCCGTTGTCGGTCAGCGAGGCGTTGAGACGGGGGACCACTGTCACGGCAGCTCCGGTCGCCAGGCGACGCGCGAAGGCGCACAGGTGCTCCGCAGCCTGCCCTCCGGTCGGCAACGGCACGTAGTCGCCCCGCTGGAAAAGGTCGGCCGCCGTCCGGCGGTAGGTCAGGGCCCGGTGGAGGGTGTACAGCTTG
>DATIFO010000265.1:0-11947 GCA_035455275.1 Methylomirabilis sp. (SeqCode) | reverse complement strand
ATGACGCCAGCGGGTCGGATGAACGCAGAGAACGCTGCCCAGCCTGCAAACCGTCATCTTTGGGTCTGCGTTGTCAGCAATGTCTTTGGCGCGGAGATGAGCGGGGCAGCGGCGAGAAGAAGACTCCAGGGGAGTGAAGGGTGACTGACACAGCCGGTCCGTTGACGCTGGAAGGCCTCGCCCAGATCCTCCGCAACCACATGGACGAGACCGCGGCCCGGTTCGCCGAATTGGCGCAGATCGTCCTTCGGCAGATGGAGCAGCTCGAGGAGCACCGACGCGAGCTTGCGGAGCACCGACGCGAGGTTGCCGATCAGGGGCGCCAGATCGAAGAGCACCGGCAGTACATCCGCCAGGTATTTGCGCGAATGGAGCAGCATGATGCCCGGATGGCGGAACACGACGCCCGTTTCGAGGCGATGACTCGCGACATCCGGCGAATCCTGGATGCGATGGAGCGCCGCGGCGGCGACGGGGGTAGCCGGGCCGAGGAATGAGGCACAGGCTTCCCGTGTCTAGTTCCGCGGGGGGCGGGTCTTGTGGGACCGAATGGCATCTCCTGCAGCCGCTGCGGCCTAACTTCCCGCCATTTCTCGTCTCGCACCGGATATTTCGCTTGACAAATGGGGGGCGCCTCTTTATTCTCACGCGGTTCAGTGGCAAGGTGTGTGCGGTGATCCTCGGATACTAAGGGTGCCCTGTTCATGAAGACGTATCAGCCCAAGACGGGTGAGATCGATCGCAAGTGGGTGCTGGTGGATGCCCAGGGGCAGAACCTGGGGAGACTCGCCAGTCGCGTGGCGATGATCCTCCGGGGAAAGGACAAGCCGGTCTTTGCCCCCCACATGGATGTCGGCGACTTCGTGGTCATCATCAACGCCGAGAAGGTGGCGGTGACGGGCAAGAAGCTCCGGCAGAAGACCTACTACCACCACTCCCAATACCCAGGCGGTATCAAGAGCGTCACGCTGGAGAAGCAGCTCAAGGAGCGGCCCGAGCGTGTGCTGGAGTCGGCCGTGCGGGGGATGCTCCCCAAGAACCGCCTGGGCGACGCCCTCTTCACGAAGCTGAAGGTGTACTCGGGATCCAAGCACCCCCACGCGGCCCAGCGACCCGTTGCCCTGCCGGCAACGCAGTAATCTGAGGAGAACGCGCAAGGATGGAAGCCACGTCTCGTTACTACGGCACCGGGCGCCGGAAGGCGTCGGTGGCCCGTGTCTGGTTGAAGCCGGGCGAGGGCAAGATCCAGGTGAACGAGCGTCCGGTGGGGGAGTTCTTCCCTCGGCCGACGCTGCAGATGATCCTGGCGCAGCCCCTCAAGGTCTCCGGCGTCGAGGGGAAGTACGACGTGCTGGCCAGCGTGAGCGGCGGCGGATCGAGCGGCCAGGCCGGGGCCATCCGTCTGGGGATCGCCCGCGCCTTGCTGAAGCTGGACGCGGCCTTGCGGGGCGGCCTGAAGAAGGCCGGACTCCTGACCCGAGATCCGCGAGCGAAGGAACGAAAGAAGTATGGCCAGAAGGGCGCGCGGGCCCGGTTCCAGTTCTCCAAGCGGTAATCGTTTCACCGTGACGCACAGGGGAAGGGCCTCCGGGCTCTTCCCTTTTTTTGTGTCCGCCTCATCCCATGCCGTGCTGGGGAGAGGGGGCGGCGCGACAGGAGTGGCAAGGTGGGGAAGACGAAAACGCCGGAGAGGCCTGACAGGATTCGTCGGGTGGCCATTGCCGGGGCCAGCGGCTACACCGGTGTGGAGCTGCTGCGATTCCTGGTCCAGCATCCGCAGGTCAAGGTCGTGTCCCTGACCGCCGAGACCTACGCGAACCAGCCCATCGGCAAGGTGTTCCCCAGCCTGGCGGGGTTCCTGGACCTGACCTGTCTCCCGCTGGACACGGCGAAGCTTGCGGCCGAGGCGGAGTTTGTGTTCCTGGCCCTGCCGCACAAGACCTCCATGGCGGTGGGTCTCGACCTGATCCAGCGAGGCACGCGGGTCCTGGACCTGTCCGCGGATTATCGGCTCAAGGATCCGATGGCGTACCCAAGCTGGTACGGGGTGGAGCACGTGGCCCCGCACCTCCTGAAGGAGGCGGCCTACGGCTTGCCCGAGTTGCACCGGGACGAGATCGCGGCCGCCCGCCTCGTGGCGGTCCCGGGCTGCTATCCCACGGGGGCGGTGCTGGGTCTGGCGCCACTCGTCGCGGAAGGCACGGTAGACCCGGATACGGTGATCATCGACTCCATCTCCGGGGTCTCGGGGGCGGGGCGGAAGGCCGAGCTGCCGACGCACTACTCCGAAGCCAACGAGAACCTCAAGGCGTACGGCGTGGCCAAGCACCGGCACACCCCGGAGATCGAGCAGGAGCTGTCGCGTCTGGCCGGTCGCGAGGTGACCGTCTCGTTCACCCCCCATCTCGCGCCCCTCACCCGGGGGATCCTGACCACCATCACGGCCTCGCTGCAGAGCCGCAGGACGGCGGGCGACCTCTTGCAGAGCTTCCGCCGGTTCTACAAGGATAGCGCCTTCGTCCGGGTTCTGGAGGAGGGCCGCCTCCCGGAGACGAAGCACGTCCTGCACTCGAACCTCTGCGACATCGGCCTGGTCCCGGATGCTCGGACCGGGCGGGTCATCGTGGTCACCGCCATCGACAACCTGGTGAAGGGGGCGTCCGGACAGGCCGTGCAGTGCTTCAACCTCATGGCGGGCCTGGACGAGCGGGCCGGTCTCTGGGTCCCGGGCCTCTTTCCATAACGGTGGAGGCATTCATGGCGAAGCGAGGCGGGGAGCTCATCGAGATTCCCGGGGGACTCTCGGCGGTGCGGGGAGTGCGCTCGGCAGGGGTCGCATGCGGGTTGAAGAAGAGCGGCGACCCCGACCTGGCGCTGGTGGTGTCCGAGACAACCGCGACGGTCGCGGCAACCTTCACCACGAATCGGGTGCAGGCCGCGCCGGTTCGTGTCTCCCGGCGGCACCTGCGCGGGGGGAAGTTCGCCGCCGTCGTCCTGAACAGCGGGAACGCCAACGCGTGCATGGGCCGCGAGGGGCTGCGGGACGCCGAGGCCATGGCCGCAGAGGTCAGCCAGGCGGTGGAGCGCCCTGTGGGCCAGGTGTTCGTGGCCTCGACCGGGGTCATCGGGAAGCGGCTCGACATGGCAGCGGTTCGCGCGGGGATCGCCGAGGCCGCGCGCAAGCTGGCGCCCACCGGAGGGTCGGAGGCCGCCCGCGCCATCCTCACCACGGACACGACCGTCAAGGAGGCCGCCGTCGAGTTCGCTGTGGGAGCGCGGCGGGTGGCCATCGGGGGGATGGCCAAGGGGTCGGGCATGATCGCGCCTCGCCTGGCGACCATGCTGGCGGTCCTCGCCACCGACGCGGCCGTGGCCGCGGGGCCGCTGCAGCGGGCCTTGCGGCGCGCCGTGGATCAGAGCTTCAATTGCATCACCGTGGACGGCGATACCAGCACCAATGACATGGTCCTGTGCTTTGCCACCGGGGGGTCCGGGGCGCCGGCCCTGTCTCCGGACAGCGCGGCCTTCCGGATCTTCCGGGCCGGCCTGGACAGGGTGTGTCGTGGCCTGGCCGTGTCGATCGCGAGGGATGGGGAAGGGGCGACCAAGCTGGTCGAGGTCCGGGTGACGGGCGCCCGGACGCCCAGAGAGGCCAGGCTGGCGGCGGAGGCGGTGGCGAACTCCCCGCTCGTCAAGACGACGCTCTTCGGTCAGGACATCAACTGGGGACGGATCATGGCGGCCCTGGGCCGGTCGGGCGCGCGCTTCGATCCCGAGAAGGTGAATCTGTCCGTGGACGAACTCCCGGTGGTCAAGAAAGGCCTCGGTCTCGGGCACGAGGCGGAGGCCGCGGCCAACGAGCGCATGCACCGGCGGGAGTTCGCCCTGGTGGCCGAGCTGCACGCCGGACGCGGGGAGGCCCGTCTCTGGACCACCGACCTCAGCGAGGCCTACGTCCGGATCAACGCGGGCTACCGCTCCTGAACCGCCAAAGGATCCGCAGATTACGCAGAGCCGGCTCAAAACCCAGACCCACTTTATCCGCAGATTACGCAGATTGGTTCGGCAAGAAAAGTAAGACGCAGCCGGAGGGCGAAGATTCTGGATGTCGCTGTTGATCCGGGTCCTACCCCCCTGAATCTGCGTAATCTGCGAAATCTGTGGATAAATCCGAGCTGGTTCTGCGGACCGGCGAGGGGGAAAGACCTTGCCGGTGCGGGAGGCATATGGTATAAGAAACCCCGGCCCGCCGATGCGGCGGGCCTATTTCACACGCGCGCGGATCGCGGCGGGGGTGTCCCCCGGGTGCCGGGGGGTCCCGCGGCGAGATGAGGCGCGCGGCGGATCAACCCGTATGGGAGGTGACTCGTGAGTGCGGTGACGATCAAGGAGTTGCTGGAGGCTGGCGTTCACTTCGGACACCAGACCAAGCGCTGGAACCCGAAGATGAAGAAGTACCTCTTCGGGGAGCGGAACGGGATTTACATCATTGACTTGCAGAAGACCCTGAAGAAGTTCCAGGAAGCCCAGAGCTTCGTCCGGGACGCAGCCGCGCGGGGCGAGACGGTCCTGTTCGTGGGGACGAAGAAGCAGGCGGTGGACACGGTCCAGGAAGAGGCCGGGCGGTCCGGGATGTACTTCGTCAACCGCCGCTGGCTCGGCGGGACGCTGACGAATTTCCAGACGATCACGAAGAGCATCTCGCGTCTGAAGCAGCTCGAGGACATGAAGGCCACGGGGAAATTCGAGGCCTTCTCCAAGAAGGAGGTCCTGAGGCTGGAGCGGGAGATGCACAAGCTCAACAACGCCCTCCTGGGGATCAAGGGCATGGAGCAGCTTCCGGGCGCCGTGTTCATCATCGACCCCAAGAAGGAGCGGATCGCGGTCCGCGAGGCGCGCAGGCTTGCCATCCCGGTGGTGGCGGTGGTGGACACCAACTGCGATCCGGACGAGATCGACTACCCCATTCCCGGGAACGATGACGCCATCCGCGCCATCCGCCTGATCACCGCTCGACTGGCCGACGCCGCCATCGAGGGACGAGGCGAGGCGGCCAAGGCCGGCGTGACCGTCGAAGAAGAATTGGAGAAAGCCGCCGCTGCCGCATCCGGCGTCCCTGGAGCGCCCGGGGGTGCCCCGAAGGCCTCCCCCCCGGCCCCGGGGCCCGAGCCGGCCGCCGCCGCGGTAACGGCAAGTACCCAGAAGGAGTCCGCATGACGATTTCGGCGACGATGGTTCGCGACCTCCGCGAGAAGACCGGCGCGGGGATCATGGAGTGCAAGGCCGCCCTGGCGGAATCCGGCGGGGACCTGGAGAAGGCGATCGAGGTCCTGCGGAAGCGGGGATTGAAGGTCGCGGAGAAGAAGGCGGGCCGGACCGCGGCCGACGGCCTGGTGGTGACCTGGGTCTCGCCGGGAAGGGATGTGGGGGCGCTGGTCGAGGTCAACTGCGAGACGGACTTCGTGGCCCGCACGGAGCAGTTCACGGGCCTCACCCGTTCGCTGGCCGCCCTGGTCGGCGCGGACGGCGCCGCGGCGGATGTGAGCGTCCTGCTGGACCGGTCCCTCGACGGCAAGCGCGTGGCCGATGTGGTCAAGGAGACCATCGGGTCCCTGGGCGAGAATGTGGTGGTCCGCCGGGCTGCCAGACTGGCCCTGCCGCCAGGGTCGAAGGGCCTGGTCGCGAGCTATGTTCATGCCGGGGGCAAGATCGGCGTCCTGGTGGAGGTGCGCTGTACATCTGACGCGGTGGCCAACGGCGACGGGTTGGCGCAACTGGCGAAGGAGCTGGCCCTGCAGGTGTGCTCGGCCGAGCCCGCGTACGTGACGCGCGACCAGGTGCCGGCGGAGATCCTCGAGCGGGAGCGGGACATCTTGCGCGCCCAGCCTGACCTCCAGGGGAAGCCGGCGGCGATCCAGGAGAAGATCATCCAGGGCCGGCTCGAAAAGTTCTACACGGAGCGCTGCCTGGTGGACCAGGTCTTCATCCGGGACCCCGAGGGGAAGCAAAAAGTCCGGGATGTCCTGAAGGCGACCGAGAAGAGTCTGGGTGAGGCAGTCAGCGTGGGGGGGTTCGCCCGGTTCCGTCTGGGCGAAGGGGTCGAGAAGCGGGCGGCGGAGTAAGGCGGTCTCGGATGGCGGACCTCAAGTACCGGCGGATCCTTCTGAAGATCAGCGGCGAGGCCTTGGCGGGCGGTCTGGAGTACGGCGTCAGCACCGAGGTCGTCGGATTCATCGCCGGGGAGATCCAGGAGGTCCATCGCCTGGGCGTCCAGATGGGCGTGGTCATCGGCGGCGGCAACATCTTCCGCGGGGTGGAGGCCAGCGCCCGCGGGATGGACCGCCCCTCGGCCGACTACATGGGCATGCTGGGCACGGTCATCAACGGCCTGGCCCTGCAGGACGCCCTGGAGAAGGTGGGGGTGGACACGCGGGTCCAGACCGCCATCGAGATGCGCGAGGTGGCCGAGCCATTCATCCGTCGCCGCGCCCTGCGCCACCTGGAGAAGGGACGGGTGGTGATCTTCGTAGGCGGGACGGGCAACCCGTATTTCACCACGGACACGGCCGCATCGCTCCGCGCCATGGAGATCGGGGCCGACGTGGTCTTCAAGGCCACCAAGGTGGACGGGGTCTATACCGCCGATCCGAAGATCGATCCCACCGCCTCCAAGTTCGACGAGCTCACCTATCTGGAGGTGCTGAGCCGGCGCCTGAAGGTCATGGACTCCACGGCCATCTCGCTGTGCATGGATAACGGATTTCCCATCGTGGTCTTCAACCTGAACACCCGGGGGTGTCTGCGCCAGTTGGTGATGGGAGAGCGCGTGGGCACCCTGGTCAGGGGAGGCTGACGGTCCATGGAAAACGTCCTCCGCAAGGCGGAACAGGAGATGAAGCGGGCCACCGAGGCCATGGTCAAGGAATTCAACAGCGTCCGGACGGGGCGCGCCTCGGTGGCGCTGCTGGACGGCATCCATGTGGATTACCACGGGACCTCCACGCCCTTGAATCAGGTGGCCAGCCTGGCCGTGCCGGAGCGCCGCCTGATCACGATCCAGCCCTGGGAGCCCTCCATGGTGCCGATCATCGAGAAGGCCATCCTGAAGTCGGACCTGGGGATCACGCCGACCAGCGACGGCAAGGTCATCCGGCTGGCGATCCCCACCCTCACCGAGGAGCGCCGCCGCGAGCTGGTGAAGGTCGTGCACAAGATCGCGGAGGAGGGCCGGGTGGCCGTCCGCAACATGCGCCGCGACGCCAACGAGGCCTTGAAGAAGCTGGAGAAGAACAAGCAGGTGTCCGAGGACGGGCTCCGCAAGGGCATGGAAAGGACCCAGGACCTGACGAACCGGATGATCAAGAATGTGGACGAGCTCCTGGCGAAGAAGGAAAAGGAAATCATGGAATTCTGAGTCCGCCCGGCCCGCCGGTGCGGGATGGCGGACGGCGGAATCATGCACCGACAGCGGATCCTCAGCGCGCTCCTGCTCATCCCCCTGTTCCTGCTCCTCGTCCAATTCGGCTCGCTGATTCATTTCACGCTGCTGGTCGGCCTGGCCGTCGCCTTGGCCGCCTGGGAGTTCTCCCGGCTGTGCCCCTTGGGGACGGATCGGGGGCTCTCGTGCCTGATCTTGGTGGGGGCGCTCGGATGGTACGGCGCCGCCGTGTGGAGCGACAGGCTGGTCGGCCTCCTGCCCCTGCTGGCCTGCACGGCGTTGCTGCGCGCGACCCTGCTGCCTGGGGAGTTCCGCGTGGGCGTCTTGCAGGGCGCCTGGATGGTGCTGGGGGTGGCCTACGTGGGTGGTCTGCTGAGCTTTGCCAGCCTGCTCCGCGGTCTGAGTGACGGACGGCAGCTCATCTTCTATCTCGCCTTCACCACGTGGGCCGGGGACACCGGGGCCTATTACGTGGGATCGCGCCTGGGTCGCCGTCCGCTGTGTCCGCGGATCAGCCCCAAGAAGACGCTGGAGGGGGCCGTGGGCGGGATAGCCGCCACGATGCTTCTGGGCGTCGCCGGGAGCGCCTGGGTGTGGCCCCGGCTTCCCTGGGGGCGGGCAGCCGTGGTCGGGCTCATCCTCGCGATCGCCGGCATCGCCGGCGACCTGTGCGAGTCCGCGGTGAAGCGCGCTGCCTCGGCCAAGGACAGCGGGGGGATCATCCCCGGGCACGGCGGAGTCCTGGACAGACTCGACAGTCTGATGTTCGCGGGGCCCGTCCTCTACGCGCTGATATGGATCGGGTGGGTGTGATCGTGGAGCGGGCGCGGCTCCACCTGGCCCTGCCGCTCCCCCTGCGGCTGGGGCTGGCGCTGGGGAGCGGCCTGCTCTGCTGCCTGGCGTTCCCCGCCTGGGACATCGGCGCCGTCGCCTTCGTCGCGCTGGTCCCGCTGTTCGTTGCGGTCGAGGGGGCGCCACCGCGGCAGGCCGCCTGGCTCGGGTACGCTTCCGGCCTGGCCTTCTACCTGGCGACGATCTGGTGGGTCATCAACACGATGACCACCTACGGCCGGATGCCCCTGGCCTTGAGTCTGGTGACCCTGCTCCTGCTGTGCGGGGTCCTGGCAGGTTACACGGCCGCGTTCGCCTGGCTCCTGGTCCTGGGCGAGCGCCGGCTCCGAATTCCCAAGGGGATCGTGCCGCTCACGGCCGCCGGGCTGTGGACGGGGCTGGAATTGCTCCGGACGTACCTGTTCTCGGGGTTCCCCTGGGTCCTGCTGGGATACAGTCAGTACCGCCAGCCCACGGTTCGTCTCCTGGCCTCGGCCGTGGGCGTCTATGGAATCTCCGCGCTCCTGGTGCTGGTGAACGGGACGCTGGCGGATCTTCTGGCGCGCTGGCTGCGCCCTCCGGCGGAGGGGGCACACCTGCGCGGTGCGCTCCTGCCCGTGGGGCTGGCATGTCTCGCCCTGGCGGCGACCGTCGGCTATGCGGGGATTCTCTGGCGGGACCCGACAGGGGGTGACCCGATCCGGGTGGGGCTGCTCCAGGGGAACATCGACCAGTCGTTGAAATGGGACAAGAGCTACCAGACAGCGACCCTGGACATCTACGAGCGGCTCGCGCGGAAGGCGGCCGCGGAGCACCCGGCGCTGATCGTCTGGCCGGAGGCAGCGGTGCCGTTCTTCCTGCGGTTTGAGCCCAAGCTCGGCGTGCGGGTCCACCGGCTGGTGGTGGAGACGGGCATCCCTATGCTGATCGGGAGTCCGGACGAAGGGGAGGACAAACGGTTGTACAACACTGCATTCCTTCTGGGGCGCGATGGACAGATTCACGGCCGGTATGACAAGCGGCACCTGGTGCCCTTCGGCGAATACGTGCCGCTCAAGCAGATCTTCTTCTTCCTGGATAAGCTGGTGGTGGGGATCGGGGACTTCGGCCGGGGCCGGAGCGCCACCGTCTTCACGCTGGACGGCTTGCGATTTGGGGTCATGATCTGCTATGAAGTGGTCTTCCCGGAGGAGGTGCGACAGTTCGCCGGCGGCGGGGCGGACTTCCTGGTGAACATCACCAACGACGCCTGGTTCGGGCGGAGCGGCGCCCCCTATCAGCACCTGGCCATGGCGGCCATGCGCGCCGTGGAGAACGGGAGCTACCTCGTCCGGGCGGCGAACACCGGGATCAGCGCGGTGATCGCCCCGACGGGCGAGGTCCTCGAGCAGGCCGGGATCTTCACGGAGGCTGTGCTCGTCGGGACGATCCGGCCTCGCCGCGCGGAGACCCCTTACACGCGCCATGGGGATGTCCTGGCCTGGGCGTGTCTGGTATTCCTGGGTGCGTATCTTCTGGCCCTCGGACGCGTCCGGTGGGCGGCGCGACGGGAAGGGGCAGCCAGCTGAGGGCAGAGGGCGGCGGGCGGAGGGCAGGGTGGAATCTCGAATGTCGAATTGTGAATTTCGAATGTGACGGACTCAACGGACTCAACGGACGCAAGAGACTCAAGGGACTCACCCGCAGGAGGCGGCGATGATTCCGGATATTCAGCGCAGCGCGGATGAGCTTCAGCGAAAGCTGGAACAGCTCCGGGTGTATCTTTGACGTCCCGGGAAAGGCGACCCGGCTTCAGGCCCTGGAGGCGGCCACGGCGGCGCCGGAATTCTGGGGGGACCAGGAGAAGGCCCAGAAGCTCCTGAAGGAACAGAGCGACATCCGCCAGACGCTGGAGCAGCATGCGGCGCTGATCAAGGAGGTGGAGGAGCAGCGGATGCTGCTGGAGCTGGCCGTGGATGAAGAGGATGTCGAGACGCTCCAGGAGGTGGACGCCGGTCTCCAGGAGCTCGCGCGGCGCGTCCGATCCATGGAGCTCCAGACGGTCCTCTCGGGCCAGTACGACAAGGGCAACGCCATCCTCGCCATCAATGCGGGCGCCGGAGGAACCGAGTCCCAGGACTGGGCCCAGATGCTGCTCCGCATGTACATGCGCTGGGCGGAGACCAAGCGGTTCAAGACCGACATTATCGACATCCTGGAGGGCGAGGAGGCGGGGATCAAGAACGTCACCGTCACCGTGGAGGGGAATTACGCCTACGGGTACCTCCGCGCGGAGATCGGCGTCCACCGGCTGGTCAGGATCTCCCCCTTCGACGCCAACAAGCGGCGGCACACCTCCTTCGCGTCGGTGTTCGTGTTTCCCGAGATCTCCGACGATATCGACATCAAGCTCGACGAGAAGGACCTGCGCATCGATACTTACCGGGCCGGCGGCCACGGCGGGCAGCACATCAACGTGACCGACTCGGCCGTTCGCATCACCCACCTGCCCACCGGAATCGTGGCCCAGTGCCAGAACGAGCGGTCGCAGCACAAGAACAAGGCCATGGCCATGAAAGTCCTGCGGGCTCGGCTGTACGAGCACTACAAGGCGCAGAAGGACGAGGAGATGTCCAAGCTGGAGGGGGTGAAGCAGGCCATCGCCTGGGGCAGCCAGATCCGCTCGTACGTCCTGGCGCCCTACCAGATGGTGAAGGACCACCGGACGGGCGAGGAGACCGGGAACGTCACCGCGGTCCTGGACGGGGACGTGGATCGCTTCATCGAGTCCTACCTCTTCAAGCCGCCCGATCAAAAGGCGTAGGCTCTGGGGCCAGACGCAGCAGACCAGGAAAGGGGAGACACCATGCCAGGTGAAGATCTGCACGCCGAGCTGGAGCGATTGCGGGCCGAGAACGAGGCACTCAAGGCCAAGAGCAAGGGGTCCACGAGCATCCGGGTGAGCGAGAAGGGCGGCGTGTCGGTGTACGGCCTGGGCCGCTTCCCGGTGACGCTCTACAAGGAGCAGTGGCTCAAGCTCTTGACCATGGCCGAGGAGATCAAGGAATTCATCGCCAAGAATGAATCCCAGTTGAAAACCAAGGGCTGATCCGTCCGGCTCTGAAGCCAAGCCCTGACCCCAAATCAATTCTCCGTGGCCTCAGTGCCTGCTCCGAAAATTCCGTCGTCATTCCGGCCCCGATTTCCATCGGGGTAAACTCCAGCCGGAATCCAGCGGAGTGACGACTTGCGGCGCGAGGCTGGTCCGTTACCGCCCATTCTCATGGTCTCGGTGCGAGGCGTAGCCTCATGCCCAACTCCGTGGTGACCCTTTCGGGCTGTGGTGGCGATCGATCGCGTGGACCTGCCCTGTAAGCAGGGTGCGCATACTCCAGGCCAAGGGCAGGTGTCCCCGCGGACGCTCTCCCCCTCCAGCGCCGCAAGCCGCCCGACGCAGGTCGCCCGTCGCCGTCATCCTTCCCGCCCTGCTCATACCTGATGTGAGGCATCCGCCTTGACACCAGAAACCGGACGGCTCTGCCGTCACGGAAGGCAAGCTGATGTCCTTGGCCAGGTCCCGGTTGACGGACGCGCTGAGGCACTTGATCTGGTTTGCTGCCAGGAAAGGCGAGGACAGAAAGCAGGACGTTGGTGTCCAAGACCAGACGCATGGACGGTTACTACCGCCCGGCGCGGACA
>DATIFO010000264.1:0-6017 GCA_035455275.1 Methylomirabilis sp. (SeqCode) | reverse complement strand
CCGCACTTGTCGCCCCAGTAGGTCTTGACCCCCTCGACGGTGAACTCCTGCATGTCGCAGGTGTTCGAGCAGCCCTTGCAGGTGAATTCGCGGAGGGTATGGTGCACCACATCCAGGTCGTAGCCGTGGAAGGTGGTGGGGCGCGCCGTCGCCTCCGCCTTCTCCCGGGCCAGGAGGGCCATGCCGATGGCCCCCACCACGCCGTTGAACGGCGGGACGATGATGCGCTTCCCCAGGACCCCGGCGAAGGCGGCGGCCACGGCATCATTGTAGGCCGTGCCCCCCTGGAAGTAAATCACCTCCCCGATGCGGCGGCCCCGGACCACGCGGTTCAGGTAGTTCAAGGCCACGGAGTAGGCCAGCCCCGCCACCAGGTCCTCACGGCCGGCGCCGCGCTGCAGCCACGCGTTCACGTCCTGCTCCATGAACACCGTGCAGCGCTCCCCCAGCCGGACGGGATGCTGGGACTGGAAGGCCAGCCGGGCGAACTCCCCTTTGATGGAGATGCCCAGCCGCTCGGCCTGCTCCTCCAGGAACGAGCCTGTCCCGGCCGCGCAGGCCTCGTTCATGGCGAAGTCCACCACCACGCCGCTGTCGAGGGCGATGAACTTGGCGTCCTGTCCCCCGATCTCGAAGATGGTGTCCACCTCCTCGTCGAGGAGCGTCCGGCTGACATAGGTGGCGCCGGTCTTGTGGGCCGTGATCTCGTCGGTGATCGTGTCGGCCCCCACCAGCTCCCCGATGAGCTCG
Source organism: Methylomirabilis sp. (SeqCode) (assembly GCA_035455275.1). GTDB lineage: Bacteria > Methylomirabilota > Methylomirabilia > Methylomirabilales > 2-02-FULL-66-22 > 2-02-FULL-66-22. Next base: position 5,267 of record DATIFO010000264.1, on the reverse strand, counting down.
CGGCCCGAGCCCGTGGTGCCGACTCCCCGGATCCGGATGCGGCCTCCGAGGGCCTCCGCGATCGTCCGGAGGCCGACCTTCACCACCTCCACGGGGCGACCCTCGGTCCGGACATAGATGTCGTGCATGACCTCGGCATCCTGACTCAGCACGACGAGGTTGGTGCTGACCGAGCCCACATCGATGCCGAGGTAGGCGTCGACCACCCGGCCGTCCGCGGGTGCGCGGGAGGGCCGGGCCCGGTCCCGGAGGAGAAGCACATGCTCCAGGCTCAGCGGCCGTGCCGTCGCCCCGTCGGCCGAAATGACGCCCGACGAGAGGTTCCCGGCTCGTGCCGCGGCCCCGGGCCCCGGCACGGAGCGGAGCGGGGGGCTCGCCGGCTCGGCACAAAGCAAGGCGGCGCCGATTGCCTCGAACCAGGCGTAGGCTTCGGGGACGAAGAACCGGCGCTCGTCGAGCTTGAACAGCTCCCGCAGGGCCTGGACCACCCCCGGGTTCCTGGCCAGGCCGCCGATGAACGCCACAGGGGGCACCACCGGCTTCCCCTTGGTGATGCTCCCCTTGAAGTTCCGGGCCACGGCGTCGCACAGGCCGCGGAGAATCTGGGGTGGGCCGTAGCCCTTCTGCTGGGCGTGAATCATGTCGGTCTTGGCGAAGACCGAACACCGGCCGGCGATCCGGGCCGCCGAAGGAGCCGAGCACGCGACGGCGCCAACCTCCTCCACGCTGAACCGGAGACGGCTCGCCTGCTGATCGATGAACGAACCGGTCCCGGCGGCGCAATCGCCGTTCGTTTCATAGTCCAGGAGGCGCACCCGTCCCGAGGCGGCGTCCCGCTCCAGGCGGAGGAACTTGGAGGTCTCCCCGCCCATCTCGAAGATGGTCGCCACCTCCGGGTGCAGGAAGCCCGAGGCCGCGGCGACGGCCTTGAACTCGTTGACCCGGTCGACCCCCAAGCGCCGCTGCAGCAGACAGGCGCACCGCCCGGTGGCCCGGATCCGCTCCGGGCCCGGGCCACGGACGTGCTTCTGAACGGAAGCCACCAGGGTCTCGGCGACGCCCACGGGATCCCCCAGGCAGCGGCGGTAGGACGAGAGGAGGAGCGGCCGGGGCGAGCGCAGCCAGGAGAACTCGCCGCACCTGGCGAGCCGTTCCAGCGCTTCGCGGTCTTCCGGATCGCCCATGACCGCCGCCTTGACGCTGATGGCGCCGATGTCCATGCCAAGGCACACGCTCATGGGAGTCTCACCTCCGGTGACCCCAGCACTTTGACCATGCCCCAGAGGGAAAGCAACCGGGGTGCCAAGGATGAACGGGTGGCGAAAACGGTGACGAGCCCAGGCGATGTGCGTGATTTCAGGCGAGGATCTGCATCAGGTGAGGGGCAACTGGTCTGGAAGGATGCAGGAAGATGATCAGCGATCTAGGCGGTGAGTGGATTCCGGGGGCTACCGCCCTTGGCACCTTGACCCCTGGACGCGGCAGGGTCAGGCCCCATCGCGTCGAAGCTGTTCCGCGGCCCGGGAGAGGGCGCAGAGCTTGCGGAACGCGATATCCGGCGTACCCACCGGCCGGTCCGCGAAGGTGCCGAATCCGCAATCGGGATTCAAGAACACCCGATCTGGACCGACCACCTCTACGACGCGGCGGACGTGGGCGGCGATCTCGTCCGGTGGCTCAACGTCCGGGGTGCGGGGATTGACCGCCCCGTATCCGATCTGGAAACTCTTGGGCAGTTGGCGCAACGGCTCGGGCGAACCGGCGCGCGGGGTGGCGTACTCCAGGACGAGCTGGTTCACCTTCATCCGGCTGAAGTAGGGAATCAGCGGATCGTAGGGGCCCTGCAAGAGGATCTCCTCCTTCTGGCTCCAGTTTCCGCGGCACACGTGCAGGGCCAGGATGGGCCCCTGGACACCCTCCACGACCCGGTTGATCAGGTCCACGGCGAACTCCAGCTCCCCCTCGGGGCTGGCGCTGGCGGCCAGCGCCGCGCACATGAAGGTGCGCGTGGCGGACTTGCCGGCGAAGACGAGCTCGGTGAGGACCGGCTCGTCGAACTGCACCATGTCGGCCCCGGCCTCGGCCAGGGCCCGCAGCTCTCCCCGGAGGATCCCCACGACATCGTCCGCCAGGGACTCTCGTGTCGGGTAGGCGGCCTCCGACAGGTTCTTGACCCAGGTCGAGCGGTTCAGGAGATACGGACCGGGGAGCGTGACCTTCACCGGCTGCTTGGTGTGCTCGCGCAGGAAGCGGAAATCGTCGAGCACCAGAGAGCGCACGGGCTTGAGTTTCCCCACCACCGTCGGGTTCTTGATGGCGAAGGCCGGGACGTCCAGGGCGCGGAGCAGGTTCTCGAAGGCGGCCTTGTCCTCGACGTGGTCCAAGAGCTCCGCCATGGACATCAGCCGGAGTCCCTCCACGCGGTCGCAGATGAACGAGTAGAAGTTGTCCCGGCGCTGCTCGCCGTCGGCGATGATGTCCACGCCGGCGTCCTCCTGGTACTTGATCGCCAGGAGCGTGGCGTCATCCTGGAGCGCGCGCAGGTCGGCGCGCTTCCGCTTCATGGCGTCCAAGAGCCACGAGGGGCGGGGCCAGCTCCCAACCACCGTCACGGGATACTGCGGCCAGCGTGCCATCATGCCCTCTTGATCGAGATGTTGACAGGGACCTGGCGGACGAGCGACTGCGTGAGCGGGCAGCGGAGCTGCGTCTCTTCCCACAGGGCCTGGAGCACGTCGTCCTCGGCGTCGGCCTCGACGTACAGCGACCCTTCGACCCCCTGCAGGCCCGGGTGCCCGGACTCCTCGATTCCCAGGAAGACCAGGATGTTGTCCGCCTGAGCCTTCAGGGAGACCTCCAGATTCTGAATCGCGATCCCCCGGCGCGAGGCCCGCCATTGCAATCCCGCCACCAGGCACCCACCCAAGGCCGCCAGCAGGTATTCCAGGGCGCTCGGCGCCGGGTCTTGGGTATCGAAGCTCGCCGGCTGGCCCACCGCAAACGAGTGGTTCCGGACGAAGGCCTGGGACCGCATCTCCCCCGTCCATCGCACCCGCACCAGCCAGGCGTGGGACCTGGCCTGCTCCAGATCCGAGCGGAGCGTCTCGTCCGTCCCCTTCTTCCGGATGAAGTAGCGCAGGAGCTTCTCGTCGGCTGGCTCGACCGCCAGGAGCGTGTGGCCCACCATCCCGCACCAGGCCGGCAGGTCCTCTTTGACGCTGCGCTCCCGGCTGCGCAGCTCCAGGACGCCGCCCGCCGGGAGCGGCTCCATGGCATTGCGGATGATCAGGAGCAGACCGCTTCCGCAATCCAGGTCGCCGCCCTCGCACACGGCGTCGGCCTGCGGAAGGTTTGCCGGAATAGTCATGGCGTCCTTGGCGTCCTGGCGGCTCAATCAGTAGGTGATGCAGGGGCTGCCGTCGCCCAGGAACTCGACCAGCTTCGCCCCGCCGACGATCGTCGCACCGGGGATGAGGGTCCCCTCGTCCAGCTTCCGCCGCTTGAAGCAGGGCGAGCACACGTAGACCTTGCCGCCCGCCTTGACGAAGTTCTCCATGAGGTCCTTCAGCGGGGCGAACCCCTCCTCCCGGATATCGTCGGCGTACCCCTTTTGAGAGAGATGGACTCCCTCCGTGCTCAGGAACACGAGAGTCTCCTTGTCGGAGGCGACGGCGGCGTTGGCCACCACGAAGGCGACGGTCGCCTTGTCGCGATTGTCCTTGGCGCAGGTCAGGCTGACGCAGAACTTGCCAGGCATGGGCTTACCCCTCCTTTCGCTTGATCCAGTACTCGGGATGTCGCGAGGACACCAGGGCATGTCCCGTCAACCGGCACCACGCCGGCAGGTCCTCGGGAGCCCCCGGATCCCGGGCCGTAAGTCTCAACACGTCTCCAGGTCGCATGGCGTGCAGGCGCATCCGCAGCTCCAGCACCAGGTCCCCGCACCCGATGTCGCCGGCGTCCCACTGGGCCGTCGCGGCGGGCTGCTGGGGCGGCTCCCGCTCCTGGTGGTCTCGGTCGTCGTCGCTCACGGGGGTGGCCTCCGCCCCCGCGGCCCAGAGGCAAGCCGGTGGGGGTGCCGGATCGAATCCTTCGGTCCGGCTGGCCTCATCCCATCCAGCGCGGAGGCACTCGTGGTGGTCAATGTACGCGAAGACATGGTCCCGAAACTCATGCCGCAGGCGTCCCAGCCCCACGGCCAGGCACGGCAGGCAGCGGGGGCTCCCCTGGAAGCCCATGACCAGGGACATCACGGCCTCGTGGCCGCACACGCCCGCACCGCAGCCAACGCAGCGCGCGTCACGCACACGCTGGAGGTAGCGCAAGACCGTGTCCGTGCGGAGGGATCCACCCTGGGGGGCCGTCTCATCCACGGGGGACCGGTCACTCCGTGCACCAGGCCCCGGGACTCACTGCCGCTCCTTGTAAGTGAGCTTTCGCACCCACCCCGTGGTCTCGGGCAGGACCTTGCCGTCCACCTCGACGTACGCCTTGGGGAGGGCGTTCACGGGCTCGCCGTCCTGTCTCGGGCTGAGGCTGAGGTCGCGGTTGCGGGACCAGACCACCCGCCGCTCGTCCAGGTTGCCGAAGTAGTAGTTGACCTTCTTGGGGTCGGGGCCGAAGGTGCCGTCGGCCGTGGTGAGCCGGACCAGGCGCTCGTTGTCACTGTTGACGGGGAAGTCGCCCGCGTACAGGTCGGCCACCGCCACGTCGTGGGGAACCCAGCCCAGGCCGGGCGCGTAGAACTCGGCCCAGCAGTGGTAACTCTGGTCGTCGTCGCGCCCGCGGAGCTCGGGCTTCAGAAAGGAGCCGTACACGATCTGGGTGGGGATGCCCTTGGCCCGCGCCAGAGACGTCCAGAGGGACTCGAAATCGGTGCAGTTCCCCGTGCGGAAGGTCAGGCAGTAGGTGGTGCTGCCGACCGGCGAGGCCTTCTTGTTCTTCGGATCCTTGACCCAGTAATCCACGTTGTCGAGCACCCAGTCGTAGAGCCGGCGTGCGGCCAGAATCGGGTTGGTCTCGGTGCCCACGATCTGGTCGGCCAGGCGGCGGATGTCGTCATCGATGACCACGTTCTTGTTGGCCTGGAGGTACTTGGCGAACTGTGCGCGGTCGGCCTCGGAGATGGGCCGGGCCTGGCTGGGATCCACGCTGTGGCGGACCTCCGACCGGGTGAGGACGAAGGTCTCGACGATGGAGACCTCCTTCTCCTTCGGATCGCTCGCCTCCAGGTACAGGACCTTGCTGCCTTCCGAATCGCGTTCCAT
>DATIFO010000263.1:0-20196 GCA_035455275.1 Methylomirabilis sp. (SeqCode) | reverse complement strand
CGGGCGGCGCCCCGACCTCGTGGGCGGGGGCCTGATCCGCAGTGCCGGCGGCTGGTCGCAGGTGCGCGCCCTCCGCCGGAAGGGGGAGCCGACGATCGCCGACTAGCGGATCCTGGGCGGGGGGGAGTTCGTGGAGCCGCTCCTCGCCGAGGCGACGGAGCGGACGCGGCACGCCCTGGGGGTCGCACGGAAAGCCCCAGACCTGGATCGGCTCGCACGGGACGTGGCCCGCCGGGCCGGCGTGACCGAAGCGGAGCTACGCTCCGGCCGCCGCCGCCGGGCCGTCAGCCACGCCCGTAAGCGCTGCTGTCAGATGGCGATGGCCGAGGCGGGCGTCCCCGGCGCAGCGGTGGCCCGCTTCCTCGGCGTGACCACCTCCGCCGTGAATCGGAGCGTCGTCGGGGCGGTGGGTCAGGCGTGAGAGGCGCACGATAAGTTTCCTTCGGAACCAGCGTCGTCCCCTATGCCGCGGAACCAACGTCCCCTATGCCGATCCCCAGAGCGAATTCCCTGACGGGAAGACCAACCCCAAGCGGCTGAAGACCATTCCCGGCGAGGCGATCCGAGAGCTGGTGGACGACTGGCGCAAGGCGTAGGGGAGCCCCAGGCGATCGCCCTCCCCAAGTCGCCGATCGGCGGAAGTCGGAGAGGAGGGCGAAGAGCGCGGGGCAACTGAGTCCGGCCAGTGCCGGCGCGGCTGTTCGAGGATGCGACTGGGCCGGGAGGTGAGAGGGGACCATGGGACCGGGGGAACGGACAGACACGAAGCTGCCCTTCTTCTATGGCTGGATCATTGTCGGGCTGGCGTTTCTGTCGACGGGTGTCTGGGCCTCCATGCGGACCACCTTCTCCGTGCTGTTCGTGGCACTCCTGGAGGAGTTTCGCTGGAGCCGGGCCGGCGGCGCAGGGGTGCAGTCGCTCGCCTTCGTCGTCTACACGGTGACCGCGCCGGCCGTCGGGGCCCTGATCGACCGGCTCGGACCCCGGCGAGTCATCCTGCCCGGCATCGTGCTGCTCTCGACCGGCCTCTGCCTGTCCTCCCGTGTGCAGAGCCTGGGCCAGTTCTATGTGTTCTATGGCCTGCTGGTCGCCCTGGGCGTGACCTTTGTCAGCATCGTCGCCTACAGCGCGATCCTCGCCCACTGGTTCGAGCGGCGCCGAGGCACGGCGAGTGGCATCGCCGTGTCCGGGATGGGGCTCCTCACCTTTGTCCTGGTCCCCCTCACCCAGTATGTGATCGACCGGGCGGGCTGGCGGACGGCCTTTCTGGTGCTCGGGGTGCTGGTCTTTGTGCTCCTGTTTCCGGCCAGTGCGGCGTTCCTCCGCCACAAACCACAGGACATGCATCTGCTGCCCGATGGCCCAGCGCCGGTGTCGGGCCCAACGAAGGGGCTGAGGATCATCGACCACGACTGGGCCCAGACGGAATGGACGCTGTCCCGCGCCGCCCGGGAGGGGAGGTTCTGGGCGCTACTGGCCTTTGCCTTCCTGGGAATCATCCCCGTCTACATGCTGGTCATCCATGCCGCCCGCTTTCTCGTGGACTGCGGGTTCCCCCGGATGACCGCGGCGGTGATGATCGCGCTCGTCGGTGTCATCTCGTCGGGATTCCGCATCTTGTGGGGCTGGCTGTCCGACCGGGTGGGCAGGGAGAAGACGTTCACGGCCGGTGCCGGGTGCCTCGCGGCGGCAGCGCTGTGCCTGGTTGGCCTGCGCGATGCGCAGCTCCCCCTCCCGGCCTATCTGTTCGTGCTCTTCTTCGGGGCCGGCTGGGGTGCCACGGCCCCGACCTTCATGTCAGTGTCTGCCGACCTCTTTCAGGGAAGGAGCTTCGGGCTGATCTACGGCGTCACCGAAGCCGTCATCGGCCTCGGGTCGGCCATCGGCCCATGGCTCGGGGGCTTCATGTTCGACTGGCAACAGAGTTACCGGCCGGCCTTCCTGGTTGCGGCGGGCTTGAGTGCGCTCTCCTCCGGCGTCGTCTGGCTGGCGGCCCCCCGAAAAGTGCGCAGCGTGTAATCAGGAATCACGGCAAGATTCCGCTTGACCCGCCATTCCGCTGGTGGTAGCGTCCCTGCCACCACTGGTTGCCACTGGGCTGTCCCTGGCTTGGCCGTCCGGCGGTCACCATGCCCCGGGCTTTCCCGCCGCTGGCAGCCGCGCCCCGTTTCCAGCATCCTATCCGGCGGTTCCTCCGCTGCAATGCTCTTCCGTCTGCCAGTAATCGCGACGGATGACCTCAGAGCCTACCTGTCGTCGCGATGTGTCGTGTCACCCATTGCTGGAGGTGAGCTATGGAATGGCGGCTCTGCAGGGCGTCAGGCATTCTCGGCCTCATCGTGGCAGTCGTTCTGGTCCTGGCCCTCGCGTGCGGTCCCGCGGCGACACCGACTCTCGCGGCGGCGCCAACGCCCACGGCCCAGTCTGCCGAACCCTTCTACATGAAGGCCATTGACCACGAGAAGGCCAAGCGCGGCGGCACCCTGAGGCTGGCGGCGCACGGCCCTCCCTCGATGTTCGACATATACGCTTCCGGGACCATCGCCAACGTTGGCGCCCAGTCGCCCATGTACGACCTGCTGGTGCGGCAGGATCCGAGGGACCCGAAGCTGCCCATCATCCCGAGCTTGGCCACCAGCTGGGACATCTCCTCCGACGGGATGACCTACACCTTCCACCTGCGGAAGGGCGTCAAGTTCCACGACGGGACGGATTTTACAGCGGCAGACGTGAAGGCGACCTTTGACCGTATCGTCTTCCCGCCGGCGAATCTGCTCAGCTTGCGGATCTTGCCCATAAAAGAGACCGTGGTGCGCGACCGCCACACCGTCGAGATGAAGCTCTCCGAGCCCAGGGACTCGTACACCTTCCTTGCCTCTCTCGCCGGGGGCTGGAACGTCATCACCAGCAAGAGTGCCCTCGACAAGTACAAGGGCGATCTGAAGCAGGTGGATAACTTCCCGGGCACCGGACCCTTCATGTACAAGACCCGCACCACCGAGTCATGGGAGATGGTCAGGAACCCCAATTACTGGAACCCCCATGCGCCCTACGTCGACCGCATCGTCCATGTCTGGCTGAAGGCCTGGACGCCCGAGCTGGCCGCGGCGCTGCTGGGCGGTCAGGTTGACTGGGCGATGTGGCTGGACCCCAGCGCGTACCAGAAGGTGAAGGCCAGTCCCAACATGTCCGGCCTCATCTGGCTGGCGCCGAACCTGTCCTCCTGGATAGGCTTCAACACCGACCGCCCGCCGTTCAATGACAACCGTGTGCGCCGCGCCTTGCACCTGGCCCTCGACCAGGACGCCCTCAGCAAGATCACCCAGCAGTTCGACCCGACAGCACAGTTGGCTGACTACCTTCCGCCCCCATACGGCAAGAGCTACGAGGAGCTGATGAAGGAGTACCCCAATGCTCCTGCCACGAGGGAGAAAGCCATAGCCGACGCCAAGAAGCTCATGGCCGACGCCGGATATCCCAGCGGCATCACCAAGACCTTCAACTTCGTGGTCAGGGAATCCCCCCAGAACAGGCAGCTCGCGGCCTACGCCCAGGCCGAGTGGGAGCGGCTGCTGGGGGTGAAGACCCGCCTCGAGGTCGTGCAGGTCTCCGCGATGGTGGACCGGCAGGTCGCCGGTACTTTCGACATGATCTCCCACGCTGCGTGTTTGGGAGGCGCGGACCTGGGCGCCACCATACGGATGTGCTACAGCCTTAACAAGGCCACGGGTAAGAAATCCGACAGCAACTTCACCAACTTCAGGAACGCCGAGTTCGACAAGCTCCTCGACCAGTTCTCCTCCGAGGTGAACGCCCAGCGCAAACTCCAGCTTGGCCGGCAGTTGAACCAGATCCTCAACAACGAGATGCCCAACACTGCCATGTACGCCAACGGTAGAGCCTACGGCTGGCAGAATTATGTGAAAGGGCTGCCCAAGGTCGGTGGCAACTCTGACTACAATACCTACCAGTGGGACTTCGTCTGGCTTGACAAGTAGTTGCCTCGGGGGTGGCGCGCACGCGCCACCCCCGTTCTTTCCGTCGCGTAAGGAGTCTTCAGGGTGCGGAAGTACTTGGCCAGACGCCTCTTGCTCGTCATACCCACCGTGCTTGGCGTCACCATGATCATCTTCATAGCGATGCGCCTGCTTCCGGGCGACCCTCTGGTGGCCATCTTCGGCCTGGAGGGGGCGAGGAGGATGACCCCAGAGCAACGTGAGAACCTGGAGCAGGCCCTGGGACTCCGCGACCCGTTCGTGGTCCAGTATGGCAAATGGCTTCGGGACATCGGCACCGGCGAATTCGGCAAATCGTTGCTGCGGGGGGACAGCGTCACCCAGTTCGTGCTGCGCCGCGGCCCCATTACGCTGGAGATAGCCATCCTTGCGACGTTGTTATCCTGGATGGTCGGCTTTCCCATCGGCATGATCAGCGCTCTCAGACCCAATTCCCGGATGGATCACGCCAGCAGGATTTTCTCTATTCTGTTCGTCGCCATCCCCGGCTTCTGGCTAGGCCTCGTGGTGGTCCTTGCCCTGATACTCTGGTTCGACTACAAGGCTCCGATTCTGCCCGTGTATCCCTGGGAGAACCCCTGGCAGAACCTTCAGATGGTGGCAGGTCCCGGGTTGGTCCTGGGTCTTGGATTTGCGGGGTTCGTGGCGCGCATGGTCCGCTCTTCTCTCCTCGAAGTCATCCAGGAAGATTACGTCCGGACGGCCCGGGCCAAGGGCCTGCACGAGCAACTGGTCATTGCCCGACACGCCCTTCGCAATGCGATACTCCCGGTGATAACGTGGAGCAGCCTTTTCCTGGGCGTCGCCCTGGGGGGCTCAGTCGCCGTCGAGAAGGCTTTCGGTGTCCCTGGGCTGGGCTTGACCATGATCGACGCCATCCTGGACCGGGATTTGCCCGTGGTCCAGAACCTCGTGCTCCTGTACGTGGTTGTATTCGTGGTGGTGAACCTGATCACGGACATGAGCTACGCCTGGTTGGACCCCAGAATACGATACGACTAGGACCGGCCAGCCAGGCATCCCGTGCGAGGGATTTCCGTTGAAGACGTCCTGCGGTACTCGACCATGCCGGACCGACTAGGGATATGCGTGGCTCAGTGAAGACCACTCGAGTTCTCACGGGACAACCAATTGCAGTCCAGGCTGGTTTTGAAGACCGAGTGGTGAGGAAGCCCCTGGAGAGCAGCCTCAAGTGGTTGAGGACCTTCGCCCGGCGCTACCCCCTTTCCACCATTTGGGGATTGGTGGCTGTGCTCATCATCCTGCTGGGCATATTCGCCCCGTTGGTTTCGCCCGATGACCCCCTTCGGCCAAATGTCTTGGCAAGGGCCCAAGGACCGAGCTGGCAGCACTGGTTGGGGACGGATTTCATAGGCAGGGACGTGCTGAGCAGGATAGTCCATGGCACGACATGGTCCCTGTTCGTGGCTGTCACATCCGTGCTACTGGGCACCACATTGGGGGCGGTGTGGGCGGTTGCCAGCGCCTTCTTCGGCGGCACGTTCGACTTGTTGGGCGAGCGGCTGGTCGAGGTGTTGTTGTCCTTTCCACCCATACTCCTGGCACTGTTGCTCGCCTCGGCCCTTGGAGCGAGCACATGGACGGTCATACTGTCCATCGCCGCCACCAGAGTGGCCTATGGCACCCGTATCATCCGGTCCCAGGCCTTGGCCGTGAGGGAAATTCCATACGTCGAAGCCGCCAGGAGCCTCGGGTCCTCCTCGTGGAGAATCATCTTTTTTCACATCGCACCCCAGTGTATAGGGACGTACCTGGTTCTCGTCACAACATCCCTCGGCATCGCCATTGTGCTGGAGGCCACGCTGGGCTTCCTTGGCGCCGGAATTCCGCCTCCCACGCCGACCTGGGGCAACATGCTGGGCGACGCGGCCTCCATGCTGATCCCCAAGTGGCACCTGGTTGTCTTTCCAGGGGTATCCATCGTCATCACGGTCTTGGCCTTCAACCAGCTCGGCGACGGCCTGCGCGACGCCTTTGACCCCCGGCTCCGCGGCACCAACATCTAGACATGCGGGACACACACAAGTCGTAATGCGGGACTACGCATTACGTACCACGGCCGTTGCGTCAGCCGCCGGTCGTCGTTCCCCCCACCGTGGTGTGACCGATCTTTGCCTCGGTCAGGGCAGCGGATACGGCCTCAGCCAGCTCGCTCCGGATCGCATCAGATCGCTCGAACCGAGTCGTCCATACCCGGAGCTCGAACGTGAGCCCGCCATCTCCGAAACCGATGGAGAAAGCCGCGGGGGACGGCTCGCGCAAGACGTCCGGGTGGCTCTGCGCAACCCCGCACACCAGTTCCTTCACTCGCCCAGGGTCGCTGGCCGCAGCCGCAACGATGCGGAGGTCAATCCGGAGCCTGCGATCGGTGTAGGTCCAGTTCGTGACTTTCTCGGTCACCAGATGCGCATTCGGGATGAACACGTCTGCGCCCTTCCAGGTTCGCACGGTACTGGCCCGGATCCCGATGTGACGGACCTCGCCCTGGATCTCCCCGACCTGCACCACGTCTCCCACGCGAATGGGCCGCTCAAACAGGAGGATCAGCCCCGAGGCGAAATTGTTCACGACCGTCTGCAAGCCGAACCCGACGCCGACGCCGAAGGCCCCCACCAGGATCGTGATCTTGGTCAGGTCGACGCCCAGAAACGTCACTGCCACGACGAACCCGACGAACAGGATCGCGTAGTGCGCCAGGTTCGCCAAGGCGAGGGGCACGCCTTCGGCGAGACGAACGCGCGGAAAGACATCGCCTTCGAGCATGGCGCGAACGGCGGCGGACAGGGAAAACGCCGCCCACGCCGTCGCGCCAAAGAGCAGGGCGTCGCCGAGGGTGATCCGGACCGTTCCCCACCCGAGTCCAGCGTCCAGCACGGTCCGAGCCACGGCGATGGCGTCGTCGGAAATCGTCAGCGCACTCAATGGGACCAAGAGCCAGGTCGCAAACCCGATCCAGGTCAGGGCGAGACCGGCCCGTTCCTCTATATAGGTCCGATTCCGCTGCACCGACGCGAGCGCCCCGAGCGGGCGCGCCCAGAGGAGGCAGGCGACCACGAGCTGGACCAGCCAGACCACCACGCGGAGGGCCAGCCACGCGTACGCGCTCCGCACCGCGGCGGTGGCCAGCAGACGGGCCAGCTGCAGATAGCCCGCCATTCCCGCCAGGAACGCCAGGATGAAGGTCAACGACAGGAGCAAGGCAAGCGTGCGATCAGGGGGGCCACCCTGGGTGGTCCGCGTGTCACCCGCTGGATGGACGCGGCGTGTCGCCCGCCACATCCAGCCGACCAGCACGCCTCCGGCCAGGAGGTCGGCCAGGAAGAGCAGGTGCTCGAGATCCCGCGCCGGAAAGAGCAGCGGTCGGAACGCCTCCAGCGCAAGGACCACCCCGAAGGCATACAGGCCGCGGGACAACTCGGCTGGAACGAGAGCCAGGAGGAGGCGAATCGCCGGGAAGATGGACATGAAGCGCGAGGTGGCAAAGAGTGCAAACGAATAGGCCGGATAGATCCACGGCGAGGCGAAGATGGCGAGGGCGAGCGCCGCGGAGGCCGGCCGCTCCAGCATCCAGTTGACACCTGCGCGCCGATCCGAGGCGGTCCAGAGCGCGACCTGCCGACGGGCTCGCAGGAGAAAGGCGAACAGGAGAAGACACCCCAGAATATGCAGGGCGACTCGCTTCGCCTGATCCTCCCCTTCACCCGCCAGGGAATTCCACCAGCGCAGGCCGGCGTCACGGAGACCCGTGACGAATTGCCCCCGGGCTCTGGCCCAGAGATCGGGGCTCCAGATGGGCAGACCATTCCGCACTCCCAGACGACTGAACAGCTCCGACCGGGCCCGTGCGATCTGCGCCAGCGCCTGATCGGCGCGCCGCTGCTCCAGGGAGACCCGATACTCCAACACCAGCACTTCGGCCAGGCGTGAGTTCACCCGCGTCCGCGCCGAGTTGATCGCCTCGCGCATGCCATGTATCTCCGAGATCAGCTGCGGCGGGACCTGAGCGCCCTGGAGCTCCTTCAGGGACTGCGCCCACGTGTCATCCAGGTCGGACAGGCGTTTGAGCTCGCGCTGGAGAGTCGTCCCTCGTTGCGCCAACGTGTCGGTCCATTGGCTCAGCTCCGTCCTCATCCCCTGCCAGACGAAGGCCAGCCCCTGGAGTGCAGGCGCGGAAGGATCGCTTGCCAGGCGTCGCGGGAGACGCTCCCATCGGTCCTGGAGGCGCTTGCTCATCCCGGGCAGCTCTTGCTCGATCACCTGCATTTCGGGGCCTGGAGCGGACAGGCTGTCCACATTCGCCAGCAGGGTAGCCACCTCGGCGGTCCGCGACGCGATCTCTGCCGCCGGGATGGGACTCGACGCGTCCTGCGCCCGCGCCAGACCGGGAGATGCCAGGGCCAGCCAGAGCCACGTGAGTCCCAGGACCCGAGCCAATACTCCGCGTCGATTGGATGCCATACCCGGTACCCCAGCGTGTCGTCGCCCCGAGGAGGATCGAGGTGGGTGTGCTGCGCGATAGAGAAGAGGGAGGAGAATGGTTAGCACGGCGCTCTCCGGGTGTCAATTCGATTCCCCCCCCGCAATATGTCGTAAACAGACATGCGTGACCTCCCTTTTGGATCGCTCCTCCTGTCCACCGCAGGAGGCCAGCCGTGAACCCGTGTCTGCTTGCAGCAAGACTCCTTCACCCTTTCCACTTGACGGGTGGCCCATGTCAGGATTAGCTGTGAGACTGATCGCTCGGAATGCCGCCGCCACCGGAGCTGCCATGCTGGGAGCCGTGGCCATCCGGAGGAGCGACGAGGTCTCCGGTGTGCGGGCCCCAGAAAAGAAACGCCTCTGATCCCTCGTCGGCCCGATGAGTTGAGGCCGAAGGAGTGTGCGCCGTGCGTCTCAAGACCGTGCTGCTCGTCGTCGTTGGCCTGCTCGTCGTCCTGGTCGTCGCTGCCGTGGTTGTCGTCAAATCGATCGATTTCAACACATACAAGCCGCTCATCGCGGAGCAGGCCAAGGCCGCGACGGGACGGGAGCTCACGATCCGGGGAAACCTGGATCTGCAGATCGGCTTCTCCCCGGCCGTGGTCGTCAAGGACGTCTCCTTTGCGAACGCCTCTTGGGGATCGCGGCCCGAGATGGTCAAGCTCGGCCGGTTCGAGGTGGAGCTGGCCCTGCTTCCCCTGATCTTCCGACAGGTCCAGGTCAAGCGCCTGATTCTGGTCCAGCCCGACATCCTGCTCGAGACGGATGCCAAGGGGACGGGGAACTGGACATTCGGAGCGCCTGCGGCCGCGCTACCGCCAAAGCAGCCAACGGGAGAGCAGACCGCCCTCCCCTCCGTGGCGGTGCAGAAGGTGCGTGTCGAGAAGGGCACGCTCGTCTACCGCGACGGCAAGACGAAGCAGACGACCACCCTTGCCTTGGACCATCTGGATATCGAGGCCAAGGAGATCACCAGCCCGCTCACATTCGACCTGGCGGCTGCCTATAACGGGAAGGCATTCACGCTGGCCGGCACCGTGGGGGCGCTGGCCGGGCTCACGGCGCCCTCCAGACCGTATCCGCTGAAGCTCACCCTCAAGGCTGGTGGTGCCACCGTGGAGGTGGACGGCAGCGTGGCCAAACCCATGGAGGCCGAGGGGCTGAATCTGAAGGTGGTGGCCAAGGGTGCCGAGCTTGCCGAGGTGGCCAAGTTCGCGGGGCGGCAGGTGCCGCCCATTGGGCCGTTTGCGCTGGCAGCGCAGGTGAGCGGGTCGCCCAAGGCACTGTCCGTGTCCGGGATCGATGCCAGCGTGGGCAAGGCGGAGCAGATCCTCATCAAGGCCACCGGTGCGGTGAAGGACGCCCTGAACGCGAAGGGCATCAACGTTGTCGTGGCGCTCGAATCCAAGGATCTCAGGTCGGCGGCAAAGGCCTTCGGCGCCGAGACCCCTGCCCTGCCTTCTCTCAGCGTGACGACGCGCGTGAAGGATGCCCAGGGCGCGTACGCGTTTGAGGAGTTGAAGGCCAGCGTCGGCAAGAGCACGCTGGCCGGAAGCGGGGCCGTCTCGAAAGGAGCCCCGCGACCGAGGGTGTCGGCGAAGCTCGCCTCTCCGCTCCTCGATCTCTCCGAGCTGCTCCCGGCGGGTGGGGGGGCGCAGGCAAAGCCCTCGGCGGCGCGGACGCCCGCCGAGCCGTCCAAGGACAAGCGGATGTTCCCCGCCGATCCCTTGCCCCTGGCTCCCCTCAAGGCAGCGGACGCCGATCTCGACGTGAAGATCGACCGGCTCGTGTTGCCGAACAAGATGCCCATCGAAGCCCTGGCGGTCCGCCTCGTGCTTGCCGGAGGGCGACTCGAAATCCAGCCGTTCAGCAGCCGGGTGGGGGGCGGCGCCATCGGCGGCCGCCTGGCTCTGGATGCCTCCTCGGGGAATGCTGTCGCACTGGCCACCAAGATCGATGCGAAGGGCGTCGATCTCGGCCAGTTGATGCAGCAGGCGGGGAATCCCGATCTGGTCACCGGGGCCAAGACCGACCTGGCCATCGACTTGCGGGGCGGCGGCGGGTCGGTTCGGGATGTGATGGCCGGCCTGAACGGAGATCTCTTGCTGGTCCTGGGCGAGGGAAAGCTCAACAACAAGTTCGTCGATTTCCTCGGGGCGGACCTTCTCAAGCAGGTGATCGAGAAGGTGAACCCGTTCCGCAAGACGGAGCCGCAAACCGACCTCAAGTGTGGGGTGATCAAGTTTGCGGTCAAGGACGGAATGGCGACGACGGACCGGGGCATTGCCTTCGAGACGTCCAAGATGACGGTGGTGAGCAGCGGAACGGCAAATCTCAAGACGGAGGCCATCGACTTCTCGTTGCGCCCGAACCCCCGGGACAGTGCGGGCATCGGGGCCGGTGAGCTGGTGAAGCTCATGCGGGTGCGGGGAACCCTGGCCGAGCCGAAGGTCGGGATCGACGAGATGCAAGCCGCCAAGTCGGCTGTATCCATTGGCACTGGCCTGGCCACGGGCGGGATCTCGGCGCTGGCGCAGCGCCTGGCCGGCGGCTCCACGGCAGAGCCCAATCCTTGCGCGACGGCCCTCGGGAAGGGGCCGGCGCCGGCACGGGGCGGGGCCGCCCCTGCGACGGCAGCGCCGGCCGGGAAGGAGGCTCCGATGAAGGGGGGCGGAGCCGAGCAGCTCATCAAGGGTTTGTTCGGGAAGTAGGCCGGAAGGGTCGCCTGTAGTCGTGGAGCCGATTGGCTCGCGGGATCCGCTCGCTCCTCGCAGAACCGAGCGAAATCTCCGCGTCACCCGCGAAGCATGCCTGGGCGCGCCTCCTCTGCGAGTGGGCCATGCGGGCAGTGGGTCTCCCGGGCACCAACGTGGCGGCCCGACTCGGATGGAGTTCCCGGGTTGGGGCTCGGTTCGGCCTGAGGCGCGACGGGGAGCACACCGCGGGTTGACTTACTCTTGACAATCAGACACTCCCCGCTGACACTTTTCCATCGTCAAACGCTCCGAAGGCACCTGGCGCCATCCCGGTCAGTCGGTTCCGGAACATTCACATGGTCCCCGAACATGAAACGAGTGCACATCCCTGACCAGAGGAGAAGATCATGACAAGGAAACCGTTCACGGATCACGTGCGGCGAGCTTTCATATGCCTTGCAGCAAGTGTCCTGGCCGTGGTCGCACTCGCGGCGCAGCCGCACGTCGCCGGGGCGCAGGCGACTGGCTCCGCGTTGAAGATTGGCATCGTCGGAGCCGGGCGGGAGGGCGGCGCGCTCGGCACGCTGTTCGTCAAGGCCGGCCACCCGGTGAAGTTCTCGTCGCGCCATCCCGAGGACTTGAAGGGTCTTGTCGCCGGCCTCGGGCCGCTCGCGCAGGCCGGCACGGTCGCAGAGGCGATCGCCTTCGGCGATGTCGTGGTGATCGCCATCCCCTACGCGGCGATGGAGCAGATCGGCAAGGCGCATGCGGGCGCCCTCGCCCAGAAGGTCCTGGTGATCGATGTGAGCAACCCGATCGCGCGGCGTGACGGCGAGGACTTCGTCAAGTCGGTCGGCGAGCAGGGGGGAGCGGGGCTGATGACCGCGAAATTGCTGCCGGGCGCGCACATCGTCCGCGCGTTCAATGCGATCGGCGCCGGCAGGCTGGCCGAGCTCGCCCATCGCGCCGGCGAGCCGGTCGGGGTGCCGATCGCGGGCGACGATCCCAAGGCGATCGCCGTGGCTCAGAGCCTCATTCGGGAGATCGGGTTCGAGCCCGTTCTCGTCGGCGGGTTGGCCATGGGCAGGCATCTGGTTCCGGGGACGCCGCTCGGCGGCGAGCACACGGCGGCACAGATTCGCCAGATCGCCGGTAGCCTCCACTGAGTCAAGCGTGACCACGCTCGGTAACTGCGGGGCGATCGTGGATCGATGACTTGCTCTTGCTCCCCGGGTGGGATATTTCCCGCGCAAGCCTCGCCTCGCGCGTCTCGCCGCGCCCGGTGCGCTGCAGCGTGGGATCGGCCGCGGGATCGAGCGACCGCCGATCGTCCGGGATGAACCAGACCGGGCGGCCTGCGTGGAGCGCCCGGGTCGGGTGCTGGCGGCGACGGGGACGCCCTGTTACGCCTGGGCCCTGCTCCCCAATTCCTGGCACCTCCGTGGCCGCCGGACCCGGCCTGACCCAGCCGGCCGTCAGCCGCGCCGTCCGCCCGCGAAGAGCGCCTCGCCAGGGAGCAGGGCTTGGCCTTCCCTCAGGGCTGAATTGCATTGTCACATGACCCTCCAGCACTAAAGTAAATCCCCTCATCTCTCCCCGTCGCTTTTCCTGCCTGTCCCCAAGTCTGAGACACTCACGCCGCTGGGCCTGCCCATCCATTCCCCATTTGGGGAACGGTCTCCCGAAATGGGAATAGCTGGCGAGTGGCTTCAGAGACGAGGGTGGAAGCGAGGCGTCGCACGGGTGCTCCCCGTCGCCGCGGGAGTTCCACCGGCGATGGGTCGCGGGATATGCATGCGGTCGTATCTCCCCGAAAATCACGAGAAAACGGGAGTGCGGACAGGCCGAACTCCCCGCCGAGGCGCATGAGGCTGCACATTATCCCGTGTGCCCACAGGCTCGTCACCCCGATCCCATGGAAGTCGTCCGGCTGAGCACGCAAACTGCATGAAGGGTATTGCGGTTCGATGATGAATCATGGCATTACTCTAACCAGGAGGGACGAACGTGAAGAAGATGTGGAGTGTCTTGGCGGTGAGTGTGCTGGCGGCGCTGGTGCTGGCTGGCTGCGGCTCGCAACCGGCGCAGGAGATCCAGGCCGCGAAGGCGGCCGTCGATGCCGCGGTGGCGGACGGCGGTGAGAAGTTCGCGCCTGCGGAGACGAAAGGCGCGTCCGATGCGCTCAACGCGGCACTGGAAGAGGTGAAGACCCAGGACGGGAAATTCTTCAAGAACTACGACAAGGCGAAGGAGATGCTGGCCAAGGCGAAGGCCGACGCCGAGACCGTGAAGGCCGGGCTGGCCGCAAAGAAGGAGCAGGCGAAGAACGAGGCCACAGCTAGTCTGACTGCTGCCAGCGACGCCGTGGCCGCCGCCAAGGCCGCCCTGAGCAAGGCCCCCAAGGGGAAGGGTGCCGCCGCCGACATCGAAGCCATGAAGGGGGACCTCCAGGGTCTGGAGGCCGCTCTGGCCGAGGTCAAGCCCCTCATCGACAGCCAGGACTATGCCGCTGCCCGCGACAAGGCTGCTGGCATCAAGAGCAAGGCTGATGCGGTCAGCACTGCCGTCTCGACCGCCATGGAGAAGATGGCTGCCGCCAAGCCCGGCAAGAAGAAGTAGGGGTCCCATCATCCGTTGGAGACGATCGGAAGGAAGTATTTCAGCGTGCTGGCGCTCGGCCTCCTGTTCCTCGTGGGATGCCGAGCGCCGGCGCTTCCGCCGGAAGCGGTGCAGGCGGATCTCAAGCAGGCGGAGCTGCTCGCGGCCGAGGCGGAGACCTACTTCCCCGAGGCCTCCCGCGCGTTTCGTGCCGACCTCGCCCAGGCCGAGGCGAAACTGACCGCGGAGGGTCAGCGGCTGTTCTTCCTGCGGGACCTCGGGCCGGTGCGCGGCGAGCTGGCGGAGCTGGTCCGTCGGGCCGACGCACTGTTGACGGCCGTCAAGGGGAAGCAGGAGGAACGCTCACGCACCCTCGCCCGGCGCGCCGAGGTGCTGCAGGCGGAACTCGATCGGCTGGGGCGTCTCGGCGCGCTGCTGAACGAGCGCAGACTCTCCCGGCGCAGCATCACGCACGCCTCTCTCCTTCTGGCGGAGGCCCAGCAGCATCTCGGCCGGGCAAGGTACACCCAGGCCGAGACCGCCCTGCGACAAGCCGAAACCCTGGGGCGGCTGGCGCAGGAGCCGCTGGGCCCTTTGCTGGGGCGCTTCATCAATGCCGACAATCTGGCGCGGTGGCGCGCCTGGGTGGAGGAGACGATCCGTGAGTCCGTCCGCACCGGGGGCTATGCCCTCGTGGTGAGCAAGATCGACCGCCGCCTGCTGGTGTATCGCGGCGGCGCGCTGGTCACGCGCTATGATGCCGCGATCGGCCGCAATGGCTTCAGCCTCAAGCGGCTCGCCGGCGATCGCGCGACCCCCGAGGGACGGTACCGGATCCTCAAGAAGAAACCCGTCAGCAAGTTCTACAAGGCCCTCCTCATCGATTACCCCAACGCCGAGGACAGGCGAAAGTTCCTGGAAGGAAAGCGGCGCGGCCTGATCGCCTCGACTGCCGGCATCGGCGGGCTCATCGAGATCCACGGCGGGGGCGTCGCCGGCATGACCGATGGGTGCGTGGCGCTGGAGAATCCCTCCATGGGGGAGCTCTTCTCCCTGGTCGGGGAAGGCACGCCGGTGACCATCGTCGGGGCGCTCGACGGGGAAAACGCCGTGGCCCGGGCGCTCCGGGAGTACCGGGAGGCGAAATGAGCTGGTGCAGGACGCTCCGCGGGATCGCGCTGGCCGGCTTGGGCGGTCTGGTGCTCCTCGAGGTCCTGGGTTTCGTGATCGCCGCCCGACACGGGGAGAACCCTGCGGCATCCGTGCGGCCCGCGGAGCGCGGCGCCTGGCGGGGCCGGGTGCGGGCTCTGAAGGCGCGACTGGCCGCCCTGGCGCCTGAGGGGACATACGCGGTGGTGGATACGGCGAGCAATACCCTCACGCTACAGCGGGGGGAGCGCGTGTTGCGCACGGCCATCGTGTCGGCCGGAAGCGGCAGCGTGCTGCGTGATCCCACCGGTCAGAGGCACTGGGTGTTCGACACGCCGCACGGCATCCGCTCGGTAAGGTCCAAGATCACGCATCCCGTGTGGGTCAAGCCCGATTGGGCCTTCATCGAGGAGGGAGCATCCGCACCCCTCCGCTACAGCGAACGGCTGGATCCCGGCGCCATGGGCGAGTACGCCATCGGGCTGGGGGATGGCTACTTCATCCACGGCACGCTCTACACCCGGCTCCTGGGCCGCAACGTGACGCACGGCTGCGTGCGGGTTGGCGATCAGGACCTCAGGACGATCTTCCACGCGCTCTCGATAGGGTCGCGCGTGATCCTGTTCTAGCGGGGGAAAGTCCCGGGAGGAAGAATTCGCGGCCTGTCAGCGAACCCCCGAGGTGGGGCCGTGTTCCGAGCGCTGCGCAAGGCTCTGGTGGTGGTCCCCCTGCTGTGGCAGGGGAGCGGCGCCGTGGTGTCTTCGGCGGGGGAGAATGTGGCCGGGTGGGTGCGCGACGCCCGGGCCTTGGAGGCCGAGCTTCACCTGGCGAGCAAGGAGGGGATTTACCTCATCCTGGATGGCCGCGACGCCACGGTGCGGGTCAAGGCGGCGGGGCTCACGCTGAAGACGCTCCCCATCACCCGCTGGACCTTCTGGGGGAGTCCGGTGGCCCCGGCCCCGCGGATGCTGCTGCGGAGGAGCGCCCTGATCGAGCCAATGCGGCCCCGGATCACGCCGGAGGCGGCGGACCAACCGATCGATGACGCGGGGGGCCTCGTCTCGCCGCGGGCCGGCACCGACCTGGAAGTCCTGGAACTGAAAGACATGCCCGCCCGGTTTCGCCTGGCCCTGGACCAGGGGGTCCGCATCACCGTGCGGCCGGAGCCGGAAGGCTTCTTCTCCCGGTGGTGGGAGCGGGCCCACTACGCCGGCTGGTACCTCACCCGTCCCCTCCCGACGGTCTGGAACTCCATGCTGGGCCGCCCCTACTCGGCCCTGTACCTGAGGATTGCGGCGCAGGACGCGCGTGCCCTATACTGGGCGTGCCGCGACGGCACGGAATTCCTCGTCATCAGCCCCTGACGCGCCGGTCGGGTCGCGGAGGTGCCGGCCCGGCGGGGAGCCATGTGCGGGCCGATCCATGATCACCTCGCTGAACCGCAAACTGGTGGCGATCATGCTCTTCATGAGCCTGAGCCTCGTCACCGTCCTGGTCCTGCTCTACCACCACTCCGAGAAGGTGCTCTACGCCGATTTCGAGCAGCAGACGGCGGAGCTGTCCGAGGCCATCCGCATCGGCATGGAGGAGCTGAGCCGGAAGGGGGCTTACAGCGAAAAAAGTCTCAAGACCGCCCTGGCCAGGCTGGACGTCAAGGGAGTCAAGGAGATCTCCGTCATCAGCAGCAGCCACCGCGTGCTGGCCAGCACCGAGTCCGCGGAGGTGGGCAAGTGGCTCACCCGGAGCAAGCGCGAGCTGATCGTCCGCGCGGAGCTCGGGCAGCCCGTCACGAGCGAGGAATCGTTCTACGACGTGGTCATCCCCGTGGCGTCCGAGGGGCTCACGCTGGGCTACATCCACCTGCGGATGTCCACCGAGGCCTTCTCCGTCTTTCTGCACACCAGCGTCATCCGCCGGATCGCCGCGGCGCTCTTCGTCTTCCTGCTCGGGACGGGGATGGCCTGGATCCTGGCGCGCTGGTACACGAAGCCGATCGAGGAGATGGTCCAGGCCGCCCGGCGCGTGGCCGGGGGGGACCTGCAATGCGAGTTGCCGGTGGAACGCCGGGACGAGATCGGGCAGCTGGCGCAGAACTTTAACTACATGATCGGCAAGCTCCGCGAAGACCGCGACCTGCGGGAGAAGCTGCGCAAAGCCGAGCACCTGGCGGGGATCGGTCAATTCTCGCGGAGCATCGCCCACGAGATCAAGAACCCCCTGAACTTCATCAGCCTGGGGATCGATCACATGCAGGAGGCCTATCGCCCCGACACGTCCCGGGACGCCGACCGGTTCGACTCGCTGCTCGAGAACATGAAGAAGGAGATCCAGCGCGTCAGCCGGTTCGCCGAAAGCTTCCTGGAGTTCGGCAAGTCGCTGGAGCTGAACCGGGTGGACACCGATATGGGCGGCCTCATCGGCACCGTGCTGGACCTGGTGGGGGTGAAGGCCGCCAAGGAGGGGGTGGAGATCGTCCGCGAGTCGGAAGGGCCGCCCCCCGTCCTGCGGGTCGATCCGGATTTCATCCGCACCTGCCTGTACAATCTCGTGCTCAACGCCTTCCAGGCCATGCCCGGCGGCGGGCGCCTCGTGGTGCGGACGCGAACCCAGCCCGGCTGGTTCGTCATCGAGGTCGCCGATTCGGGCCAGGGGGCGCCCCCCGAGGTGGCGGCCCACGCCTTCGACCCCTTCTTCACCACCAAGACCGGAGGGATCGGCCTGGGCCTCGCCTTCACCAAGCGCGTCGTCGAGGAGCATGGCGGCCGGGCGAGCTTCGAGAGCCAGCCCGGGCAGGGCAGCAGCGTGCGGATGCTCTTCCCGTGCCCGTCGGAGGAGGGGGCCTAAGCATGGCCGTGGTGCTGGTGGTGGACGACGAGCCCCTGCAGTGCGACATCCTGAAGACCATCCTGGATGCCGACAGGCACGAGACCTACACCGCGGCCTCGGGGGCCGAGGCCCTGAGTCTCGCCGCGCGCCTTCTGCCCGATGTGATCCTCACGGACCTCAAGATGCCGGGCATGGACGGCATCGAGCTCCTGGAGCGTCTCCCGGAGGAGCCCTTCAAGCCCTCCATCATCATCATGACCGCCCACGGCACGATTTCCTCCGCCGTGGAGGCGGTGAAGAAGGGGGCGTTCGAGTACCTGACCAAGCCGCTCCAGAAGGACCCGCTGCTGCTCACGGTGCGCCGGGCCGCGGAGCGGGCGCGTCTGCTGAAGGAGAACCTCCACCTGCAGCGGGAGCTGTACGGCCGCTTCCGCATGGAGGGCATCCTGGGTCGCTCGGAGAAGATGCGCCAGGTGATGGAGCTGGTGCGCCGGGTGTGCACGTCCTCGGCCACCGTGTGCCTGACGGGCGAGAGCGGAACCGGCAAGGAGCTGGTGGCCCGCGCCATTCACTACAACAGCGCCCGCCGCGCCAAGCCGTTCACCTCGGTCAACTGCTCCGCCATAGCGGAGAGCCTGTTCGAGAGCGAGCTCTTCGGCCACGAGGCCGGCGCATTCACGGGGGCCTCGGCCCGCAAGGAAGGCTTGTTCGAGATCTCGGAGGGGGGGACCCTGTTCCTCGACGAGATCGGCGATCTTCCCCTCGCCATGCAGCCGAAGCTGCTCCGGGCCATCCAGGAGAAGGAGATCCGCCGCGTGGGCGGCCAGCGGACGCTGGCGGTGGAGGTGCGCATCCTCGCCGCCACGAACAAGGACCTGCAACGGGAGATGGCCGCCGGTCGGTTCCGGGAGGATCTGTTCTACCGGCTCACCGTCATGAGCATCCACCTTCCGCCCCTCCGGGAACGCAAGGAGGATCTGGGCGAGCTGGTGGAGTATTTCCTGCAAAAGTACGCGCAGCAGTACGGGCGCAAGCTGTCGGGCGTCGAGCCTGCGGTGCTCAAGGCGTTCGAGGAATATGCGTGGCCCGGTAACATCCGGGAGCTGGCCGCGGTGATGGAGCGCGCCGTGCTGATGAGCGAAGGCAGCATCATTGCACTGCGTGACGTTCAGGGACAACTGCGGTGCGCCGCCGCCTCGCCGGGGCTGGAGATCGAGCTGCCGGACGAGGGCATCGATTTCGAGACGCTGGAGAAAGAGCTGCTGGCGAAAGCCATGGCCAAGGCCGGGGGGATGGCCACCCGCGCGGCGAAGCTCCTGGGCATGAGCTACAAGACATTTCTCTATCGGCTGGAGAAGTACCAGATCCGGCAGGGTCCATCCTGAGGGGAAATCGTCGGCGCGCGACCGCCCCCGCCAGGCGTGAATCCCCCCGGCGCCGGCAAGCCGGGGGCGGATGGCTTCCAGCGAGACAACAAGGAGCCCCTCCTGTTACGAGGCGGTACCTCCTGGAGGACCTGTGTAATACGTGTAATACGGGACGAGTAATAAGGGCCGTAGTAGGGGACGGTAACAGTAGGGGAGGTTGCCAAGCAATTCAAGAACCGCCCTTGAGCAGCCGCTCCCACCTCGCGCGGTCCTCGCGGCCACGCGTCACCGGTTGGTACACCGCCTGGGGGGAGACTCCGAGGACGGAGGCCAAGAGCCGCGCGGGGTGCCCGCCATACTCCACCCAGAGATAGGCGATCCCCGCGTGAGGGGCTCACGATAAGTGTCATTCGGGACCGACGTATATGCGCGATTCCTGATGGAATCTACCCCTGCAAAGAGACAGACGGCTGGATGGCCACCTCTGCCGAACGTCAGTCGGAGTCGGGAGGGTTCTGCTCCCCGCTTGCGGCAACTCGGCTGGCCCTTGCGGCCATCGCTCAGGCCGTCACCACAATGCAAGCCCTCTCCAGGGGCAAGGAGGATTCGGACACATGAAACTCAAAGGCAGGGTGGCCCTAGTCACGGGCGGCGGGACCGGGATAGGCCGGGCGATCACCTTGAAGTTCGCCTCGGAGGGGGCCGACCTGGCCATCAACTATTCGCGGCGTGCCGCGGCGGCGGAAGAGACTGCCGAGACGGCGCGAAAGCTGGGGGTGAGGGCGATCGCCGTGCTGGCGGATGTCACCCGGGATGCGGAGGCGCGCAGGCTGGTCGAGGAAGCCGCCGTGGCGCTGGGTCGCCTCGACATCCTCGTGAACAATGCCGGCTGGAGCCAGGCCGTGCCGCACCGAGAACTGGAAAGGCTCACCGAGGACATCCTGGAGCGGACGTGGGCGGTCAATGTGAAAGGACCCCTCTACGTCACGCGAGCGGCGATTCCGCACATGCTCACGGCGGGAGGTGGCTCTATCGTGAACACCA
>DATIFO010000262.1:0-76598 GCA_035455275.1 Methylomirabilis sp. (SeqCode) | reverse complement strand
TGGACCGGAGCCCCAGGATGGCGAACACGTTGGAGGTGAAGACGATGAGGGGCTCGTCCGTGAGGGCATAGATGGCCGGGACAGAGTCCACGGCGAAGATGACGTCGGTGACCTCCACGAAGAGGAGAGCGATGAAGAGTGGCGTGGCGTGCAGCACGCCGTTCAGCCGGACGAAGAAGCGCTCGCCATGGAACTCAGGGGTGGTGGGGACGAAGCGACGGAAGAGTCGGATGATCGGGTTCCTCTCGGGCTCCAGGCCGCTCTCGGGGGTAAACATCATCTTGATCCCGGTGAGAATCAGAAAGACCCCGAACAGCAGAACGACCCAGTGGATCCGCATGAGCACCGACCCCAGGGCGATGAACAGCGCCCGGAGCACGAGCGCCCCCAGGATCCCGTAGAAGAGAACTCGATGCTGGTACCGCGTAGGGATGGCAAAGTAGCCGAGCACCAAGACGAAGATGAAGATGTTGTCCACCGAGAGCGAGTACTCGACGATGTACCCGGCGAGGAACTCCAGGGCGACGGAGCGGGCCGCGGCCTGTGGGTCGAAGCCGGGCAGGCCGATGAGGCCGGGATCCTGGGGAAACCGCCAAAGGGCGTACCGGTACAGCAGGAGGGTGAAGGCGAGTGCCAGGAGAACCCACACCGCGGACCAGATGGCCGCCTCGCGGAAACGGACCTCGTGCGCCTCTCGGTGGAACACCCCCAGGTCCAGCGCCAGAAGGATGAGTACGAACGCGGCAAAGCCCGCGTAGAACCACCAGTAGTCCGCAAATGGAAACAGCTCAATGGCCATCATCCAGGCGCTCCATCCCGGGCGAACCGTGTCGCCCCTACCGCTCCGTCGCTTCCTGCCATTCCCGGCGGACCAGCCGGCTCCCAGGCCCCGGGGTTAGCCGTCCACCCACCCCCGGCCGCAGGGGTCGCAGGGCGGAGGCGCGGGCCGGAGTTCTTCATCGGGAACGCTTCCACTTCCGGCGCCACGCCCGGAGGCGTGCCGTGAGCGGCCGAACCCAGGGATGGGTGGGACCCGCCAGGGCCACTCCGGTAATCACGAGGGGGATGCCGGGAACCACCGGCATGAGCATCCCGAGCAAGCCCAGTCCGATCAGGGTCAGACCCGTCACCACTCTGATCCTTCGCCCCACGGTCTGAGCTTCACACGCCAAGGGTGACGCCCTGCCGTGCCATCGCTGCCAGCCGCTGGACCCGCGCCTCCGTCGGCGGGTGGGTGCTGAACAGCCGGATGAGGCCGCCCCCGGAGAACGGGTTCACGATGAACAGGTGCGCCGTGGCCGGAGAACTCGACGCCAAGGGCAGCTTCCGGCTCCAGGCCTCGATCTTGCGCAGGGCCTGGGCCAGGGCCAGCGGGTTTCTGGAGAGGTGGGCCCCCGCCTCGTCCGCCAGGAATTCCCGCGACCGGGAGATCGCCATCTGGATAAGCATGGCCGCGAACGGCGCCAGAAGGATCCCGAGTAGGCCGGCCAGCGGGTGGCCCCCACCGCCCTCCTCGTCGGAAGTGCGGCCACCTCCGAACATGAGTCCCCACTGGGCGAGATTGGCGAGCATGCTCACCGCGCCCGCGATGGTGGCGGCCACGGTCATGATCAGGGTGTCGCGATTCCTGATGTGGCCCAGCTCGTGAGCGATGACCCCCGCCAGCTCTTCACGCTCGAGCAGGCGCACGAGGCCCTCCGTGACCGCCACCGCCGCGGTCTGGGGATTCCGCCCCGTGGCGAAAGCGTTGGGGGCCACCTCGGGAATGACGTATACCTTGGGCATGGGCAGGCTGCCCCGCCGGGCCAGGTGGCGTACCAGAGCGTGCAGATCGGGCGCCTCAGCCTCAGTCACCTCCCGCGCGCCGTACATGCGCAGGACGATCCTGTCCGACCACCAGTAGGCGCCGAAGTTCATCACTCCTGCGAGCACCAGGGCCATGACGAACCCACCCTGCCCGGCCAGCGCCTGGCCGGCCCACAGGAGCAGCGCCGTGAGGGCTGCGAGCAACACCATGGTCTTCATGCGGTTCATCGTCTCCTCTCCTCCCTCTTCAAGCTCACCCAAAGATCCGCTTCAGGCCGCGGAGGAATCCCTTCTCCTCCTCGACGACTTGATCCAATTCGCCGCAGTCCAGCCAGACCCCCTGGCAGGTGGAGCACTTGTCCAGCTCCACACCCCGGTACCAGACGGCGATGAGTGAGGCGCCGCACCTGGGGCACCGGTTCCGGGCCACCCTCAGGACACGCCGACGCTCCTCTTCTGCGGCAGCGCTGGCTTGCTCTGCCAGGGCCTGCTTCCGGCGCTCGAACTCCTGCCGGGCAAAATACTCCTCTTCCTTTTCGGTAGGCTTCACGGGCATCGTTCTCTCTCCTCTCAGCCAACCCCCGCAAGGTCTGGCGGGGACAAAAAAAGACCTTTCGCGCTCTGCAGCCGCGAAAGGTCTTGATCCGTTGGGCCCTCAGGCCCGCCGCCGGTGGGCCGGACCGCCACGTCTTGGCGATCGTCCTGACGGCCCCACCGGACCCGAAGGGGGCGATCTACTCCCCTTTGCTCGGATAGGAATCTAGGGGGAGAAGCCGGGGCTGTCAAGGCGAATCGGACGCCCCAGAGGCTCGTGCCTGTCACCCTCCATGGTTGTCTACCGAACCCGGTAGGTCCTGGTGTACCCCGTGGTGAGGTTCGTGATGGCGACCTCGATCATCCCGGCGGCGTCACACCGATAGACCTCTTCGATTGCGTACGATGATACTTCGGGATTGCGCTCGACACGGATCTTCTCCAGGGGCGCGGCCTGCGTCAGGTCCGGGGCGAATGGGAATACCACCTCTTTCCAGGAGAGGATGTCGCCCGCGGGCTCGGTCCGATCTCCCAGGCTGCTGCACTCCAGGAAGCGGAATCGGCCCACATTGTGAACTGGATGGTATTCGCGACGCGCCTGCAGCGCGGGCTGGCCGGGCTGGGGAAGGGGCGTCTGTTTCCTGAAGATGGGATCGAAGACCACCTGCTCCCCGGACTCTCCCTCGCGCCACACCCCGAAATGCCGGCTGAAGCGCTCCGTGAGAGCGTACCCGCCCCCCTGGTCGGCTGCGATCGCCAGTCCGATGGCTGTCGCAGCCGGCGGATAGGGAGACCTGCGAACCCGTCTCCCGAAGCGCTCCCGCAATGCACGGGCCAGGACGGGCAGCTCGCAGGACCCGCCGACCAGGTACACGGCTGCCACCCCGGTTAGGCTGCCGTCGGTCTCTCCCCATGCCGCCTGCATGGCCTTTTCGGTGGCCTGGATGGTTTGATGGATGAGGGGGCGGCATCGGTCGTGGAATCCGGCGATCGGAACCATCACCTCGCCCACCTCCGGCTGTACCTGGCCGAAGTCCACCACGACCTTCCGGCTGTTGGAGTTGAGGCCCTCCTTGGCCTCCCGGCACAGATCCAGCAAGCGCGACCGGGACACCGGGAGGTCGGCAGAGGCGAGCCCGCCCTCGTTGAGCGCCAGCTCCAGCAGGGCTTCGTCGAAATCGTCTCCCCCCAGCCGCGAGATCCCCTCGCTGGCGATGACGTCGTGCTGGCTCCCGATCATGCTGATGACCGCCGCATCGAAGGTGCCGCCCCCGAGATCGTACACCACCACGTGCTCGCGTCGCCGTGACATGTCGGCTGTCCGGTACCGATGGGCGTATTCGATGCCCGCCGCCGACGGCTCGTTGAGCATCCCGATCGGGTCGAACCCCGCCTGCCGGCAGGCCTCCAGCGTGAGGAACCGCTGGTTGCTGTTGGCGTTGGCCGGGACCCCCACCATCACCTCCAGCCGCTCGCGGCGGCTCACGCCCAGATTGCTGTGTCGCAGCAGATCCTGGCGGAGCGCCGTGAGGAAGCGCGTCAGCCACTCGATGGCGGGAGCCTCGGTGTCCCCCAGCTTCCAGTGCGAGGCGGACGCGATGTCTCCCAGGCGCCGCTTGAAGGAGCGGAGCACCTCCCAGCCGGGCTCGTATTGCACCGCCTGCGCCCGGAGGCCGAACGCCAGCCGGTCGGCCTGGGCCGCGATCAGCGAGGGGTACCAGTCCGCCCCGCCTCCTCCGCCAGCCTCGAAGCTGATCAGCGGGTAGTTGCCCCGGAGGACGGCTGCCACCCGCGTCCGGGTCGTTCCGAAGTCGATTCCAAGACGCATCGCAATCAACTCTCCGATTTCGGGTGTCGCCTGGCCCGAGTCCCCGCCGGCGCCGGTGGGGCAGCCATCAGGCCTCCAGGCGTCGCGCAGCCAGTAGCACCGCAGCCGGCGTCGGCCAGGCCGAGCCGCCGTCCGGCCGAACCACGGCCACCCGCGGACCCAGTGGCCTCCACAGGCAGGGATCGGTCGGGCCGGCCACCACGACCGTCGGGACGCCCAGGGCTGCGGCGAGATGACTGATGCCGCTGTCGTTCCCCACGTAGATCCGACACGCAGAGAGCAGGGCCGCCACCTGGGGAAGGCTGAGTCCGGCGGCGAGGGCCACTGGCAGGGCCGGAGACATCTCGGAGGCTGCCTCACGGCAGGCCTCCGCGTCGGCCGGCCCTTCCAGGAGGACGACGGGATCGCCCACCTCTGCGGCCAGCGTGGCAAAGCATGCCGGCGGCCACTGTTTGTGCCGCCCCCCGCTCCCCGGGTGAATGGCCACCGTCCTCCCCCCCACCCCGACCCGACCCCCCACCCATTGCCGAGCCCATCCTTCCAGGTCCGGAGGCGGCCTGAGGGCTGGGAAGGGAAGGTCTCCGAGGGGGAGAGTCCCGGAAACGATGGCACGCGCCAGGTGCATCGCCGCGTGCGTGCCCTCGGGGGGAGTGACCGACTGGACGATGACGGGCCCGCGGCAGCAGGCGATCACGTTCCGGACAAAGTCCGCGGTCGGCGAGGCGGTGTACACGATGACCGCGTCCGCCGAACGGAAGAGGTGGCTCCCCACCCGCCCTCGGGCCGGGTACTCGGGGAGAGGCGGCGTGGCGAAGAGCGGTGTCAGGGCCGGATCGTCTATCCGCGCGGTCTCCAGCCGGAACGCGAGGAGCGGACGGAGCGACTCCGCCCAGGCGGACCCGACGAGGGTGAGCCGCGCCCCGGGCACCTGATCCCGGAGCAACTGGAGGACCGGCAGGACCAGGATGGTGTCGCCGAGCGCCCCGGCGCGCACCACGGTGAGCCGCGGTTCCGGACGGGTGGCGGCCACGCTCGCGAGGGAGGCATGCAGGCAAATCAACCCGCCACCTGCCGTTCTGGAAAACCCGTGCCTCTGCACCCCCGTGCTAGGCCCGGCCGGCGCGCAGGCGGGCGACCAGTCCGGGGATGAGGCTGGAAAGTCGGTCGGCGCAGCGGCTGTACTCGGTCTCATCGCCGCCATAAGGGTCCTCGATGTCGCCGGAGCTGCCCGCATACTCGGCCAGGATGAAGGCTTTCGCAGCGAACTCGGGGTAGAATCGCTGGATCCATGCTCGCTGCCGCGCCTCCATGGTCAAGATGAGTTCGGCCCGTTCCACCAAGTCCCGGGTCAGGTGGTGCCCCCGATGCCCGCCGAGATCGAGGCCGCGACGTTCCATCGCCTCGATGGCCAGATCGGTGGCGGGCGACCCGTCCCAGCCGCTCGTCCCCGCCGACCGGACCTCGATGCCCTCCCCCCGGAGCTCCGGGTCGTTCTGGAGGCCGTCGCGGAGCATGGCCTCGGCCATCGGGCTCCGGCAGATGTTTCCCGTGCACACGAAGAGGATGTGCTTCATCAAGACCCGGGCAATGCGTCTGAAGCGCAGTCGCGTGATCCCATCCCTGAGGGAGGTCCCTCACCCAGGGCCCGGACGATATCCACGTTGTTGGGCGGACAGCCCCGCACGAAGCGCGGCAGGCGTCTCGCCTCGGCCGGCGCGCAGGTGCCGATGCCGACCAGCAGCTCCTGAGGAATCCCCTGCGGGATGGCGGTGGGCCCGACGACCACGGTCAAGCCGCGTGCGCGCCGCAGGGTCCCATCCGCCCGCATGTCGAAGAGGGAGCTGAGCAGCCCGTTCCGGCAGCCGGTGCACGTCCCCTCGCTGTGGACGATGGTGACGCCCTCCTGGTCGATGCGGTGGTCCTCCTCGCAGCGGACGAAGCGCCGCCGCACCGAGGCCAGAGCCTCCCCCGTCACCTCGATCTCCATGAGATCGGCCGTGCCCAGACCTCGCGCGGCGGCCGCCTGGGTGATGGGCACCTCATCGGCCTCGAAGCCCATGAGCCGGCCGGTCGTGGCATCCACGGCCACCAGATCGCGCCCGGCCAGGACCAGGCCAAGCTCCACAGGCAGCCCCATGAGGGGCCCCATGCCCTCCTGGCCGATGAGGCCGTCCACCACGGCGAAGACCGGCCTGAAGTGGCTGGCCAGGTCCACCGCCCCCTCGAACATGCCCTCCAGGTGGATGCGCCGCTTCTCGGCGTCGGTCACCAGTCCCTTCAGGTTCTTCAGGGACAGCGTGGCGCCCCCCTGGTCGTGTGTCTTCAGCACCGGCACGCTGATGATGGCATCCATTCGGGTGACCGACTCGAAGGTCGTGACCTCCTCCAGGACGCGTCCGGCGGCGAGCTTCACCCGCACGGTCCGGTCCTTCTTGAGGTCCACCACCTCGTATCCCTGTTGTCGAAGCGCTTCGTAGCCCATGATCCGGAAGGCGGCCTCGGTATCCGCGCCCCGTGCCGACGACTCGGCGATGACGGGCCTGGCCCCCAACTCCCGTACCAGGTCCGCCACGGCCTGGCACACCAGGGGGCTCGTGCAGGCACCCGCCTCGGTCGACGCGGGCGGCGCCACCAGGTTCGGCTTCACCATCACCCGCATCCCCGGGCGGATGAGGTCGGCCAGGCCGCCGGCCAGGCTCACGGCCTGTCGGACTGCCGCGGATACGCATTCGCGATCCCGCCCCTCGACCCTGACGATGGACACCCTGGTCATCCCGCACCCCTTTCCCCTGCCGTCCATTGATGCCACGCGGCGCCTACCTTACCACGGGCCCGATCGCCCCGCCAAAGGAGATCGCAAGATTGACTGGCATCCTCGACGAGGGACGGTGAGTCTCATGGAACTGCCGCACCATGGCGTACAGATCGCGCCTCGCCAGGGTGTCGCCTACCGACCCTCATCTCGCCACCCTCGGCATCACCTGCTCCGCGATCCTCCGGAGGCCGCCGAGGTCGTGCCGTGCGAACCACTGGACCATGATCTCCTGGATGCCCAATCGCCCGTACGCCCGGATGCGCTCGACCACCTCATCCGGCGTGCCCATGATGGCGCCGCGGCCCCGCATGGCGTCGAGGAGGGCGTCATCCGACAGGCCGGCATACGCGGCCATGCTGCGACGTGCGCCGGCCCACCGGAGCAGCTCGGCGCCACCCCCGCAGAAGACCGGGATCATCAGCGTGCGCGCGACATCACCCGGCTGCCGCCCGGCCGCGACGATCAGCGCGTCGAGGAGCTGGAGCTTCTCCTGCAGGGCTTCGGGCGTGACCATGGCGATGTTCCAGATGTCCGCAGAGCGGGCCACGAGCGGGAGCGATCGCTTCGGGCCCCCGCCGCCGATGAGGAGGGGCGGGCCCCCGGGTCGCCGCGGGCGGGGCATGAGCACCGCGTCTTTCAAGCGGTAGTAGCGGCCGGAATAGGAGACGGGCGCGTCGCTCCGCTTGAGGCGGGCGATCACTTCCACATACTCCGCGAACCGGTCCATCCGCCCGCGGAGGTCGCCCAGGTCGTACCCGAACATCTCGTGCTCGCGGACGTTCCAGCCCGCCCCCACGCCAAAGACCATGCGCCCGCCGCTCAGGTCGTCCAGGGCGAGCATCTGGCGCGTCAGCATCACCGGATCGCGGAACGAGGCGGGCGAGACGAGCTGACCGAGCCTCAGCCGCCGTGTGTGGTCGGCGGCGTACGCGAGCGCGACGACCAGCTCCAGCGAGTCCGGGTCCGGCGGCGCGGCGTTCAGGGTGAAGTGATCGGAGCCGTACAGCCCCGCGTAGCCCATCTCCTCGACGCCCGCCACGAGGTCCTTCCAGCGCTCCCACGTCAGCCCATGCGCCCCCTCGACCAGCACAGACAATCTCACCACGGCCCCTCCTTCTCTTGAATCGTGTGTGGGACACGTTGAGACAGTTGGGAATGGACTACCGGAATCACACCTGCTCGACTGCCATCGCCCGGA
Organism: Methylomirabilis sp. (SeqCode); assembly: GCA_035455275.1. GTDB lineage: Bacteria > Methylomirabilota > Methylomirabilia > Methylomirabilales > 2-02-FULL-66-22 > 2-02-FULL-66-22. Next base: position 68,417 of record DATIFO010000262.1, on the reverse strand, counting down.
CGGGTGATCCCGTCGCACCCTTGATGTGAAGCGGGAGCGCATAGAACTCGAACCGCCTGGTGCGGATCTGATCGAGGCCGACCAAGTTCTCGACGATGAGGACCTCGTGCTGCGGGTGAAGGAGGAGCAGATGTCCCGGGCTCTCCAGGTTTCCGTACTCTTCCGACAGGGCCCCCTCGAGATTTGGCAGATCCAGCCCGACGAGCTTCACCTGCTGCCGGAGCAGCCACTCGCAGGCGTCCAGGGTGAAGGCCCGGGCCTGGAGAAACTCCGCCATCGGCTCGCCCCATCCCTTCGCCCACGTCCGCACCACCAGGATGTCCCCCGGCTTCACCCGGACCCCCTGGTCGCGCGCGGCGGCGGCCAGCAGGTCGGCGTCCAGCGGAGCGCCTGGCGCCTTGAAGCTGACATCGATCAGGGCCGCCTCTCCCATGAACCGGTCGAGCGGAAACTCATCGATGGTCCGGCCCCGAGGGGTCCGAAACTCGCCATCGTAGAAGTGATAGGTGGAGTCCACGTGCGTGCCGCAGTGATCCTCCAGGATCAGGAGCTTGGTCGAGAAGCCCAGACGGAATGTCGCGGCGCTCATGCAGGGGAGCATGGTGAAGGGGGGCTTCACATCCCAGGTCTCGAGCCCCTCGGTCAGGCGGAGCCCCAGATCGACGATCCGACGCATCGCGTTCACCTCCCGGTGCCCGGCCAACTCATCCGGACATGGCAGCCTCTCGTCTCGCTGTCCGTCGATCACCCCCCGACCAGCTCGGCGGTGGGAGTCTTGAAAAACTCCTCCAGCGGGAAGCCGTCCCCACCGACCAGGAGCGTTCGTTGCGGGCGGAAGGCCCCCACGAAAGCCTCCATCCCGTGGAGAACGCCTTTGCTGGCGCCGCTCTTGACCTCGATGGCCAGCACCCGCTTCCCCCTCCGCACCACGAAGTCCACCTCTCGACCCCGCTCGCGCCAGTAGCAGATCTCTGCCGTGGTTCCCACGCTGCTGTTGAAGAGGTGAGCGCCCACCGCTGACTCCACCAGCCGTCCCCAGACCTCCGGAGACCGGCGCGCCTCCATGAAGGCGAGTGGCGCCTGGGCGGAGAGGAGCGCCGTGTTCAGGACCTGGAGCTTTGGACTGGAGGCCCGCTGGCGGAGGCGCTCCTGGCTGAACTTGGCCAGGCCGGTGAGCACCCCAGCCCCGGCGAGCAACTCCAGGTAGTGTGCCAGGGTGGTAGTGTTGCCGGCCTCCTGGAGCTGGCCGAGCATCTTCTGATAAGAGAGGACCTGCCCGGAGTAGGCGCAGCCGAGCTGGAACAGCCGCCGGAGGAGCGCCGGCTTGTCCACGCGTGTCATGAGGAGAACATCGCGCGAGATCGTGGTCTCGACAATGGCATCCAGGATGTAACGGCTCCACCGGGTGGGGTCGGCGATCAGGTCCGCGGCGCCGGGGTACCCCCCGAAATACAGGTATTGATCCAGGGTCCACCCGAAGGCGGATTGCATCTCGGGATAGGCCCAGTGCGGGACCGGGATGAGCTCGAAGCGCCCAGCCAGACTCTCGGTCAGCCCGTGCTGGACGAGGAGGGGGGCCGAGCCGAGGAGGACGACCTTGAGCGGGAGGCGGGCAGCGGTGTCCGCATCCCAGCACCGCTTCACGATCTCAGACCAGCCAGGCACCTTCTGGATCTCGTCCAGGACCAGCACGGCCTCCTGCCGCCCTTTGCCCTCCCGGCTCAGCAGGCGGGCCACGTCCCACTGCTGCTCGATCCAGGTCCGGCTCTGGAGGCTCGGGGCGTCGGCGGAGGCATAGTGGCTCGGGAGCGGGCTCGACTCCAGCGCCTGCCGCACCAGGGTCGTCTTGCCGGCCTGCCGGGGCCCGGCCAGCACTTGCAGGAACCGGCGCCGCTCCTGGAGGCGCGTTAGCAGGGTCTGAAACATGGGCCGACGGTACATCGGCTCCTCCCGCGACCGTCGAGGGCCGGAGCCCCCGGACACATCCGGGTAGCGGATTACTCAGAGTCCTGAGTAAATATACTCAGATGCTATAGATGTGTCAATGAACCGTCCGCGGGGGAGGCCGCCAGTGTTTCGGGCGGAGGGGGTGCGAGCCGCGCGAGGAGTCGGCGCCCGTCGCGAATCAATGCCACCAGCCCGAGCGCGTCGCCGCCCGGCGAGAAAACCACGCGCATCCACTACGCTCCTGCCAAAGCGACAGCACCTCAGCCTGCTCCAACACACTCTGCGTGGCCCTCACGAGCTTGGGGAAGGCATCTTCGAGTGCCTCGTGCGGTAGCTCCGGATTGAGCCGCACGAGCGCCTGCCGCAGCCGGCTTTCCAGCACCACATCGCGGTAGCTCCCCCTCTCCCGCTGGGAGAGGGCCGGGGTGAGGGTATTGCCGACGGGCGACATGCCGGGCCCGTGAAGCACCGCATACCTCGGGCCTTCCAGCCAGTCCAGTGCCGCGTCTTCGACGACGGATTCGGTGAAGCGGGTTACTGATTTCTCCGGCGGGCCTGCCGCTCGCGGTACATCCGCTCCGTGAAGCCGCCCTCCTCGAGAAACTGTCTTTCCAGCCCCTGCAACTGGCGCCGCAACAGGTAACTCGCCTGGTTGATCAAACAGATCAGCGTGTTCGCCGCCACCTCCGCCGAAGCCGTGGCGATCCGATAGGGGTCCGACCGGCTGGACGATTCCGACGCGTCCGACAGGTCCGACTTGTCCGACAGGTACAACTTCCGAACCGCCAGCGCCTCGGGCGAATCCTTGGCCCAGATCCGCAAACCCCGCTGGCGCAAGAAGTCCTCGTAGTCCAGCAGCAGTTCTTCCAGGCTGGCCCGCGCCACCCCCGTCAGCTTGAGTTCGGTCTGCTTCGAGGTCGCCGAGGCATGCTGCCCTCGGCAATGTTCTGCACGCCGCTGCGCGCCGCCTGGATCATCTCGTCATGGGTGCGGGAACGCTTCTCGACGAAGCGTTCACAGAAACACACGGTGGCGTCGTACACCAACTGCGCGCTCTGAAAACTGCGCAACCTGCGGTATCCGCCATGCCGGGGGATCAGCGTGCCTTCGCCGGGCATCGGCCCCTCCGCTTCAGTACTCAGTCGACCTGTCAAAACAGTCTGGCCTGTCCAACCTGTCCCACGGTCCCGCGCCGCTCGGCCCGCAGTCTCCCCGTCACGTAGTCTGAGACGCTTTCCAAGGAGGCTGAGTGCGCTTACCAATTCGTCGGCTTCACCGGAGGTAATCCTCAGGCTGGTACGCCGCGACCTTGATGCGCTTGACACCATCCCGAGGTGCGAAGGCGGCAGACGGCGACTACCACTCAACCTTGTAGCGCTGCAACGCGACCTCGTCCAGCTCCACACCGATGCCCGGCTTCGTCGGGACGTGGACGTGGCCCTGCTCCACCGTGAGCGGCTCCTTGACGAGCTGGATGCGGAGGTCCGGGGGCTCGACGGCGTAGTAGTACTTGGGCCACTCCACGGCCAGGAGGTTGGGGATCATGGCGGCGAGCTGCACGGCCATGGCGTCGTAGATCGGGCCGTAGGGCTGGTGGACCAGCACGGGCATCAGGGCCACCTCGGCCATGTCGGCCACGATGCGGGACTCCAGGAGCCCGCCGGCCCGGCCGGGGTCCACCTGGAGGATGTCTGCGGCGTGCCGGTCGATCATGGGCTTGAAGGCGTAGCGGGTGACCAGCCGCTCCCCCGAGGCCACGGGCGCCCTCAGGTTGTCGGCCACGAGGCGCAGCGCCTCCAGATCCTCGGAGCCCGTCGGCTCCTCGATGAAGAACGGGTCGAACTCCTCCAGGGCCTGCCCGATCCGGATGGCGGCTGGCGTGTTGAACTTGGCGTGGAACTCGATCCCCACGTCCACCTGGTCGCCCACCGCTTTCCGCACGGCCTCGACGATCCGCACCACCCGTCTGAGCTCGTCCCGGCCGATGTTGGCATCGGTGGGCGCGGTGAACCAGAAGGGGTCGAACTTGATGGCGGAGAAGCCCTCGGCCACGCGCGCCCGGGCCAGCTCCACGTACACCTCCGGCCCCGGCTCCACCGCGCCGCCCCACACCTGGGCGTGGAGATAGGCCCGCACCCGGTCCCGGCACTTTCCGCCCAGCAGGTTGTACACGGGCGCGTGAAGCGCCTTGCCCACGATATCCCACAGGGCGACCTCGATGGCCCCCAGGGCGGAGACGTGGAGGGAGCTGGGGCCTCGCACGTCCAGGTGCGTCTTGTAGGCCTGGGTCCAGAACGGGCGGATCTCGAACGGGTCCCGGCCCACCACCAGCGGCTTCAGCTCCTGGATGGCGGCGGCCTGGGCCCGCTCGCGGAAGGCGTTGCCCGCCTCGCCGTAGCCCACGAGGCCCTCGTCGGTCGCGAGCTTCACGAACACCCACTTGATGAGCCCCCGGGTGTCCACCAGGTAGGTCTCGAGGTCGGTGACTTTCATGTGCGCCTCCTTCAAGGCGGGGAATGGGGTGATGAGGGCAGACCAGCCGCGATACGCCGGGTGATCCTATCGCAGAGGCAACGCACGATGCAAGTCGCGCCGCGGCCCGATTGCCTCGGACGTCTTTGGCATGCAATCGTTCACTCCAAATGCATGATTGCACGCTGACCTGGTGCGCCTGCCGCTGGCGCCGAACGTGATGGCCCTTCCCTTCGGCGAGCTGTAGGGGGAGAGCCGGGGAGCGCCGGGGCTGCGTAGACTGTGCTGCCGGCGGCGAGGATTGCGGGGGGACGGGTCAGAGAGACTACGGTGGATCGGGGGCGGAGCCCTGGTGCTGGAAGAGGCGACGCATGAACTGAAGGGTGTCGGCCTCGGCGGGGGATTTGTCGTCGCGGATGCGGGCGATCCGGGCGAAGCGCAGCGCCATGCCGTCTGGGTAGAGCGGGCTCTTCTGGAGGTCGGAGTACTGGACCTCCACGACGACCATGGGGTCCACCCACACCGTGCCGCCCTCCTCGCCCCGCCTGATGGCCAGGAGCCTGGCGGTCATGCTTCGGAACTCCTCGTCGGTCAGGCCCTTGAACGTCTTGCCGACCGGCCGGAATTCCCCGGTCTCCTCGTCGCGGGCCGCCAGATGGTAATTGCTCAGCCAGCCGTGGCGGCGACCGTAGCCGTGGTCGGCGGCGATGATGACCAGGTCCAGGTTGTTGGCGCGCTTGAGCTTGTGCCAGCTCCCCCCGCGGACGCCGGGCGTGTAGGGACTGTCCAGCCGCTTGAGCATCACGCCCTCGTGCCCGGCTTCCAGCGCTTCCTTCCAGAAGGCCTGGGCCTCTGCCAGCACCTGCGGCGTGCAGCGTGGGACCAGGGGCAGTCCACCGTGCACCCCGACCAGGCGCTGCCAGCGCTCCGCGTAAGTTCGATCGAACAGGGCCTCTTCCCCGTCCACCAGGAGGTCGAAGAGGTACAGGCGGAGGGGGACCTCCCGCTGCACGTCCTCGACGTGGTGCACGCGCCGATATCGCTGGAGCAGATCCTGGAACGGTCGCACACGACCCGAGGCATCCACGGCGATCGCCTCGCCCTCCAGGACGGCCCGGCGGCTGGCGGTCGCTCCCCGGACCTGGGCCACGATGTCCGGAAGGCTGTCGGTCACATCGTGGAGTCGGCGGGAGAACAGCCGCACCTCGTCGCGGTCCAGGTGAATCTGGATCCGCGCCCCGTCCAGCTTGTACTCCATGGCCAGCCGGCCGGGCGCGCTGTCCCAGGCCTCCTCCAGCGAGTGCGCCGTCTGTGCCAGCATCGGCTTGATGGGATGGAAGAGCCGAGGGGCGACCGCGGCCAGCGCGTCCGCGCCCAGGTCAAAGCCGCGCCGGACCACCTCGCCGACATCTCCCAGGAGCATCGCCGCCCGCCGGACAGTTTCCGGACGGGTCCCCGTGGCGCGCGCCACGGCGTCCAGCAGGACGCCCTCGCTCACGCCGTGCCGCATGTCGCCCAGGACGCACTTGGCGAGGAACTTGGCCTCGGAGGGGGTCGCGCGGCCGAAGAGACCGGTCAGGATCTCCTCTCGCGCCTTCCGCGCACCCCGACCCCGCTGACTCGCCACGGCGTCGAAGACCCATCCGACATCCTGGAGCGTGAGGCCCGGCCCCGTGGGGATCCTGGCACCTTCCAGGAAGAGACGCTCCACCGCCTGTCCAAAGTCAACCGCCTCCCCCCACACGGCCTCGCCGTCGTCCGGCGCGCCCGCCACCGCAGAGGCCACGCGCCACAGGGTCGCCCCGCTCACGTCGAGCTTCCGGGGATCTCCCTCGGGGAACGGCCGTCCGATCAGGAGGCGCGCGGCGAGCGGCCTATCCTCCGGGGGCAACCCTCGGAGGAAATCCCCGAGAAGCCGCATGAGGTCGAGGCGGCTTCGGGTCCCTGCAAGCTGAGCCGAGAGCCCGGCCAAGCTCTCCAGGCGCGTCGGGCTCGTCTGTGGATCGCCGATCCTGGAAATGTCAGCCATGGCGAGGAGTCTAGCATGCGAGGCCCGCACAGCCCAGGGGACGTTCACGTGGGATATTGAATGGAACCACCGGGCAGAGCCGGACCGGGAAGGGAACTCGAGAGAGCAGGAGAATGTCTGCTCGCCGGCCAAAGCGGAAGGATTGCTTGCCTGGAGGGCCGGGAGGGGTATAATCCGCCGGTCGGACTTCCGGGGCCGGGAGAGTGGCCGGCACATATTCACCCAGCGAGGGAAAGGAGACAGGCAATGGCGCGTGCACCACAGTTCCAGGTCATCGAAGGCTGGGAGAAACTTCCCCCGGGGTACATCCACCGCGACGTGGACGGGGTGGCGGTTGACTCAAGGGACCGCGTGTATCTCATGACCCGGCAGGATGCCCGTGTGATCGTGTACGAGCGGGACGGGAGCTTCGTCGCCTCCTGGGGCGAGGGGATCTTCACGCCCCGGACCCACGGCATCGCCGTCGGGCCGGATGACATGGTCTACACGGTGGACGACGGGGACCACACGGTGCGGAAGTTCACCCCGGACGGCAAGCAGGTCATGATGATCGGCACGCCCGGCAAGTGCTCGGACACCGGCTACGACGGCAAGACGATCGCCAGCATCCAGCGCGGCGGCCCCCCGTTCAACCGCCCCACCGACGTGGCCGTCGCCCCTGACGGGGAGCTGTACGTCTGTGACGGATACGGTAACGCCCGCGTGCATCGCTTCTCGGCTGACGGGACGCTCATCCAGTCCTGGGGCGAGCCCGGGACTGGTCCCGGCCAGTTCCACCTGCCCCACGGCATCGGCGTGTCGCCCGATGACCGCGTCTTCGTGACGGACCGCGAGAACGATCGGATCCAGATCTTCTCCCGGGACGGGCGGGTCCTCGACGTGTGGACGCACGTGCAGCGGCCCACGGACATCTCCTTCGACAAAGAGGGCCGGGTGTACGTGTCGGAGCTGTGGTGGCGGGTCGGCCAGTCGTCCTTCACCAACGGCCAGATCAAGTACGATCTGCCCGGCGGCGTGCACGTCCTGGATCTCCAGGGCAATGTGCTGCTGCACTGGTGCAGCGCCGAGCGGGAGGCCCCGGGGAACTTCGTCGCCCCGCACACCCTGTGCGTGGACTCGCGCGGGGACCTGTACGTGGGAGAGGTGACCTGGACCTTCGGCGTGTCGCGCGGCGGGGTGCGCGAGGACGCCCACACCTTCCAGAAGTTCGCCCGGAAGGTCTGACGGCTACAGTCCTGCTCCAGCGAAGCCACGGCCCGCGTAGTCACGAACTGCGCGCGCCGTCCCGTTTCCGGCGCACACGGCCGATCTCCGCCGGTCTCGTCCGTCTCCGGCGGACTGGCGTCCTGGCGGCTGGAAGGATCGGGGTGAGCCGGGGCCGACCGGGTCAGTCGGGGGCGACCTGCGTGTGGCCCTCGGCCACGTACCGCTCGTAATCGGCCTGGTAGTTGCGCCTCACCGTCGGATGGACGACCAGTAGCTCCACCGCGACGCGGTCCGGCTGGCTGGCGACGTAGGTCACCGCACCGGCGATGTCCTCCGGGCGCAGCATCGTCGCCAGGTTCTCCTTGGAGGGGGGCCGCGGGCGCAGGTCCAGGTTCGGCGTGTCCGTCTCGCCCGGGGCGATGACGCAGGCCCGGATCCCGTGGCGGCGCTCCTCCGCGTTGATGGAGCCGCTCAGGGAATGCAGCGCGTGCTTGGAGGCCGAGTACACGACCCCCGCGGGGGCGCTGGGCTGAAGCCCTGCGGCCGACGAGATGGTGATGATCTGTCCCGCCCCCGCCCTGCGCATGTGCGGCAGCACCTCACGCGTGAACAGGAAGGCGCCGGTGAGGTTGGTGTTCAGCACCAGGGTCCAGTCCTCGACCGACAGGTCGGCCAGGTTGCGGTGAAACGTGTTGGTGCCGGCGTTGTTGACCAGGATGTCGATCCGATCGAAGCGCTCGATCATCTCCCGGACCACCCGCTCCGCCAGCCCGTGGTCGGCCACGTCCCCGGGAAAGGCCAGCACCGGGCCTCCGCGGGCTCGCGCCAGGGCAGCGGCCTCTTCCAGCCTGTCCGCGCTGCGGGCGACCAGCCCCAGGGCCGCCCCCTCTGCGGCCATCGCCACGGCGATGGCCCGTCCCATCCCGGTGCTGGCCCCCGTCACGACCGCCACCTTGCCCTGCAAGCACCCCATGACCTTTCACCTCCGGTGAGTGGCTCTGCAAGAATCCCTATGATACTTGAGGTCTCCAAGTACGCCAAGCGCCGATCCGAACAGGGACTGGCGGCTTGACAGGCTTCCAGGTGTGGGGCATGCTACGCCCGCTCCGGGAAGGGGTGGGAGGGGCCCCGGCCCACCGGGGACGGCTTCGCGGGCGTCGAAAGGACGGGGACCCATGGAACTGGTCGAGAGGCTTGCCAAGCACCTGGATCGCGACGGGCTCGTGCAGAGGCTCCAGGCCCTGGTCCGCATCCCCAGCGTGACCGGCGAGGAGGATGCGGCCCAGACGGAGGTGGCGCGGATCCTGCGCGAGCTGGGGGGAGACGTGGACGCCTGGCGTCCGGATGTCCGAGCCCTCCAGGGTGAGCCGCACTTCCCGGGTGGACGGGTGCTCACGCCGCGGCTGAACGTGGTGGCCACCTTCCCCGGCGCCGGGGCCGGCCCCACGCTGGTGCTGAACGGCCACATGGATACCGTCACGGCCGGCGACGAGCGGCGCTGGTCCCATCTTCCCTTCGGGGGAGACATCGCGGACGGCAAGCTCTTCGGGCGAGGCGCCTGCGACATGAAGGGGGGCCTCGCCGCGATCCTGGGCGGGCTGGACGCCATCCAGAAGGCCGGGGTCCGCCTCCGGGGCTCGATCTCGGTGCAGAGCGTCATCGGCGAAGAGGATGGCGGGCTGGGGACATTTGCGGCGCTCCACCGGGGACATCGCGGGGATGGGGTCATCGTCTGCGAGCCCACCCGGCTGGAGGTGGTCCCCGCCCATGCCGGGGTGACGGTCTTCCGCATCACCGTCACCGGCCGGGCGGCCCACGGCGCGGTGCGGCAGGAAGGGGTGAGCGCCTTCCACAAGTTCCTCCCCATCCATCAGGCCCTGCTGGCGCTGGAGCAGCGCCGGAACCAGACCCTGCGCCATCCGCTGTACGAGGGAAACCCGCTGCCGTGGCCCCTGAGCATCGGCATGCTGGCCGCCGGCACCTGGCCGGCCATCGTCCCGGAGACCCTCACTGCCGAGGGCCGCATCGGGGTGGCCATCGGGGAGAGCGTCCTGAATGTCCGCGCGCAGACGGAGGATACGGTGCGCCATGCGGCGGCGCAAGACCCCTGGCTGTCCGAGCATCCGCCGAGGGTCGATTGGACCGGCGGGACCTGGGAGCCCAGCCTGACCTCGCGCGACCACCCGCTGGTGCGCGCCCTGGGGGACGCCGTGGCGGCGGTCACGGGGCAACCCGCCGCCGTCCGGGGGGCCTCCTACGGCTCGGACCTGCGCCTCTTCACCAACCACTTCGGGATCCCGGGAGCGCACTTCGGCCCGGGGGACATCCGGCAAGCCCATTTCACCGACGAGTACGTCACCCTGGCGGAGGTGGAGACCGCCGCCCTGGCCCTGGCGGTCGCCGTGGCGCGCATCTGCGGGTCGAGCTGAGCCCTTGGAGAGAAGGGAGATTCTGGAACGAAGGTCCGATGGGCACGTGGCGGAAGTCTGAGCCAGAGAGGAGGTCGTCGTCATGAGAGTGTGGACCGGCATTCTGGCGGGCGTTGGATTGGTCTGGGTCCTCACCACGACGGTCGAGGCGGGAACCATCGTTCGCTGGGGGGACGTGCTGGCGGCGGACCACATTGCGGTGAAGATGATCGACAGGATCGCCAAGCAGGCAAGCGAAAAGACCCAGGGCCGCATCCAGATCCAGGCGTATCCATCGAGCCAGCTCGGCAGCTCCAAGGAGATGATCGAGGCCGTGGTCCTCGGCACCCAGCAGATGGTGACGGAGGGTGCGGCAAACTTCGGCCAGTGGGTCCCGAGCATCTCGGTGATCGAGTCGCCGTACGTCTGGCGCGACGCGGCGCACCTCTCGAAGGTCATGAGCGGTCCTATCGGCGAGGACCTGAGCAAGCAGCTCATCGAGAAGCGCGGGGTGCGAATCCTGGGCACGACCTACTACGGGGTGCGACAGCTCACCACCACCGCCAAGGCGGTCCGGACCGCGGCCGACATGAAGGAGTTCAAGCTGCGTGTGCCGGAGAACGAGGTCTTCCTGGCCATGGCCCGGGCCTGGGGGGCCAAGCCGACTCCCATGACCTTCGGCGAGCTGTACCTGGCCCTCCGGCAGAACGTGGTGGACGGCCAGGAGAACCCGCTCCCGACCATCGATTCCGGCAAGTTCTTCGAGGTGCAGAAGTACCTGGTCCTCACCGGCCACATCCTCACGCCACGGCTGGTCGTGATCAACGACAAGTTCTGGCAGGGGCTGCCGGCGGCGGATCAGAAGGCGCTCAGCGATGCCGTGGCCGAAGGGATCGCCTGGAACAACCAGGAGATCCAGGCGGCGGAGCGGGCCCTGGTGGAGAAGTTCAAGAAAGCGGGGATGGAGGTGATCCAGCCGGACGTGGAGTCGTTCCGCAAGCCGGTCCTGGACACGGTCCCGAAGATGTTCGAGGCGAGGTGGGGCAAGGGTCTGTTCGAGCGCATCGTGGATACCCGGTGAGCACCCCTGCCGGACCGCTGCAGATCCATGAGCCATCAGTCGCGCCATTGGCGGGACTGACGGCCGCCCTGGACCGGTGGACCTGCCGGGCCTGCGTCGCCCTGTTCATGGCCATCCTGGTGACCATGGTGTTCCAGGTCACCTTCCGCTACGCGCTGAACGCCCCCCTGGTCTGGACCGAGGAGCTGGCCCGGATCCTCTACATCTGGGCCTGCTACCTGGGGGCGCCCGTGGCCTTGCGTCGCGGAAACCACGTCGCCATCGTCTTCGTCTCGGAACGGCTGCCGCGACCGCTCGGCCGGGTGGTGGTGCTGGCCAGCCAGGCCATCGCCCTGGTCTTCTTCCTCCAGTTGGCGATCCAGGGCGCCATCCTGGCGTCCCGCTCCCATACGGTCGAGGCCATCACGCTTCCCATCCCCTGGTCCGTCATTTACGCGGTGGCGCCCCTGTCCGCCGTCCTGATGACACTGGAGACCCTTGAGGTCACGTGGCGGACGATTCGGGGACCGGCACGGGAGGTGCGGGCATGACCGTCGGCCCGATGCTCTGGGTCTGGCTGGGACTGATGGTGGCCGGGATCCCCCTCTTCGTGAGCATGGGATTCTCCTGCCTGCTGTACCTCTGGGCGAACGGGGAAATCCTCTTGTCCATCCCGCAACGGCTGACGGCGTCGGCGAACTCCTTTCCCCTCCTGGCGGCACCCTTCTTCATGCTCACCGGCATGGCCATGAACACGGCCGGCATCACCAAGCGTATCTATGATTTCTGCGAGTGCCTGGCGGGTCGGTTCCGCGGCGGACTGGCCCACGTGAACGTCATCGGCAGCGTGATCTTCGCCGGCATGTCGGGCTCGGCCGTGGCGGACGCCGCCGGTCTCGGCACCATCGAGATCAAGGCGATGACGGACGAGGGGTATCCCCTCGCCTTCTCGGCCGCGGTCACGGCAGCCTCGGCCACCATCGGCCCCATCATCCCACCCAGCGTGCCCCTGCTGATCTACGGGGTGATCGCCGACGTCTCCATCGGGCGGCTCTTCGCCGGGGGATTCATCCCGGGCCTGCTCATGGCTGCAGCCCTGATGGTCATGATTCGCTTCATGGCCAAGAAGCGAGGCTTCGGCGCCCATCCGGCCCCCACGTTTCGCAAGTTCGTCACCACCAGCCGGAAGGCCTTCCTCTCCCTCCTGACGCCGGTGATCCTCTTTGGAGGAATGATGGCCGGGGTCTTCACCCCCACGGAGGCCGCCTTCGCGGCGGCGGTCTACGCACTGGTCCTGGGGCTCTTCGTCTACCGCGAGCTATCCTGGCGAGACCTGCCCAAGCTATTCCTGGACACGGTGGAGACCAACGCCGTCGTTTTGATGCTGGTGATGACCGCGTCCCTCTTCGGCTGGGTCCTGGCCCGGGCGCAGGTCCCCCAGCAACTGGGGGCCTGGATCCTCGGGACCACGCAGAATCCCCTCTTGATCCTCCTGATGATCAACGTGTTTCTCCTGATCGTCGGCTGCTTCATGGAGGCCCTGGCGGCCCTGATCATCCTGGTCCCGGTGTTCATGCCGGTGATCAAGGCCGTGGGCATCGACCCGGTGCACTTCGGGCTGGTCGCCGTCCTCAACCTGATGATCGGGACGCTGACGCCGCCCGTGGGCATCGTCCTGTTCGTGGTCGCCCGCGTGGCGAAGCTCCCCTTCGAAGAGGTCACCCGGGCCACGGCGCCGTTCCTGATTCCCCTGATCATCGTGCTGCTCCTGATCACGGTGTTTCCGGAGCTGGTGCTCTTCCTGCCGAGGGTGATCTTTGGCTGACCGGATTGTGAGAGGAAGGAAGGAGGAAGCAATGCGAAGGTCATGGGCCATGCTGGTTGGGCTGGCGCTCGTCCTGTGCCTGGTCTCAGGGGTGCAGGCGGCGGTCAAGATCAACATCTGGACGGGGTTGAGCGGTGACGACAAGGGCCGGTTCGAGGAGATGATCAAGGCGTTCAACGCCTCCCAGGCGGAGGTGGAGGCGGTCCCCTCCTTCTACCAGTGGGATCTGATGCACAGCAAGCTGGTGGCCTCCGTCCAGGCGGGCGGCACGCCGGACGCGCTCCTGATGTGGGTCACGGTCCTGCCCGAGATGGCTCAGTTCGGGGCGCTGCAGCCGATGGACGAGCTCCTGGCCGAGGCCGGTGTCCGGGCCGAGGATTTCGTGCCCCGCGCCTGGAACCTGGGTGTCATCGGCGGGAAGCGATACGGGATCCCGATGGATACCCATATCCTGGGCCTCTACTACAACACCGAGCTGTTCGAGAAGGCGGGCCTGGACCCGAACAAGCCGCCCGTGACCAGGGAGGAATTCGTCGCGGCCGCCAGGAAGCTGACCACGGGGCCGAGCCAGTGGGGGCTGGCCATCCCCAGCTCCACGGCGTGGCCGGTCCGCTACTGGATGGGGTTCCTGCACCAGGAAGGCGGCAAGATGTTCACCGACGATTTGAAGAAGGCGGCCTTCAATGATGCCAAGGGTCGGGCGGCCTTCCAGTTCATGTCCGACCTGATTCACGTGCAGAAGGTCGCGCCGCCGGTGATGACCGACATCAACAAGGCGTTCCTGACCAAGCAGGCGGCCATGATCCTGATCGGGCCGTGGCTCATCAATAGCTCGCTGCGCCAGGAGGGGTTGAAGTTCAAGACGGCCCCGATGCCCAGGATCTTCGGGGAGTTCGGCGCCTGGGGGATGAGCCACCAGCTCGTCCTCGGGAAGCAGCCGGATCGGGCCAAGCAGCTGGCGGGCATGAAGTGGATCCGCTACATGAGCGAGCACAGCATGACCTGGGTGAAGGGCGGTCAAGCCCCGGCCCGGCGGTCTGTCCTCACCTCGGCCGAGTTCAAGAACATGCCGCTCTGGAACGCCTTCACGCCGGGGATCCAGCCTGAGTCCGGCTGGGTGTTGAATCCGCCGATCCAGCAGCAGACGCAGGTCTTCACCCACGACCCGGCGAGCCCCCTGGTGAGCGCCTGGGAGTCCATCGTCCAGAAGAAGAAGACGGTGGAGCAGGCCCTGGCCGACGCCGAGGGGGGCGTGAACGCGATCCTGGCGGGGCGATAGCAGCGTCGATCGCCCCTGGACCGCTGGCGGATGACGATGCGGAGTCCGGCTCACGTCTCAACCGGATCCAAAGGGGGGTGGGCTCGCCGCGCCGGCGGGGTCACCCCCTGGCTCTTCCTGGCGCCCTATGTCCTCGTCTTCCTGGCATTCTTCTTCCTGCCCGCCCTCTGGAGCGCGGCGGTCAGCCTCACCGACTGGAAGATCGTGGGGACGCCCCGCTTCGTCGGGCTGAAGAACTACACCCGCCTCTTCGGCGACCCCCTCTTCTTCACGGCGCTCCAGAACACGGTCGTGTACACCGCGGTCATCGTCCCGGTGATGGCCCTGCTGGGTCTCACGCTGGCCCTCCTGCTCAACCAGCCCCTGCGCGGCCGGGTCCTCACGCGCACCTCGGTCTTTGCCTCGTACGTCGTCATGGTCTCCGTCGTCGGGATCATCTGGCGCTGGGTGCTGGACCCCACCGGCGCGGGGATCGTGAACTATTACCTGGGGAGGCTCGGCGTCGCACCCCTGCCCTGGCTGGCGGCCCCCGAGACCGCCATGCTCTCCATCATCATCGCCACCATGTGGTGGACCGCCGGCTACAACATGGTCATGTACCTGGCGGGCCTCCAGGACATTCCCGGGAGCCTGCGGGAAGCGGTCCGGATCGACGGCGCCAGCCGCTGGCAGGAGTTCTGGAACCTCACGCTGCCCATGCTCCGGCCGGTGACCTTCTTCGTGGTGGTGATGTCCATCGCCAAGTCGTTCCAGGTCTTCGGCCAGGTCTACGTCATGACCCAGGGCGGGCCGAGCAACAGCACCCTCACCATCGTGAACTACCTGTACGTCGTGGGCTTCACCTGGTTCCAGATGGGCTACGCCGCCGCCATCGCCTACGCCCTCTTTGCCCTGCTCCTGGCGGTGACGGTGGTGCAGTTCCGCCTGGTGTCCCGCGAGAGCGGGGGCGCGGGCTTTGTCCTGACGGGCCTGCTCGTCCGGACGGGACTCTACCTGCTGATGGGGCTCGTGCTGGTCGTGTGGGTGAGCCCGCTCCTCTGGATGCTGTCCACGTCCCTCAAGCCGGAGGGGCAGATCCTGAGCCTGGTGCCGCGCTGGATCCCCCGGACCCTGACGCTGGAGAACTACCGGGACGTGCTGGAGAAGTACGCCCTCGTGCGCTGGGGCCTGAACAGCCTGGTGGTGTCTGCCGGGGCCACGATCCTGGGTCTCGCCGTCAGCGTGCCGGCGGCCTACGCCTTCGCCCGAATGCGGTTCCGCGGCCGGCACTGGCTCTTCCTGTTCATCCTGTCCACGATCCTGGTCCCCGCCCACATCACCATGGTGCCGCTCTTCCTGGGGCTGGCGAAGCTCAGGCTCACGGACACCTATTTCAGCCTCATCATGCCCACGGTGGCCAACGGCTTCGGCGTCTTCCTCCTGCGCCAGTTCTTCCAGAACATCCCCCTGGAGCTGGAGGAGGCCGCCATCATGGACGGCGCCAGCCGGCTGGGCGTCCTCCTGCGGGTGGTGCTGCCCCTGTCCCGCCCCCCCCTCATGGCCGTGGCCATCTTCACCTTCATCCTCTCCTGGAACGACTTCATGTGGCCGCTCATCGTGACCAACACGGATGCCACCCGGACGCTCCCCGTGGGCCTGGCCGCGTCGCTGGGCGGCTCCGTGGGCGGGCAGGCCATCGCCTATTACGGCATGAGCATGGCGGGGTCGGTCCTGGCCACCGTGCCGGCGCTCCTGATCTTCATCCTGCTGCAGCGCTACTTCGTCGAGGGGATCGCGCTGACCGGCTTGAAGGGCTAGGAGGACACCGCATGCCGCAGGCGCAGCCCATCTTCCAGTCCAACCCCCTGGCGTTATCCTGCCACGCCCCCACCATCGTGGAGCCGACGCCCGGCCGCCTGCTGTCCGCCTGGTTCGCCGGGACGCACGAGGGCCATCCAGACGTGGGCATCTGGATGGCATCCCACGAGCGGGGCGGCTGGAGCCAGCCGATCAAGATCGCCGACGAGGCCGGCGTCAGCCACTTCAATCCGGTGCTGTTCCGGGACGCGGCCGGAATCGTGTGGCTCTTCTACAAGATCGGCCCATCCGTGCCCGCCTGGACCGGCGTCTACCTCACATCGCAGGACGCCGGGCGGACCTGGTCGCCCCCGACCATGTTGCCGGCCGGGCTGCTCGGGCCGGCCAAGAACAAGCCGATCATCCTGAGCAACGGGGACATTCTCTGCGGGACGTCCAGCGAGACCTGGCGAAGCTGGACCTGCTGGGTGGAGGTGAGCGGGGACGGCGGGAAGCGCTGGACCAGGCACGGCCCCATCCTGCCGCCCGGCGGAGCCCGCTACGAGGCCGGCGGCGGGGGCCCGGTGAGCGCCGTCTGGGACGAGGCCTCGGGGACCCTGCTGGTGCCGCAGGACTTCCCCGGGGTCATCCAGCCCACCCTCTGGGAATATGCGCCGGGCCGCGTGAAGATGCTGATGCGGGCCACCCGGCGAGTCGGCTGCGTCTGCGCCTCCGTGTCGGAGGATTCCGGCCGCACCTGGTCGCCCGCCGAGCGGGTTCCCATCCCCAACCCGAACAGCGGTCTGGATGCGGTCCGTCTGCAGGACGGGCGGGTCGTGCTCCTCTGCAACCCGGCGCCGGAGGGCCGCACCCCGCTCTCCGTGCTGGTGTCGGAGGACAACGGCGAAACCTGGTCGCGGCGGCTCGACCTGGAGACCCAGCCCGGCGAGTACTCCTATCCCTCCGTCATCCAGGCCGAGGACGGACTGGTGCATGCGGTGGCCACCCACCGGCGGGCCCGGATCTTCCATTACGTGTTCGAGCCGCAGGAGCTGGGATCCGCCGCCATGGCCGGTCCCTCGGATCCGAGCAGCCGGACGCGAGCGCTGCCATGAAGACGATCCTCCTCAGCGGCGCCAGCGGACGCATCGGGCGGTGCCTGCGCCTGGGCCTTCGCGACGAGTACCGGTCAAGAAGCGGCGCGTGGCTCGCGGGGCGCGGCGGCCCGGGAGGACTCCTTCCTGAAGTTCACGATGATGCTGATCCGTCGGTTGGCGGCGTCCAGGGGGTCATCGCGATTGGCGAGCTGACGGT
This sequence comes from Methylomirabilis sp. (SeqCode), assembly GCA_035455275.1. Lineage (GTDB taxonomy): Bacteria > Methylomirabilota > Methylomirabilia > Methylomirabilales > 2-02-FULL-66-22 > 2-02-FULL-66-22. The sequence continues at coordinate 51,101 of DATIFO010000262.1, read as the reverse complement.
CGGCATAGCCGACGACCCGGATGATCTGGGCGTGACGGAGACCTTCAATCTCCAGGATCCGCCGGGCGGCATTTGCCCGGTCCGCCGACAGCTCCCAGTTGGTGTAACTCGGCTGGCCGACATAGGGGCGGGTGTCGGTGTGGCCCTCCATGATGACCTCGTTGGGGAGCTTGCCGACCTCGCGGGCGATGATGGCCAGGACCTCGCGGGTGGACGGCTTCACCTTGGCGCTGCCGACGTCGAAGAAGGCGCCCTGGCCGGTCTCCACGAGCTGGATGCGGAGCCCCTCGTCCGTCAGCTCAATCTTGATCTTGTCCTCGAGCAGGGCCAGATGAGCCTCCCGATGGATCTGCTCCCGGAGCGAGCTGGCCGCCGCCTCCAGCGTCTCGCGGTCCCCCCGCTTCTTGTCCTGCTCCGGCTCACTGGGCGGCGGGGCGGGGATGGGCATGGCGGGGAGCGCGCCCCCGGCCCCCTCCCCCCCCTTCAGCAGCTTGGATGAGCCCTTCTGGAAGGCGCTGGGGTCCTTGAAGTAGGCGGCCACCGAGTCCTTCACATCCTTGCTCTGCCCCACGATCCAGAGGACGATGAACAGCGCCATCATGGCGGTCACGAAATCGGCGTACGCGACCTTCCACGCCCCGCCGTGGTGACCGCCGTGACCGCCTCGCTTCTTGACGATTCGCCTGGGGACCTCAACCGGGGACGACATGGGACTCCTAGCGCGCCGCGATCTCCTTGCAGAGGCTCTCCACCTCCGGGCCGTCGGGACGATCGTAGCTGAAGATCACTCGGCGGGCGAACTCCACCGCCACGATGGGGGCCGAGCCGTTGGCGAAGGCCAGGACCCCGGCCTTGATGCACTGCAGGAACTTTCCCTCGTCCAGCCCCAGCGCCTCCAGATTCATCGCCAGGGGCTGCACGAACCCGTAACACAGCAGGATGCCGATGAAGGTGCCCACCAGCGCCACGGCCACCTTGTGCCCGATCTCCTCGGGCGGACCGTTGATGGCCTGCATCGTGATGACGACCCCCAGGACCGCCGCCACGATCCCCAGACCCGGGAGCGAATCCCCCACCTTGGAGAGGAGGCCGGGGTGACGGGCACCCTCCTCGTGGTGCGTCTCCATCTCCGCGTCCATCAGCTCCTCGAGCTGCATCGGCGTCACGGACCCATCCACCAGGAGGCGAACCGAATCGCACAGGAAGCTCCGGGCGTGATGGTTCTTCAGGAGGCCCGGGTACTTGGAGAAGATCGGGCTCTTGGCCGGGTCGGACAGGTCCTGGTCCAGGGAGATGAAGCCATTCTTCTTGGCATTCATGAAGATCTCGTACAGCAGCGTCAGCAGCTCCGTGTAGGTGGCCCGCGACGGCCCGGCGCCGCTCAAGAGGCCGGGCAGCCGGCCGATCAAGCCCTGCAAGACCTTGAGCGGCGTGGCGATCAGGATCGAGCCGATGGCCGCGCCGCCGATGATGAGCAGTTCCGCCGGCTGGATCAGGAGCAGGATGGGCCCTCCCTCGAGGACAAACCCCCCCAGGACCCCGACCAGCACGATGACGCCGCCGATGATGACGAACATGCGCTCCACTCCCGAGACTTTGACCCCGCTACCGGTACCGAAGCGGCACGGTTGTGCGCCTTGCCTTCATGGTCGGACCGGTCCCGCAAAAAGCACTTGCATTTGATCGAGGATCGCTCCAGACTATAGGCCTATGGTAGCCCGAGTCTTGGAGTTGAGTCCGTCCGCGGCCGGCTGGTACTATGCGCATCGGCTTTTCTCCGATGCCCCCACCCGGAAGGTCCGTCCTGCCCCGTCATCCGGCGGGGCCGGAGCCGGTCCCGCAGAGGCGACCGTCCTGGGATATGGACCCGACGGGCGGCTGCGCCTCGCCGTTCCCCGTCCGCGCCTCTGGATCCTGGCCTGACGCTCCGGTCCGCCTACGTCCCCTCCTGTCTCCCGCCGGCCTTCCGGTACAGGGCGACCAGGTTCTCGGCGTGAAACCGATTCAGCCCCATGGGGTCGTTCGCGGCCCCGATGGGGGCGTAGCGCGCCGAGAGGAATCGAAGGAACCCGTCCGTGTATCGCCCGGTGGCCCCATCCACGGCCTCTCCTCCCAACCGCTCGAAGCGCGCGAGGGTCCGCTGGATGGTGTTGGCGGCGACGCGAGCCTGCGCCTCGAGACCGGGCGCCGACACGGAGAGGATCCCGAACTCCCGGCCCGGCCCCCCGTTCTCCACCCGGCGCAACGCCGCCAGCAGGGATGGGTCTATCCCGGTCCGCTGCGCCTCCCGCAGGATGACTTCGCCCTCCCCGGCCGGAACCGTCACCGGAGTCGACCCGGCGCCCCCGCTCGGAGGGATCTCCTCGGCCCCGGGCCCGGTCGGGCCGGGGACGGAGGGCATCTCTCCTTCCGGAAGACTCGGTGCGGCCGCTCCGACTTTCCCCGCCTGTCCGCTCAGGATCGCTTCCGCCACGACCTCCCGGAACGAGGCCTCGGCCAGCGAGGCGAGGCTCCCTCCCTCGTCCCCCCGCGGGCCCGCGAGCCGCCCCCGCTCCATCGCGTAGAGGAGGAGCCCCGACGGTGCGATCGGGGCCGTCACTGCCAGACCCCCACGGTGGACGCGGTCAGGCAGGGGTGCGCCGGCGCGTCTGCCAGCCTCCAGGCGTAATCCTCACCCGGTGGGGTATCGACCACCACCAATCCCGTCAGGATCAGGTGCTCCCAGGCCTGCCGGACGAGCTCCAGGGCGTTCGTGCTTCCGCAGAGTTCCCCCTCGATGTCCCTGGCCGCCGCCTGCAGGTCCCGGGAATACATGCGGAAGCCTGTAAGGGACCTCCGTTTCAGGTACCGCTGCAGCGCCGCGGCGTTCCAGCGGCGCTGCCGTAGCTTCAGATCGCTCTCCTCAAGCCTCATCCGAGCCATCCCTCCCATTCCCGGCCGCCGGCGCCGCCACCGGGAGCGTGAACCAGAACGTGCTGCCCTGGTCGGGAACACTGCGCAGTCCAATCTGCCCCCCGTGCAGCGCCACCAGGCGCCGCGTCAGGGAGAGCCCCAAACCGGTCCCCTGCTGCTGCCCGCCGGCCACCTGCTCGAAATCTCGGAAGAGCCGCCCCTGATCCTCCTCCCCGATCCCGATGCCGGTGTCCGTCACCTCTATTACTACAGCGGGCAGGGGGCAGGGGGCAGGGGGCAGGGGAGGACTCTGGGTCGGCACTGCCGTCTGCTCACCGCCTGATGCCTCCTGCTTGCTGCCTGCTGCCAGCTGTCCGCTGCCCGCTATCTCGTTCCCGCTGCCAGCGAGCTCGTGCCCGTTGCCTGCTTCCCGCTGGAACGCCCGGACGGTGATCGAGCCACCGTCAGGGGTGAACTTGATGGCATTGCTCAGCAAGTTCAGGAGGATCTGGTGGACCCGGGCCGGATCCGCCAGGATGCGGGGGAGATCGGGAGGCGTCACCTGCTCCAGACCCAGGTGCTTAGCCCTGGCCTGGGGCTGCATGACCGCCAGGGCCTGCTCCACCGACGGTGAAAGGTGAATCGGCTGCACCTGGAGGCTCAACTTGCCCGCCTCCACCTTGGCCAGATCCAGGATATCGTTGATGAGTCGGAGCAGCCGTCCGCCGCTCTCGTGCACGTGACGCACGTGACGCACCTGGGTCTCGGAGAGCGGGCCATGCATCTGCGCCAGCAGCATCTCCGAGAATCCGAGAATGGAGTTCAGGGGCGTCCGCAGCTCGTGGGAGAAGTGGGCGAAGAACTGCGACTTCTGCCGCGCGGCCGCCTGCAGCTCGGCGTTGAGGTGCTCCAGCGCCGCCGTCCGCTCCCGCACACGGGCCTCCAGGGTGTCGGTGTGCTGCTTGAGACGCTGGTACAGCCCCGCGTTCTCGATGGCGATGGTCGCCTGGCCCGCCAGGATGGGCAAGAGCCTGGAGGCATCCTCGGGGACGTCCTCCATCCGCCGCTCGTGCAGCGCCAGGACCCCCATGCACCCCCCGGTGGGTCCCAGGGGGGCGGTCAGGAGCACCGGGGCATCGGCCGGAAACCAGCCGGGCGTGCCGTCGGGGATCGGCGGATTCACCAGGACCTCTCCCGTCGTGAACGTCTGTCCCAGCGGGCCCGCCTTGGGCGCGATGCGAAGTGCGGCGGGATCCCGGGGTCTCAGGACCTCCACCCGGCCGTTCGACCAGCAGCGCGCCCGCAGGACCAGCTCGCCGCTGTCATCCGCCAGGTACAGGCTGGCGGCAGGGGTCGCCAGCTCCTCCTGCACGATGCGAAGGAGGCGCCGGATCACCTCGTTCAGGTCGGTGCAGTCCCGCAGGGCTTCCGACGTGTGCCGGAGGAGCGAGAGCTCCTGGATCTTCTGCTCGTATCGCAGGGTCATCCCCCCCAGGGCCTCGGCGTACAGGTCGCGCTCGCGCTGGAGGCGCGACGCGACACCCCCGGAAGCCGGCGAGGCGGGTGGTGTCGATAGTTGAGCCATCAGCGCAACACCTGCAGGAATGTCTTCACGGCGTCCTTCTCCTCGTCCAGCGCCTCGGTCCACCGCATGAGATCCGCGGGGGCCAGCCGCAACCGCAGCATGACTTCGGGATCGGGCAGCGGGATCAGCCGGTCGCCCCCGTGGCCGATCCCCGCGTTCCGTGCCAGGATGTCCGCCAGATGCACGACCGCCGAGAGCATCCAGTGATCGGCAGAGGCCTCCGCCGGCCGGTGGTGGAAGGTGACTGGCTCGATGATCGCCGGGGGAAGGCGCCATCGCTCCGCCAGCCAGCGGCCCACCTGGGCGTGATCCACGCTGAACAGGGCCATCTCCGCCTCCCGGATGAGGCAGGGCGATGCCACGGCCAGACGGGCGGCCTCGGCGTAGTGCCGGTAGAAGTACCGATCCAGGACCACCTTCCCCAGATCGTGCAGGAGACCGGCCACGAATGCGGTCTCGGCATCCACCACCCGGAGCTTTCGCCCCAAGATCCGCGCCGCAGCCGCCGTGGTCACGACGTGGAGCCAGAACTGTTCCCGGTCGAAGCTGCTCACCCCTTCCCCGTCACCCAGCGTGTCCAGGACGGTGGCCGCCAGGACGATGCTCTTCACCGTGTCGAAGCCCAGGAGCACCACCGCGTGGTTGATGGAGACGATCTCCCGCCTGAATCCGTAGAACGCCGAATTCGCCAGGCGGAGGATGCGCGAGGCCAGCGCCGGGTCGCTGCCGATGACCTTGGCCAGGTCCGCGGCCGAGGACCGATGGTCCTCCACCAGGCGCAGGATCCTGGGGATGATGATCGGCAGCGTCGGCAGGTCCACGATCCGCTGGACCAGGCGCCGGGTCTCCTCCGGACGGAAGGGGACGATGGTGCTGACCGCCAGCTCAGAGGACACGGTTCACCTCGCCGCCTCGCGGCGTCGGCCCACCGCCGGCTCCAGGGCCGTATCCAGCGCCCGGAGCAGCTCGGGGATCTGGAGCGGCTTCTCCAGAAAGCTCACCGCTTGCAGGACGCGCATGCAGCCCGCCTCGGCCCAGCCCATCCGCCCGACCGCCAGGATCGGGCGGCGAGCCGGGATCTTCCCGACCGCTCCCGCCACCTCCGAGAGCCCCGGCGCCTGCAGGTCGAGGAGCAAGGCGCGGAAGTGCCCCGCCGCCACCAGCTTCGTCGCGCCGCCGCCGTCCGCGGCCGTCTGGACCCGGTAGCCGACACCCGTCAGCTCGCGCGCCAGTCTCTCCGCCTCACCGGCGAAACCGCAGATCACCACATCCGGCGCGTCCAGGGCTGGCCCCGGCCCGTGCGGACGGGACGCCAGGATGCGGCTCACGGTGCGCAAGAACTCCGAGGCGCGGACCGGCTGCTGAACCGCCTCCACGCCGAGCGGCTCCATCCACGCCATGTCCTGGAGGCTCCACACCTCCGCCGTGGCGAGCATGGCCGGGACCGCCTTCCGCCTCGCCAGGCGCCCGGCCAGGACATCTTTCACGCTGTCCAGCACCCGACGGTCCATGATCAGGAGGTCCGGGCATTCCTCGCCCAAGCGATCGAGCAGTCGCGCCGACCCATCCACCCGCTCCACGCCAAAGCCCCCACGCCGGAGCACCTGCTCCACCACCACCCGGGTCGCCCGATCCTCCGCCGCAATCCAGATGCGTTGCTGGTCCACTGGACCCCTCGACGCCCCTCTATCGGCCGCCATCCCGACCGCGGCCGTTCCGATCCCGGAATGCCACTCGCTGCGGGGCTCCCATCATGCATTCCCGACGACCTGGGGTTTCCGGCTGGTCGGAGCCCGCCGGCCCCGGACCCCGGTCGGTTTCTGGGACCGTCGTAGGTTCTTGAGGACCTGGACCTCCCCTTCCGGCATGGCCGTCTTCGCCACCACGGCGGCGATGGGCAGTCCCTGGTCCAGGAACACGGCGGCATCCTTGAAGCGATCGCCGGGCTCCGCGGAACACACGCCGCCGGGAGGGGCCTCCGCTGGCGTCCCGCGATCCGGCCCCGGAATCGAGGCAGCCGACCCCCGCACGGGGGAATCCGGGACACCGGGTCCCTCGGCGGCAACCGCCACCGCCCGCCCGAGGGCGCAGAACTCCGCGGCCAGGGCTTCGAGCCGGTCCTCCCGCAGCGCGGTCCGGCGCGCGACCAGCACCCGCTCGCGCAGGAGGAGGAACACCGCGGCCACCAGGACCACGTTGAGGCCGAGCTGGATCGCGAGGAAGAGGGCTAGCATGGCTTTGCCTCCCCGTGACCCGAGAGGCCATCCAGGGCCCGGACCGCCTCCGGGGACGCCCCTGCGGCCCCTATGGCGTTCTGCGCGGTCGCTCCACGCTCCACCAGATGCCGCGCCAGCGGCGTCGCGGCCGCCAGGACCCGCGCGAAGCTGTCGCCGGGATCCGCCGCCAGCGGCGGGCGATGAAGCCCGCGGAGCGCCAGGAGGGCGGCGGCAAGGCTCAGCAGATTCAGACCGATCATCAAGAACCACATACAGGACCCCTTTCAGACCCGGACATCGATGCGTCCCACCCGCTCCTCTTCCCCCGTGGGCGCCGGGGACTCCTCGACGGCGGGCGAGTCGACCTCAGGCTCTTCCGACGGCTGCCCCATCCTCCGAGGGTGGCGCTCTTGCGGCGGTCGTCTGGGGGGCGAGCCAGGCGGAGATACGACATTCACATCCCGCATGACCTCATCTCCTTTCCCACCCCGGCGCCCTCCCAGCCCTGCTTCCTCCCTGGAAGCCGCCGTCCGCCCTGGAGCCGCCGTGCGAGGCCGCGGCGCCCCGCCCCCGGCACCTCAGTTCGGCGTAAAGTGCTCCAGGATGGGCCAATCCGCCATGGGGGTGTCCTTGAGCTCCGGGCGGCCGTTGGAGAGGACCCGCACCAGCTCGCGCACCACCCGGCGGGTCGCGGCATCGAAGCCGTACCCCGCCGACCCGGAGACCTCCGGAGCGTACCGGCCCTGCCACAGGAGGCGACCCTCGGCGAGCTCCAGCAGCCGAGCCTCCACCCCCACCCGGGTGATCTTGGTCACGCGCCCCCAGTACTGCTCGGACCGGAAGACGTCCAGCACGAGAAGCTGGCCCACCCGATGTCGCCGGAGGAGCGCCTCCGCAGCCTCTCGGTCGACCAGTTGGCCGGCCAAGGTCTGGGCGGCCATGCGGAGAAGGAGCGGCTCCAGATCCGGGCTGCTCATCACGACGGCGTCGAAGTCCAGGACGTTGAACCAGCGCGTGGCGAGTTCCGCCGCGAGGAGCCGTCCCACATCCCTGGCCGCGGCCATGCTGTCGGGATCGCGCGGGCCCGGGACGACGAGGACCCCGCTGCGGCCGCGCTCGGCCAGATAGTCCGGACCGGCCACCACGGACGGGCCGCCCGCGCATCCGGCGCCCAGGAGGGCGAGCAGTGTGGCGCAGCAGATCCAGCCCGCATTACGGGGTTGCACGGACCAACCTCAATCGGCCGCCTCGCCGCCTGTCCTCGACGTGGAGGTCTTCGGGCTGCAGCTTCCGCCGGCGGAGCCGGGAGCGGATCCGGAGCAGCGCGGCGCTGTGGATCTGTGAGACCCGGGACTCCGACACGTCCAGGACCGCTCCGATTTCTTTCATGGTCAACTCCTCGTAGTAGTACAGGCTGAGGACGGTCCGCTCGTTCCGCGGCAGCGCCTCGATGACGGCCCCCAGGACAGCCTGTCGCTCCTTGAGGGCCAGCGCCTGCCACGGACTGGGGCCCCGACCCTCCACGGCCGGGGACCCGCCTCCCTCATTGTCCTCCTCGTCGTGGCCGCCCCCCCAGCCGCTGTCCAGGGAGACGTGGAGGCCGCCGCGCAGCTCGTGCAGGACCTGGTGGTAGACACCCATGGGCACCTGGAGGTGGTCCGCCACCTCCTCGTCCGTCGGCGCTCGGAGGAGGCGCTGCTCCAGGACCGTGATGGCGCGCTCGATCTGACGGGCCTTTTCCCGCAGGGACCGGGGCAGGGGGTCCAGGCTGCGTAGCTCGTCCAGGATCGCCCCTCGGATCCGGGCCTGCGCGTAGGCCCCGAACTCGACATCCTTTTCGGGATCGAAGGTCTCCACGGCCGCCAGGAGGCCCGGCACCCCCGCCGACTCCAGATCATCCAGATCCACGTGGGGGGGCAGGCGGAGGGAGAGCCTGCCCGCCACCTTGCGCACCAGACCGATGTGGTGGCGGATCAGCGTTTCACGCAGCTCGGGGGCGTGGCTCTTGCGGTACCGCCGCCACAGCGGCAAGAGGGAATCGGTCATGCCGCCCTCCGCTCCCTGCGGGCCCGGGTCATCACCGCGTTCACGAGGCCTCCATGGGGTCGACCAGGCGTCGCCAGAACTCGCCCGGCGCCTCCTCGACTTGCCGGCGCCCCAGCGTCCGGGCCATCCCCTGGATCGCCGCGGTCGCCCGGGCGTAGGGGAAGTAGAGCGCCAGCGGTCGCTGCTCCCGGACCGCCCGTTCCACGCAGCCATCCCGGGGAATCCAGCCCAGGAGCGGAACCTCCCGGTGGAGGAACCGCCGGACGATCCGGTCCAGGTGGCCGTGGACCTCCCGCGCCTGGGCCACGCCCTCCACCAGGTTCACCACGAAGCGGAGAGGCAGTCCCGACCGTCGCAGGGTCAGCACCTTGACCATGGCGTAGGCGTCGGTGAGGGCGGTCGGCTCCGGCGTCGTCAGGATCAGCGCCTCGTCCGCCGCCAGGACGAGGCTCAGGACCGTCTGGGAAAGTCCGGCACCCGTATCCACGACTGCCACGTCCGCCAGGCTTCCGAGCCCCTGCAGCCTCGCCAGGAGCGCCCGCCGGGCCGGCGCCGGGAGATTCGCCAGTGCCTCCACACCCGAGGCCGCCGGGATCACCTGGAGCCCCGCCGGACCCGTCACGACCACATCCTCCAGAGCCTTCACCCCGGCCACCACGTCCCGCAGGGAATACCGCGGCTGGAGGTTGAGCAGCACGTCCACGTTGGCCAGCCCCAGATCGCCATCCAGCAGGCAGGTCCGCCGGCCCCCCTGGGCCAGGGCCAGGGCCAGGTTCACCGCCAGGGAGGTCTTCCCGACGCCCCCCTTTCCGGAGGTCACGGCCACGCTCCAGGCACGGGGCGCGCGGACCGGATTGCGGAGGCCGGCGGCTTGATCCATCGGCAATGGCTTGGCGTCGGTCGTCGTCATCTCAGGCGCTCACCGCGGTCGTCCGCCGACACTTCGAGGTCTCCGGAACCAGCAGGGCCGCGAGCCTTCGGGGTGTCGCCACCTCCAGGTCGTCTGGGACCTCCTGCCCGGTGGTCAGATACGAGATCGGGATCCCCCGCCGGAGCGCCAGGCCCAGGAGCGGCCCGGCCGTCCGCGCCTCATCCAGCTTGGTGAGGAGGAGCCGGCCGTACGAGAGCGGCCGAAACCGCCGGAGAATTTCTTCCGCGTCGCTACCCTTGGTCGTCGCGCTCACCACCAGGTGCACCTCCAGGTCGGGGATCGGCCGCAGGAGGGATCGGATGGCGGCGATGCCTTCCGGATGTCCGGGGCTCCTGCCCGCGGTGTCCACCAGGATGAGGTCCCTCCCGCGCTCCGCCCGAAAGGCCGCTTGCACCTCTGCCGGGGTCCGCACCACGTGGAGCGGAACGCGGAGCAGCTCGGCGTAGATCTGCATCTGGGCCGTGGCGCCGATCCGATACGTGTCCAGGCTGATCAGGGCCACCCGGTGCCCGCCCGCGTTCCGGAGCTGCCCGGCCAGCTTCGCGACGGTCGTTGTCTTCCCCACCCCGGTCGGCCCCACCAGGGCCACCACGCGCTGTCGCTGCCCCGGCGTGATCGGGCCGCCGACCCGGAAAGCGCGCGCCGCGGCCCGCTGGAGGGCGAGCACACGCTGGCTCTCCCGGCCGACGCGTGTCCCGGCGGGAAGCGCCTGGAGGAGCTGTCGGGCGACCCCGGGCGGGACCTCTGCCTGCATCAGCCGTCGGTAGGTCGGGCGGAGCAAGGCCGGCAGCGTGGGGGAAATCCCTGCCTCCGCCCGGAGCTCCAGGAGCACCCGGTGAATCTCCTCCAGCCTGTTGTCGCCGTCCCTCGCCTCGTCGCTCCCCCAGTCCACCCCGCCATCGCCCTCGGCCGTGCCCCGACATCCGGGTATCCCCTGGGTGGCCACATCCGGGTACCCGCAGGCCGGCGACATCCGAACCCGATCCCCATCCCTGTCGGCTCGCGGCTCGCGGTTGGCGGCTCGCGGCTCGTCGTCGTCCACCGCCGCCGTCACCATCACCCGGTCGCGACCGCCTGGTCTTCCGGCCGCTGGATCGGCGGATCGGGCGTGAAGGATCACGGCCTCGGGCCCGAGGTCCGCCCGCACCTGGGACAGGGCCTCCGCGACCGTCGCGGCCTCAAACCGTCGTAGGCGCATCCGGGCACTCCACCATGGCCAGGGCCTTCAGCGTCACGTCAGGCCCGATCTCGTTATAGGACAGGACCGCCAGGTGCGGCAGGTATCGCTCGGTGAGGCGGCGCAGATGCGGCCGGAGGGCCGGGGCGCACAGGACCACGGGCGCGCTGTCCGATGCCCCCTTCCCGAGGGTGGCGGCCAGATGCTCGATGACCCGCTGGGCCATGCGGGGCGGGAGCGCCAGATAGCGCCCCTGATCCCCGTCCGCCAAGGCGTCGATCAGCCGCTGCTCCAGCGCGGGGCTCAGGGTGAACACCTTGAGGAGACCGTCCGCCGTGGTGAGCGTTCGGCAGATGGCGCGACCCAGGGCCTGCCGCACGTACTCGGTGAGGAGGATCGGGTCCTTGGTGGCAGGGGCCGCATCCGTCATCACCTCCAGGATGAGGGCCAGGTCCCGAATGGACACCCCCTCTCCCAGCAGGCCCTGCAGGACCTTCTGCACGGTGCCGAGGGGCAGAAGCTGCGGGACCAGGGCCTCCACCACGCTGGGGTGGGTCGGCTTGAGATGGTCGATCAGCGCCTGCACCTCCTGGCGCCCGAGCAGGTCCCGGGCATGCCGCCGGATTGTCTCGGTCAGGTGGGTTGCCATGACGGACGAGGGATCCACCACCGTGTATCCGAGGACCTGGGCCCGTTCGCGCTCCTCGGAGCTGATCCACTGGGCCGGCAGGCCGAAGGTCGGCTCCGTGGTGGGGAGGCCCCCGACGGACTCGGTGGCCGTCCCGGGGTTCATGGCCAGGAAGTGGCCCATCAGGATCTCGCCCGCAGCCACCTGCAGCCCCCGGATCTTGATGGCGTAGGCCGAGGGCTTGAGCTGCAGGTTGTCCCGGACCCGCACGGGTGGGACCACGAATCCGAGATCGGTGGCGAACTGGCGTCGCACCAGCCGCACCCGATCCAGCAGGTCGCCGCCCTGCGCCGCATCCACCAGCGGGATCAGGCTGTACCCGACCTCCAGCTCCAGCGGGTCCAGCGCCAGGAGCTTCTCGACCTTCTCGGGTCCCCCGCCGGTTCCGGCGGCGGGTGGCGTCGGCTCCGCCTCCGCGGCTCCCCGCTTCTGCCGGAGACCCCCGTAGGCCACCGTCCCCGTGACCGCCGCCATCAGCAGGAAGGGCATCTTGGGGAGCCCCGGCACCAGACCCAGGACCAGCAGGACGGCCGCCGTGATGGCGAGGGCCCGGTGGTGGCCTGCAAACTGGGCCGCCACGGCCACGCCCAGCTCCGCCTCGGAGGCGGTGCGGGTGACCACGATGCCGGCCGCCGTGGAGACGACGAGGGCCGGGATCTGGGTGACCAGGCCATCCCCGACGGTGAGCAAGGTATAGGTGGTGAGCGCCTCGCCCACGTCCATCCTCAGCTGGAGGATCCCGATGATGAGCCCGCCCACGATGTTGACGGCGGTGATCAGGATGCCGGCGATGGCATCGCCCCGCACGAACTTGCTCGCCCCGTCCATGGCGCCGTAGAAGTCCGCCTCGCGCCCGATCTCGCGCCGGCGGCCGCGAGCCTCCCCCTCCGTGATCAGGCCGGCGTTCAGATCGGCGTCGATGGCGAGCTGCTTGCCCGGCATGGCGTCCAATGTGAAGCGCGCCGCCACCTCGGCGATGCGGCCCGCACCCTTGGTGATGACCACGAACTGGATGACCACCAGGATCAGGAACACCACCCCCCCCACCACGTAACTCCCGCCCACGACGAACCGGCCGAAGGCGTGGATGACCTCGCCGGCGGCGCTCGGTCCCTCGTTGCCCTGGAGCAGGATCAGGCGGGTGGAGGCCACGTTCAGGGAAAGCCGGAAGAGCGTCAGGAGCAGCAGCACGGAGGGGAAGACGGAGAAATCCAGCGGCCGCAGGATGTACATGCCGATCAGCAGCGTGAGGAGCGACAGGGCGATGTTGGTCGTCAGGAGCAGGTCCAGGAGGAGCGGGGGCAGGGGGACCAGCATGACGGCCAGGATCCCCAGGACCGCCATGGCCAGGGCCGCGTCCGTGCGGGCCAAGAGGGGGCGCGCCATCAACCGATCTCCCCGCGATCCGTGATCCGTGCTTCGAAATCCGCCATCATGACTGGACCCCTCATACCGCGGCCCGTCCCGGATCCCGGGCGTAGACGTAGGCCAGGATCTTGGCCACGGCCCGGTACAGGGCCGCGGGGATCTCGCCGCCGACCTTCACGGATTTCTCCAGGGCGCGCGCCAGGGGGATGTCCTGCACCACCAGGACCCCCGCGGCGCGGGCCGCGGCCACGATGCGCTCGGCCATGAGGCGCTTGCCCTTGGCCACCACCCGGGGGGCCCGCATGCTCCGGGAATCGTATCGCAGGGCCACCGCGATGTGGGTGGGGTTCACCACCACCACGCTGGCCCTGGGGACCTCCTGCATCATGCGCCGGATGCCCCGCTCCTGCTGCAGGCTGCGGACGCGGGCGCGGACCTGGGGGTTCCCCTCCTGCTGGTGCGACTCCTCCTGGATCTCGCTCCGGCTCATGCGCAGACTCCGCTCGTGCTGCCACCTCTGGTACCCGTAGTCGGCGAGCCCCACGAGACAGTACACCCCGGCCACCCGCAGGCCGAGCCTGAGCCCCAGGGACAGTTGCCAGGTCAGGACCTGCGTGAGACCCATCTGCGCCAGGCCGGCGAAGTGATCCCATTCCGGGCGGAGTGTCCGATACACCACCAGGCTCAGGATGCTGATCTTGAGGACCGCCTTCACCAGTTCCGCGACGCCGCGGACGGACAGCAGTTGCTTGAAGCCCTGCGCCGGGTTGACCCGAGCCCAGTTCAGCTGGATGCTCTCGGGGGTCACCTGGAAGCCGACCTGGAGCAGGTTGGCGAGCAGGCCCATGGCGGCCCCGGTGAGCGCCACCGGGAGGATGGCGCGCAGGACGGCCCACGCCGCCCACACGAAGAGTCCCCGGACGGCCTCGACCTGCAGTTCCGCCCGCCCGCCGAGATGCATCCCGGCCTGGACCGTCCCGAGCAAGACCTGCCCCATGCTCCAGCCGCCCAGGGCCAGCGCCCCGAAGGCTCCCAGCAGGATCAAGGCCGAGTTCAGCTCCGGGCTGCGGGCGACCTGTCCTCGCTCCCGGGCCTCCTGCCGGCGTCTCGGCGTCGGGGCCTCGGTTCGTTCGACGTCGTCAGAGGCCATGGCGCACCCGTGCGAGGAGACCCACGAACGTCGTGGGAAGCTCCCCGAAGCTTCCGGCCATCACCGCCCCCAGCACCGGCAGGGCGCCCAGGAGCACCAGGAGGCCCACCCCGATGCTCAGGGCGAAGCTCACCATGAACACGTTCACCTGGGGGGCTACCCGGTTCAGCAGACCCAGCGCCACCACGGTCGCCAGCATGGCCGCACCCACCGGGGCGGCCAGCCGGATCGCCAGGAAGAGGGCCGCCTGGAACAGACCCAGCAGGTACTCCATGGTCCCGCCGTCGAAGCCCACCGACAGCAGGGGGGCCAGGGTCAGGCTCTGCGCCAGCGCCGCCAGCAGGGCGTGGTGGCCCCCCACGCCCAGGAAGACCAGGATGGCGATCTGATCCAGGAGGTGATTCACGGACGAGACCTGCACCATCGACAGCGGGTCGAGCGCCGCCGGGAGTCCCACCCCCATCTGGACGGCCGCCAGCTCCCCCGCCATCCCGATGCCCGCGAACGTGAAGCGCACGGCGAGACCCAGGACGGCCCCCACGGCGAGTTCCCCCATCAAGGTCGCCGCCAGGGCGATCGGATTGCTCGGGAGATCGGGGCCCCTCCCCCCGGAGAGCGACGTCAGCATCAGGGCCAGGGCCCCGGCCAGCCCCGTCCGGAGCAGCGGGGGGATCGCCTGGCTCCCGACCACGGGGCCGAAGGCCACGACGCCACCGCACCTGGCCAGGATCATCAGGTACGTCGGCCCCCACCGGCTGACCAAGGCATCCAGCGTCATCGCGCGTACTGTCCCAGACCGCCCAGGAGTTCGGCGGCAAAGCGCACCAGGATATCGATCATCCAGGGCATGCAGACCAGGAGCGTCACGAAGACCGCCACGAGCTTCGGCACGAAGGTGAGTGTCGCCTCCTGGATCGACGTCACCGCCTGGAACAGGCTGACGGCCAAACCCGTCAGCATGCCGATGATCAGGACGGGGGCCGACAAGAACACGACCATCTGCAGCGAGCGCTGGCCGAGGTCGATGACCTGTTGCGGGCTCATGTCTGATTCCCCATTCCCGGGGCGCGCCGCCGCTCGGCGGAGACCCCGCCGGGTTCGGCACGCGACTCCCGCCACGATCCCCTCAGTGGAAGCTCGTGACCAGCGATCGCACCACCAGATGCCAGCCGTCCGCCAGGACGAAGAGCAAGAGCTTGAACGGCAAGGCGATCATGGTGGGCGGAAGGAACAGCATCCCCATGGACAGCAGGACGCTGGAGACCACGAAGTCGATGACGATGAACGGGAGGAAGAGCACGAAGCCCATCTGGAACCCGCTCTTCAGCTCGCTGATGATGAATGCCGGGATCAGCACGTAGGTTGCGACGTCGTCCCGCTCCCTGGGGCGAGGAGTCTTGGCCAGGTGAACCATCAGGGCCAGGTCCTGGTCGCGGGTCTGCCGAAACATGAACTGCCGGAGCGGCCGCAGACCCCGCCGCAGGGCCTCCTCCTGCGAGATCTGCCGGCTCACGTACGGGGTGTAGGCGGATTCGTGCACCTCCGACACGACCGGCGCCATCACGAAGGCGGTCAGGAACAGCGACAGCCCCAGCAGGACCTGGTTCGGCGGCATCTGGGGCGTCCCCAGGGCCTGGCGCAGAAGGCCCAGCACGATGACGATCCGGCTGAAGGAGGTCAGCATGATGAGGAGCGAGGGGGCCACGGCCAGGACCGTGAGCAGGAGCATCACCTGCAGGGCGCCGGAGAACTCCTGGGGCCCCCTGGCCGCTCCGACGCCGAGACTGATGGTGGGCAAGGCAACGCCGGTGTCGCCTCCGGACGCCCCCGCGGCCCCTTCTGCGCCGCTGGCTCCGCAGGCGAGAACGAGACACGCGAGGAGGATGCAGGCGCGGGCGACCCGCCACCCGGCCGCACGGCCCCCGGGCCGCTGGCCGGCCGGACCCCGGTCTGCACGAGGCCGGACGCTCATCGCTCCCCCCGCAGGTCCGTGCTGCCGATGCCCCACACCGCCTGCACCTCCCGGATGCATGTCCGGAGGTCACGCAGCCGGGATGCAATCGTGGATCGCGACTCCGATCCCGCCCGCAGGCCGGTCGTGGGAGAAGCCAGTCCGGCCGCCTCGGCGGCCCCCTCCGCGAGTCGGGTGAGGAGCGTGACCCCGGCGGGGCTGACCCCGACCACCAGGACCTCGGCGCCCGCGCGGACCAGACAGATCGCCTCCTTGGGGGTGAGGGCGAGGCGCCCGAGGATCTGCAATTGTCCGGCGAGGCTCTCCCGGCTCCCCAGGCCTGGCCAGCGGCGCAGCAGTTTCACCCCCCAGCCCAGGAGGACGAGAACCGCCGCCAGCGACAGGAGCATGCGCACCCCTTCCCAGAGGAGCGATCGCTCGCCAGGAGGGTCGCCGAGCCGATAGTCCGGGACCGGCGCCTCGGCCGTGCCGGAGTGGATCTGGGCGATCGGGCGATCGGGCGATCCCGGCGGGACCTCTCCGGAGGAGTCCGGAGTCCTGCGGACCGGCTGGTCGGCCCTGCGGGTTTGCTCCGCCTGCCGCGTGGCCGAGTGTCCCGCCGTCCTGGCCACTTGGGCCGGGCCGTCCCCCGGCCAGGCGAGACCAGCCAGGAGAAATGCCGCGAAGATCAGGGAGCGCGTCATCGGAGGTTCGTCACCCGTTCGCTGGGCGTGACGATGCTGGTCAGGCGAACGCCGAAGTTCTCGTCGATCACCACCACCTCGCCCCGAGCGATGGACTTCTCATTGATCAGGATCTCCACGGGCTCGCCCGCCAGCTTGTCCAGCTCCAGGACCGATCCGGGCGCGAGATGCAGGATGTCGCGGATCATCATCCGGGTGCGGCCCAGCTCCACCGTCAGGGGGAGCGAGATGTCCAACAGCAAGTCGATGCCGTTCCCGTCCTTGCGAGTCGGCGTCTCCGTGAGCGGCGGAAGATCGGCCCCCCGCGGCGCGGCCGCCCCTGTCCCGAGCGCCGTCGAGGGGCCCGACGCGAGCGCCCCCCGGGGGACGGCGAGGAAGACCTCGGCGGCGAGACTCCCCGCACTGACGGCCACGACCAGGGCCACGCTCCCGGGCTCGCAGGTGAGCCCCCGGCCCCCCTCGGAGAGCCACTGGGCCGTGGGTCCCTCGAAGCCCACGGAGCTCCCTCGGACCTCTCCCACGGCTGTCGCCAGCGCGCCCGCGATCTGGTTGGCCAGCTCCCGGAGGGCATCCTCCTCTTCCGGGCCGGGCGCGGTCGGCCCGGCGGGGCTGTCTTCGCCCAGGAGCAGCTTGACCATCCCCAGGGCGGCCGCCCCGGGCAGGACCAGGGTGACCTGGCCGCTCGCCCCACGGCTCAGCCGGAAGGCCAGGGCCGCCACGGGACCGGGCAGAGCCAGGAGCGCCTCCGGCGACCTGGTGTCACGAAACGTGGCCGTCGCCTTGCCGGCCAGCGAGGCGAGGATGACTTCCAGGCCCTTGGCCAGACGCTGGCCGGTCTCCTGCGGGACCGCCTGCTTCGGATCAAACATGATGCTCGCCTCCCGGATCCAGGGTGGTGATGATCTCGACCGCGCACCGGCGCTGCCGGCGGCCGGCCCGGCCAGAAAAACAGGGCTGGCCCTCGACTTCCAGGGTCACGGGCAGCTCCGGTCCCCCGGGCAGGGGCAGCACGTCCCCCGGCCGGAGCTGGGTGAGCTGGCCGATGGACAGCCGCACCTGCCCCAGCACCGCGCGCAGCCCGATGGATGTGGAGCGCAGGTGCGCGTGGATCTCCGCGGACACCTTGCCGGCCTCGGCGGATGCGGACGCGCCGAACCAGCGCTGGGTCATCAGCTTCGGCAGGATCGGCTCCAGCATGGCCAGCGGCAGGCACAGATTCATGACGCCCTCCACCTCCCCCACGCGCACGTCGAAGGTGACCAGCATGGCGATGTCGTTGGACGAGGCGAGCTGGAGGAACTGCGGGTTGGTCTCCACGTTCAGCAGCCGCACCTCGAACCGTCCCACCTGCTGCCACGCCTGCCGGAGGTCCACCAGGAACCGCCGGAAGATCCCCTCCACCAGCGCGCGCTCGATCTCGGTCAGCTCCCGGACCTGGATGAACGCCCGGCCGCCCCCCCCCAGGATCCGGTCGATCATGGGGAAGACGAGATGCGGATTCACGTCCAGGACCGCCCCGCCCTTCAGCGGGGTCATCTCGAAGATCCCGAAGGAGGCGGGGGGGACGATGGAGAGCATGAACTCCCCGTAGGTGAGCTGCTCCACCGAGGTGAGCTGCACCTCCACCGGGCTGCGGAGGTATGCCGAGAGCGAGGAGCTGACGCTCCGGGCGAAGGTCTCGTGCAGCATCTGGAGCGTCCGGACCTGCTCCTTGGCGATCCGGTTCGGTCGGCGAAAATCATAGGGGAGGATGGTCTGGTTCCGTCGGGGACGGGCCGAGATGTCGGGGGCCTCAGGGACGTTCCCCTTGCGGACGGCGCTGAGAAGGGAGTCGATCTCATCCTGCGTCAGCAGCTCGGACATCGCTTTGGCTCCGGCCATCCGGCAATCAGGCAAGCCGGCGACTGGGGATTCGCAACCCCCCAGTCCGCCCGGGCGCCGGAGTGCCCTACAGGTTACTGGACGACGAACTCCGTGATGAAGACCCGCCGGACCCGCTCGCGACCCAGGTCCTGACTCACGCGCTCCTGGACCTCCGTCCGCAGCCGGTCGAGGGCGTCCGGTGCCGTCACCTCCGCCAGGGATTTCTTGGTGAGGGTGGAGACCAGCAGGTCAAGGAGCTGCGGCTTGCGCGCCTCCACCTCCTTGACCACCTTCTCCTCTTCCGGCACCTCGATCTGGATCGTCGCCTTCAGATAGCGGCGGCCCTCGGTCTGGGCCACGTTCACGACGACCGAGTCCAGGCTTACCACGCGCCCGAACTTCTCCGGGGTCGATCGGGGCTTGGCCTCCCCCGCCGCCGGCGGTGGGAGGAGGGGCCGCACGACGAACAGGACCACGGCGAACGCCCCCGCCGCCAGGCCAGCGAAGATGGCCACGCGCACCAGGAGCGCGATCATTTTCTTGTTCTTGGAGGCGCCGTCGGGGGACGGGGCTGGCTCCTCCTCGACCTTTGCCGGCGGTTCCTCAGGCAACCCAGCCATTCCTCGAGTCCTCCGCGTGGCTCATGCCGCCGGGGCGGCCGATTCCCACCCGGCCGCCTGCCGGTACTGCCGCAACCGGTTCCGGATGGTCCGGACCGAGACCCCCAGCTCCTCGGCGGCGCGGGTGCGGTTCCCGCCCACGCGCTCCAGCGTCGACAGGATCAGCCGCCGCTCCATCTCGGATCGCGTGCCGGTATCCAGCGAGGGCGGGGCCAGGCCGGGATCGAGCTGGAGGTGGCACGGCTGCATCACCCGGTCCGGGCACAGGAGGAGCGCCCGCTGGATGCAGCTCTCCAGCTCCCGCACGTTCCCGGGCCAGGGATACTCCCGCAGGCGCCGCAGGGCGGCCTCGGCCACCTCACGCACCTGGTTCCCGGAGGCGGCGCTGTGCTTGTCCACGAAGTGACGCGCCAGGAGTTCGATGTCCTTCGGCCGCTCACGCAAGGGCGGGAGACGCAGGGACAGGACGTTCAGCCGGAAGAACAGGTCCTGGCGGAAGCGGCCCGCCTGCAGCTCTTCGCGGAGGCTCCGGTTGGTGGTCGCCAGGATCCGGACGTCCACGCGCACCGGGTGATCGCGGCCGACCCGATCCAGCTCACCCTCCTGCAGGGCGCGCAGGAGCTTGGCCTGCAGCGAGATGCTGGTCTCGCTCACCTCGTCCAGGAGGAGCGTGCCCTGGTGGGCCGCCTCGAACTTCCCCATCCGGCGCGCGATGGCCCCGGTGAAGGCCCCGCGCTCGTGACCGAACAGCTCGCTCTCGAGGAGCGATTCCGGAATGGCCGCACAGTTCAGGGCCACGAAGGGCTTGTCCCGCCGCGCGCTCCGGAGGTGAATCTCCCGGGCCATCAACTCCTTGCCCGTCCCGCTTTCCCCCTGGATCAAGACCGGGGCGGCACTCGGGGCGATGCGCCTGACCGTCTCCAGGAGCGTGAGCATCCGCGGATCCTCGGTCACGATGCCGGCCAGGGAGACAGGCGGCGTCTCGGGCCGGGGCGCGGGCGCTCCCAGCGCGCGCCCCAGCACCTCGGCGACACGCCCCAGATCGAAAGGCTTCAGGAGGAAGTCCTGCGCCCCTTGCTGCATGGCCTCCACTGCCATTTCCACCGAGCCGTATCCGGTGACCAGGACAACCCCGACCTGGGGGAAGCGCGCCCGCACCTCCCGGAGCAGGTCGAGGCCGCTCACGCCGGGGAGGCGCACGTCCGTCAACACGAGCCTGCAGGGCGTCCGCGAGAGCCACACCAGCGCCTCCTCAGCCGACGCCGCCGCCGCCACCTCGTAGCCCTGCTCCCGGATCATCTGGATCAAGGTGCGACGCACCAACGGTTCATCATCCACAACCAAGATATCTGCCGCCATGGACGCCTCCTTTGACCGCAGGTTGTCAGAGCAACGGCCGTACCAAGAGAGGCGTAGCCCGCCGGACAGGAGTTGCCGGCCACCGGGGTCAGAAGATGCCGTGCTTTGCGGACGGCACAGGGGCCTTGTCCTCCCAGGCATCCAGGGACTGCCCTTCCCTTCGCTCTGTCCACCGGACAGGAATTTACCAGCGGGGTCCCTCCCGGGGGAATGAGGCCACCCGCATGAGCCTGCGAGGCCGCGGAATGACTGGCATTGAAGGGATGAGGCGAGTTTTTTGCCGGTTGGGAAGAAGCTGACCGGCGAGGCGGCGCCCGAGGGACCGGCCGGGAGAAGCGGGAGGATGCACCGGAGGGATCACCACCCTGTCGATCGGCCCGACAGCTTCCTTCACGTGTCCCTGCATCCCGATGGCCGCGGGGGCTCGCGCATGGCAAGCCCCCGCGGCATGGATCGAGACGGGGTGATCCGATGGGGGATTACCGCTTGAGGTTCACGGCTTCCTGCAGGACCTCGTCGCTGGTGGTGATGACGCGCGCGTTGGCCTGGAAGCCACGCTGCGCCACGATGAGCTTGGTGAACTCGTCCGCGAGGTCCACGTTGGAGCCCTCCAGCGAGCCGGGCGCCAGGGTCCCGCGGCCGCCCGTCCCGGCGTTCCCGACGTTGGCCACGCCGGAGTTGGAGGATTCCCGGAACAGGTTGTTCCCCACCTTCGACAGGCCCGCGGCGTTGGCGAACGTGGCGAGACGGATCTGCCCCAGGGACTGCACGCGGCCGTTGCTGAAGGTCCCGTTGATGCTGCCGTCGGTGCCGATGGAGAAGCTCTGGAGCGTCCCGGAGGCGTACCCGTTCTGATTCCCCAGGGCCAGGGTGGCCGGCGAGGCGAACCCGGTGACCGGCGTGACATTCGCGGCGGAGGCAAAGTCCAGGGCCACGACCTGCCCGCTGGAGGCGCCATTCGTGAAGTTCAGCGTGAGGCTGCCGACGGTCCCCACGGGAAGGGCGCCGCTCCCGCTGAACTGCAGGTTCGGCGTGGTGGAGGCGGCGATGGTCATGGTCGTATCGCTCGCGGGGACGGCGATCCCGTAGGAGAACTGTCCGGCAGTGGCGGTCTTGGTGAAGGTGACGGTCAGGTTGTGACTGGCCCCCAGGGAGTCGTTGATGGAGATCGTGGCGGTGTAGGTGGAGGCGGGAGTCACCGTGGGGTCCAGATTTCCTGTGAAGGTGGCGGTGCCGGTGGCCACGGGCGGGGAGGTTGCCGTCTGCGAGATCACGATGTCGCCGCTCGTCCCCTGCACGCGGTAGCCGGTCACCGAGTCCACCAGGTTGCCCACCGCATCCACCTCGAGGGCGCCGGCCCGTGAGTAGAAGTTGGCGGACCCGTCGCTCAGGATGAAGAAGCCGTCACCCTGGATGGCGAGGTCCGTGGGCTTGTTGGTGGTGAGGATGCCGCCCTGGGTGAAGAGATTGGTGATGGCGCCGGTCCGGACCCCCAGCCCGGCCTGCTGGGGGTCGGTCCCGCCCAGGGTGGCGGTGGGGGCGGTGGCCCCCGCGACGGTCTGGCTCAGGACGTCGGAGAAGGTTGTCCTGCCGGCCTTGAATCCCGGTGTATTCACGTTGGCGATGTTGTTGCCGACGACGTCCAGCATGAGCTGGTGCGCGCGCAGGCCCGACACCGCGCTGTTCATGGAGCTGCCCATGGCTCTCTCCTTCCTTTTCTGCGGATGGGCCGCCCGGCGCCGGTCGGCCGACCGCTCTGGTGTTCCCCGACTACTGGGCCATCACGCCCGTGACGCTCACCACGGACGTGAGCGGGACGCGCTGGTCGCCCACCAGGAGCACGAGTTGCCCGTTCTCCATGCTGATCCCGGTCACCTGGCCGCCGCCGGTGAAGACCCCTGGCATGGCGCGGCCGGCGCTGTCCGTGGCCCCCACGCGGAAGCTGTAGTCCCCGGACGGCAGTGGCCGCCCCTGGTCATCCAGACCGTCGAAGGCCACCTGGTGCGTCCCCCCGCCCTGCGGCCCCAGCAGGAGGGTGCGCACGGCCTTGCCCGTCTCGTCCTGAACCTGCACTGCCACGGAACCGGCCGCCCCCGGCAGGGCGTAGGTGAGGCTCGACTGACGGCCCGTCTCCAGGTGGATGGCAGAGCCGTTGGCGGTGACCACTCGACCCAGAAGTGCGGCCGCGCTCGCCGGACCCGCCCCGCCCATCTGGGTCGTCAGCTGCTGCAGCGTGCTGTTCATGTTCTGCAGTTGCTCGAGCGAGCTGAACTGGGCCGTCTGGGCCACGAACGCCGTGTTATCCATGGGGTTGAGGGGATCTTGATTCCGAAGCTGCGTGGTCAGCAGCCGCAAGAAGTCGTCCTTCCCCAGCGTCTGCGATGGCCCGGTGTCGGTCGAGCCGCTCGACCCGGTCACCTTCTGCATCACCCCGGAGAGGATGCCTCCCGCAACGGAGGCCAAGATGGCAGGGATCATGACGCCACTCCTTTCATGTGAGCGCCCGCTCAGGGGGCGTGATGGCCGGCATGTCTCCGGTTGCCGCCCTAGACGCGGACATCCAGCCGCCCCGCCGGGGGGACGGTCGTGGTCACGCTCTCGGTCACTCCCCTCACCGGGGTCGGGGGTCCATCCGGCCGGCCGTCCGCCTGCCTGGACAGCGTGTGACCCTGCGCCTGTCCCCCAAGATCCAGACGGAGCCCCACTTGCAGTCGCTCGACGGGCACGCCTTGCTCCTGGAGGGCGTCCCGCAGGAGGTGCAGCCCGCCTTCCAGGGCGTCACGGGCCGTAGGCGTGGCCGCCTCCAGCCGGGCGGTGAGCACCCCCCCTTCCCAGCGGACGTGCACCTGGACATCGCCCAGCGATTCCGGGTGGAGCCGCAGCCGCATCTCCATCCGGCCTTGCGTGACGGCCGTCCGGACGGCCGTCACGACCCGCTCGATCCCCGCAGCACTCAGGACGGGGCGAGGGCCCTCGTCGGGCTCGAACACCTGGCGTCTGACGACTTCCATGGCTGGACCGACCGGGTCGCGGGACTCCGTACGGCGGTCGGCCGTGCGGATCGGCGGTTCCTGGGATGGGCGGACCCCGCCACCATCTTCCCCGGACTGCTCGTCCCTCGCCGGAAATGGGGCGTGTGGAGGGTGGGCAGCCTGAAGAGTCGGCGTCTCCGCCGGTAGCGTCCGCGCATCGGGGCGACCGTCGATCGCCGGCTCCGCCACGGGAAGCACGGTGGGAGCGTGCCCCCCGGATGCCTCCGCCCCAGGCGTGATCGGCGGTTCAATAGCCGCCTTCTGGCTCATCCCCTCGTCGAAGCTCGCCGATATACTGAGGTGGGGAGTCCCGGCCTGGATCGCGTGCCACTCGGCCGGAGGGGTGTCTGTTTGTCCGGCCGGGGGAATGGGCAAGGCCGCCGCGGTCGGGGCGGGCTGGATATGCACCGCCTCTCGATTGGTCTTGAGCCCCTCAGGCGGGTTGGCATCGCCGCCTCCTGCCGGCGGCCCGCCGGCCGGCTGCTCCCTGCCTACTGCCCGCTGCCCGCTGCCCGCTGCCCGCTGCCCGCCGCCTGTATCTCCCTGCCCACTCCTCGCTTCCTGCTGCTTGCGGCCTGCATCCGCCTGGCCGCTGACTGCTGCCTGCTGCCACCTGTCTGGATCCCCCTGCATTCTGTCCGCTGCTGGCTGCCTGCCGCCTGCATCCGCCTGCCCACTGGCCGCTGCCGGCAACGTGCTGCTTGCTACCCCCTGGCCGCTGCTCGCTGCCTGCTGCTCGCCGCCTGCATCCGCCTGGTCGCTGCCTGCTGCCTGCTGCCACCTGCCCGGATCCTCTTGCATTCTGCCCGCTGCTGGCTGCCTGCTGCCTGCATCCGCCTGCCCGCTGCTGGCTGCCTCGGACCCGTCAGTTGCGGAGGCATCAACCCCCATCGAGTCGGACATCCCGCTGATGGCTCCCCGGACATCGAAAACCTGCGTCTCGATGACGGGCACTGTCTTCACAGCCTCGTCGGTGCCGATGGACGCCACCCCCTCCGATCGGTGTGACCGGGGGTGGCTCACCGATGGCCACACGGATTCTCCCGCTTGCACAGGGGCCGGAGAAGCTGTCGGCGCACTCGCCTTGGGCTGAGACGGCTCGGAGTCGGCGACAGGCTGGAGCGGCTGCGGCGTGGGCGCAACCGGCAGGAAAACGCCAAAGGCGCCCAGCACCAGGGAAGCCGCCGCGAGATCCGCTGGCTCTTGCTCCTCACCCGCACACCCTGCCGCCCGGTCAGCCGGTGGGGCGGCGGCTCCATCGCCCTCCACCACCCCGAGCCCCTCTGCCTCCGGAGGGGCGACTGCCGCGCCGACGAGTGCCATGAGGAGGGCGACGAAGTCCTTGGCCGTCGAAGCGTCGGCGGCCGCCTGGTCGACGGCGGATGGATCCGAGGGCATCGTCCTGGGTGCATCCGCGAGCGCGCCAAGGGGGGGCATCATGGTGTTTCTCCCGTCGCGGTCTGACCGAGGAGTCGAGTGAGTTCCGCCGCGGTGCCCGGACTCATGGCACCCAGGATCTTCGCGGCTTGCCGATCCTTGATCTCCGACAGCACCCCCGCCGCCAGCGGTCTGTCGAGCTTCTCCAGCACGGTGGCAGCCTCCTTTGGCCGCATGCCCTCATACAGCCGGGCCAGTCGCTTCACCTGACCCTGTTTCTCCGACAGGGCAGGCGTCCCGGGCTTCGGGGCGGGCTCCTGCGCCACCGCAGGTGGCGTGGGTGCAGCCGAGGGGGGCTCGTTCGGCCGCGAGTTTTCGGGGGTGCGTGGCTCGTCTCCCGTGGCGGCCTTCCCTGCAGTCGGCTCCTTCGGCGACTCCACGGCCTGTTCGGGCTTCACCGCCTCAGCCCCCTCCTGCCGATGGAGACGAGGCATGATCCGCTCCTGAAACACGCCCGTGACGAAAAGCGCCAGCGCCAGCGCCAGCACGAAGAACCCGCTGTAGACTCCCATCCATTTCATGGACATGAAACGCTCCGTGAAGTTGGCTACCCCGTCGTCCGGGTCTCCGGGGACGGCGCTGTCTGTCGAGAGCTTCCGGGTCGGTCGGCCGAGGACGCCAGCCGCCGGGCGTACTGGACCCCTGCCGTCTCGTCCAGGGCAAGCTGCATCTCTCGGTCCGCCGCCTGCCGGTACCGCGCCAGGGCCCTGGTGCGGAGCCGCGCCACCGCCTCGCGGGAGCGCCAGCGCGCCTGGAGCTCCATCCGGCGCTCCTGGACCAGGAGGGCGATTTCAGCCCGCCGTCCGGCCAGGCCCGCCTCGCGTCCCGCCAGAGACGCCGCGAACCGGGTGTGCAGCAGCATCACATCCCCCGGCGTGGGCCGCATCAAGGTGGCGTGGAGCTGGGCGGCCGCCTCGGCCGCACGGGCATGAACCTGTGCCAGCTCCTCGAGCAGCGCCTGCTCCCCCTGAAGGGCCCTGGCCAGCGCCTGCTTCGCCAGTTCCTCCTGGCAGCCGCGGTGCCAGAGGACTCGTTCGAGCGGGAACTGGAATCGGCGCATGACCTGTCACCATCCAGTGCAAGACGGAAATCGGACAACCGACAACCGGCCCATACCCGGCGTTGATCGGTCCTCAGCAGTCGACTGTCGGTTCTTCACTCAATCCTTCCAGATGCCCTCCAGGTGCTCGACGGTGCCCGCGAAATCCGCCCGCTCGTCCACCGATTGCCGCAGGAAAGCCCGGATCGCCGGCAGGTGCTTCAAGGCGAAGTCGGCGGTGGGGTCGCTGCCGGCTACATAGGCGCCAATCCGAACCAGGTCCTCCACGTCCCGCGCCGCGCCCAGGGCCGTACGAAGACGGACGGCAGCCTCCTGGTGCGGGCGGGTCGTGACGTTGACCATGACGCGGCTGACGCTGGCCAGGACGTCCACCGGCGGGTACTGCCCCCGGTCCGCCAGGTCTCGCGACAACGTGATGTGGCCGTCGAGGATGGCCCGGGCCGTATCCGCCACGGGCTCGTTCATGTCGTCTCCCTCCACCAGGACGGTGTAGAGCCCCGTGATGGAGCCGTCCCCGGCTCCCGGACCGGCTCGCTCCAGGAGCTGGGGGAGCAGCGCGAAGGCCGATGGGGGATAGCCCCTGGTGGTGGGAGGCTCGCCGATCGCCAGGCCGATCTCCCGCTGGGCCATGGCGAAGCGGGTCAGCGAATCCATCATCAAGAGCACCGCCCGGTCCCGGTCCCGGAAGTCCTCGGCGATGGCGGTGGCCAGCGCCGCCGCCTGGCGGCGCAGCAGGGGCGGCGCATCCGAGGTCGCCACCACCACAACCGACCGGGCCAGACCCTCGGGTCCGAGGTCGCGCTGGAGGAATTCCTGGACCTCGCGACCGCGTTCTCCGATCAGGCCGATGACGTTCACGTCCGCGGTCGTGAAGCGCGCGATCATCCCGAGGAGCGTGCTCTTGCCGATGCCGCTCCCCGCGAAGATCCCCAGGCGCTGCCCTTGACCGCAGGTGAGTAGCCCGTCGATGACCCGGACCCCCGTGACCAGGGGAGCCGTGATCCGCCGACGCGACATCGCCGGGGGCGGCGGGCGCAGGAGGGGCGCGTGCCCCTCGATCCGGAGTGCCCCCCCCGAGTCCAGCGGTTCTCCCAGGGGACCCAGGACGCGTCCCAGCAGCCCCGGGCCCACCGGGACGCGCATGCGCCCCCCCGTGCCCCAGGTCCGATCGCCGGGGGCCACGCCCACGAGGTCTCCCAGGGGCATCAGATACACCCGGCCCTCGCGAAAGCCCACGGCCTCGGCGGGCATGGGTGCCGCCCCCCGCCGGGCGATGTGGCACAGCTCGCCGATGGGCACGTGAAGACCCCGCGCCTCGGCGACGAGACCCGTGATGCGGGTCACGCGGCCGGCGACCTGAACCAGCGGCCGCCCGCCCAGTCGGGCCAGGAGGTCCTCGCAGTCGATCACGCCAGCCCGTCCCGGAGGCGGCGGCCCGCCTCCTCCAGCTGCGCCGCGATGGTGGCATCCGCGAGACTGCCGGGCGCCTCCACCAGGCACCCCCCGGGCTCGATGGCGGCATCCGCCTGGAAGCGGAGCGAGGTCAACCCCTCCCGGGCTTCGCAGAGCTCGCCCCGATGTGCCTGCAGGATCGCGTGCTGGTCCGGATGGATCCGCACCACGACCTCTCCCGGTTCCGGCAGCAGCTGGAGGGCCGTCCGCACGGCGCGCAACACCACCGCGGGGTCCTGCGCCGCCTCCGCGCCCAGGATGCGCCGTGCCACCTCCAGGGCCAGGCGGACAACCGTCTCGGCCCCCTGACTGCGGACCTCCTCTTCGAGGGTGGCGATGCGGGCGGCGGCGGTCGCGAGACCCGCCGCCAGGAGCCGGAGTCTCTCCCGGTATTCCGACAGCGCCTCGGCATGCCCCTGGAGGCGCCCCTCGCGGTGCCCCGCCTCCACGGCCGCCCCGGCCTTCTGCCGGGCCGCTTCCATCAGGGCCTGCGCCTGCTGCTCGGCGCCGCGCAGGATGGCGTGGGCCCCGTCGGGCCCATCCGTCTCGACGGAGGCCGGCCGACGGCCCGACCGCCCGGAGAGTTCCGGGAAGACCGCCAGTCCCGTCCGTGCGGGGGATATTCCTCTGGGGGGCATCTGCCTCATTCCTGATCCCCCTCAGACCACCACGTCGTCCTGGCCGCCGCGGCCCTGAACCATGATCTCGCCCGATTCCTCCAGCCGGCGCACCAGGTCCACGATGCGCCGCTGCGATTCCTCCACATCCCGCAGGCGGACCGGTCCCAGGTAACCGATCTCCTCCTTCAGCAGGGTGCTGGCCCGCTCCGACATGTTCTGGAAGATCTTGGCCGAGACCTCGCTGCTGGTCGCCTTCAGGGCCAGGGCGAGATCGCGCTGGTCGATCTCCTTCAAGATGCGCTGCACGCCCCGGTCGTCGACCATCACCAGGTCCTCGAAGGTGAACATGAGACGACGGATGTTCTCCGCCAGCTCGGCCTCGGACTCCTGCATGGTGCCCAGGAGCGACCGCTCGGTGCTGCGGTCCAGGCGGTTCATGATCTCCGCCACCGCCTTCACGCCCCCCGAGAGGGAGACCTCCTGCGTGAAGAGCGAGGACAGGCGGGACTCCAGGATGGACTCGATCTGCTTGATGACCTCGGGATTGGTCTTGTCCATGGTGGCGATGCGAAGGACGACGTCCGACTGCAGGGCCGGCGCCAGCTCGGACAGGATCTGGGCCGCCTGCTTCGGGTCCATGTTGGCCAGGATCAGGGCGATGGTCTGGGGATGCTCGCGCCGGATGAAGTCCAGCAGGTTCTTGGGCTCCACCTTCTTGACGATCTCGAAGGCCGCGGGCTGGATCTGGCCCCGCAGCCGCTCCAGGATCTCCTTGGCGCGCTTGGCTCCCAGGGCCCGCTCCAGGACCTCCGCGGCGTAGGGGATCCCGCCCTGCGCGATGTATTCCTGGGCCAGCGCCATCTGGTGGAACTCCTGCAGGATGGGCCCCGTCGTCTCGGCAGCCACGTTCTGCATGCGGCTGATCTCGGTGGTGAGCGTCTCGATCTCCTCCTCGTTCAGGAGCTTGAAGACCTGGGCGGAAACCTCGGCGCCCAGACTCACCAGCAGGACGGCAGCCTTCTGGGTCCCGCTCAGGGTCTCGGCGTCGGACGCTTGGATCGCGGGCATGGTCGGTCGCGGCTCCCTCAGGCCTGTTTCTTCAGCATCCAGGTCCGGATCAACTGGGCCACCTGCTCCGGATTGGAGCGCGCCAGCGAGGCGACCCGTCCGTGGAGTTCCTCGCGCTCCTGCACCTTCAGCAACTGGGCCGGGTTCAGGGCCGCGGCGGTCCTGGCCGCGAGGTGCGCGGCCAGCCCATCCGGGGTCAGGGCCGGCTCGGTCAGGTCAAGCCGGCTGCCGCGGCTGGGGCGGGATCGGAGCGCCCGGAGCAGCGGTCGCAGGCCGAAGAGCAGCAGGAGCAGGAGGCCGAGGCCCTTCCCCGCCGGAGCCAGGAGCGACCACCAGAAGGTCGTGCGCTCGGCCCGCTCCGAGGCGGCGCGCTCCCGCTCCACGGCCGAGGTATCGAAGGGCAGCTCGGCCACCTCCACCTCGTCCCCCCGGCTCGCGTTGAAGCCCACCGCCTTCATGACCATGGTCCGGAGCTTCTCCAGCTCCGCCTTGTCCCGCGGCACGGGCACCCGCTGCTCCGCCCCCTTGGCGGCCGGGGTCACCTTGTAGGGCGGATCCACCAGCACCGCCACGGACAGCCGCTTGATGTCCCCGGCCACCAGCGTGCGGCGCTCCACCACGCGCCCCACCTCGTACTGGATGGACTCCTGCTCCTTCAGGCTTTCGTTGCTGGAGTTGGTCCCCGGGAGGCTGGCCGGCGGGCTTCCCAGATTGGCCGTGGTCCCCGGGACGCCGCTCGGCCGCGTCGAGGACCCCTTGGTCGACTCCGTGGTCCGCTGCTCGCTCTTGACGACGCTGTTCGGGTCCACCCGCTCCTCGGTCCGTTCGCCGTGGGAGAACTCCACCTGGGCGGCCACCCGGACGCTCGCCTTCCCCGGCCCCAGGACTTCTTCCAGCATGCTCTGCACCCGCCGCTGCAGGTCCGCCTCCAGGCTGCTCTGATACTCGTACTGGCTGGCGGTCCCGGCGGCCGGCCCGCGGTCGGATCGCTGGGAGAGCATGCGGCCGGCCGAGTCAATGACCGTCACGTGGTCCGCGTCCAGCCCCTCCACGCTGCCGGAGACCAGATGCACGATGGCCCGGACCTGCTCCGGTCCGAGACGGCTCCCCGGTCGCAAGCCCAGCACGACCGAGGCCGTGGTGGGCTTCTCCCGGTCGCTGAAGATCGTGGGCTGGGGCAGGACGATGTGCACCCGGGCCTGCTGGACCTCGCGGATCTGGCTGATGGTGCGCGCCAGCTCCCCCTGCAGGGCCCGCTGGTAGTTCAGCTTCTGGACGAAATCGGTGGCTCCGAAGCTGGACCGGTCGAAGAGCTCGAACCCCACCCCGCCTCCCTGGGGCAGGCCGGCGGTGGCCAGCTTGATCCGGGTCTCGTGCACCTGACTCGCCGGGACCAGGATCCGGCTCCCCCCGTCCTCGATCTGGTAGGCAATCCGGCCGGCCTTGAGCTGCTCCACGATCAGGCCCGCGTCGCTCGGGCTCAGATTGGCGTAGAGCGTGGTGAGGTCCGGGCGATGGCCTATGAAGGCGAGCCAGGCGAGGACCAGGACCGCCGCGCCGGCGACACCCAGGATCCCGAAGCGCTGGGCCCACGCGAGACCCGCCCATACGCCGCGCACCTGATCGAGCAGCCGCTGAATGGATTCAGGCATGGTGCGACCAATCCTTACGTCTCACGCTTTGCGTTTCACGTGATTCCTTGAGACGCAAGACGAAACGCGTAGGAGTCACATCGGCATCCGCATGATCTCCTGGTAAGCCTCCAGGAGCTTGTTGCGGATCTGCAGGGTGAATTGCAGGGCCATGTTCGCTTTCTCGAGGCTGATCAAGGTACCGGCCACATCCTGGGTCTGGCCCAGGGCAAAGTCCTGCGAGGCCTTGTCGGCGGTCTGCTGGAGCCCGTTCACTTGATCCAGGGCCCCGCGGAGCGCCTCCCCGAACCCCGCCCCCTTGCCGGCCGCCGTCGGACCCGCGGCCTGGCGGCCGGGCCACGCTGAACCGACCGCTTGAATGGAAAGGTCGCTCATCCCCTGACCTCACTCTGCCGATTCCCCGATCGGCGAGGACTCAGCGCCCGATCTCCAGCGCCTTGTTGAACATGTTCTTGGCTGCCTGGACGGCCGTCACATTCGCCTCGTAGGCCCGCGTGGCCGCCAGCAGGTCCACCATCTCCAGGAGTGGGTTGACGTTCGGGAGGGCCACATACCCCTCGGCATTCGCGTCCGGGTGGGACGGCTGGTGCACGAGCCGGGGAGGCTCCGCGCTCTCCACGACCTCCTGGACCTTCACCGTGGACAGTTGCGCCGTATCGAGGACCTCGTCGAAGGCGGGGACAGGCTCCGCGCCGAAAACCACCAGCTTCCGTCGATAGGGGCCCCCCTCGGCCGTCCGGGTCGTCTCGACATTCGCCAGGTTCTCGGCCAGCACGTTCATGCGCGTCCGTTGCGCCGACAACCCGGCGGCGCTGAGGTCCAGCGCGCCCCACTCACCCCCCATGGCCGTCTCTCCTCTCCCGCGGGCAAGGCGATGGCCCGTCCGGTACTCGCCGCTAGGACTTCCCCATGGCCGCCTTCAGGGCGGCGAACCGGCTGGTCAGGATCTGAATCATCGCCGTGTGCCAGGTGGTGTTCTTCGTCAGCTTCACCATCTGCCGGTCGAGATCCACGTTGTTGCCGTCCCGCCGGAGCGGCGCGTCTGGATCGGCGACCACCGACGCTCGGACGTGCGGGACGGTGCTCTCCTGCGACCTGGGATCCCGTGCTTCGTCGAGGGCCTGGGCGAAGGTTACCTCTTGCGCCTGGTAGCCCGGGGTCTCGACATTTGCCAGGTTGGCCGCCAGGACGCGGTGACGGAGGGCCGTCGCCTGGATCATCTCGCTCAACAGTCGGCTGGTCGGATCCACGAGAATGCTCATGCGTGCACTCCACGACCCGCCGCCCGGACCTTCCGCGCGGCAAGCTTTGCCGCCCGCCTGGCCCTTCCCTGCCCCCCCAGGGGAGCGGAAGGGTGACCCGACACGTCGGGGCGGGATCAGCCGCCGAGGATCTGGTCGATCTTCTTCTTCAGCGTGGCCGCGTCGAAGGGCTTGACGACATAGTTGGTGACCCCGGCCTGCATGGCCTTCAGGATCTCCTCCTTTTCCGCCACCGTCGTCACCATGAGGACCGGGATCTGCTTCATCTCCGGAGCGTTGCGCATGGCGGTGACCAGCTCCAGGCCATTCATGACGGGCATGTTCCAATCGGTGACAACGAGGTCCACTCTTTCCGCCTGGAGGCGGGCTATGGCCCCCTCCCCATTCTCCGCCTCCAGGATGTCGTCGTATCCGACGGCCTTGAGACTGTTCTTGACGATTCGACGCATGGTGGACGAATCATCGACCACGAGAAGACGCACAGCTTCTCACCTCCTGTGAGGCTCCCACCTCGAGTGCCCACCCCCGGGAGTGCAACACGAATGCCAGGGAGTGGGGCGACCCGTACGGACGCAGACAGCGCGGCGGCAGGGTACAGCAGAACGAGGCGAGGAAGGCAGGCGCAAGGGGTCGGGGAGCCGGGTGCAGAGCTCCTCCGGGCCGGAGACACCGTTGGGGGCCATGGCCCTTCGGGAGGGAGGCCGGCAAGAAAATCACCGGGCAGGGCAGAAAGCTACCGGGGCGGCGCGACCTTGGCGCGGAGGGTCTGTCGGGTGATCCCAAGAATCTCGGCGGCCTTGGTCTTGTTCCCGCCGATCCGCTTCAGGACCGCCTCGATGTAGGCGCGCTCCACCTCGGGGAGCGACTTGGGGAAGAGGGCGCCGACGTCGAATGTCCCGGCCGAGAGAGCCAGCCGCTCGCCCGAGATCTCGGGGGGCAGATGCTGGGGGCCGATCATGTCGTCGCTCTCCAGGATGACGATCCGCTCGACCACGTTCCGCAGTTCGCGGACGTTGCCCGGCCAGGCATAGGCCTTGAGGAGCTGATCGGCCTCGGGGGTGAACCCGTGGATCGACTTCTTGAACATCTGGTTCGCCTGTTCGAGGAAATGGCGCGCCAGGGGCTGGATGTCTTCCAGGCGCTCCCGCAAGGGGGGCAGGGGGATGAAGATGAGGTTGAGGCGGTAGTAGAGATCCTTGCGGAAGGCCCCCTCCTGCACCAGCGCCAGGAGATCGCGATTCGTGGCCGAGACCACCCGCACGTCCACCGGGATGTCATGCGTCCCGCCCACCCGGCGAAACCGTCGCTCCTCCAGGAAGCGGAGGAACTTCGCCTGGAGCGGGAGGGACATCTCCCCGATCTCGTCCAGGAACAGGGTGCCCTTGTGGGCGACCTCGACCAGTCCCTTCTTCCCCGTCTTGGCGTCGGTGAACGCCCCCCGCTCGTGCCCGAACAGCTCGCTCTCGAAGAGCGTCTCCGAGATGCCCGCGCAGTTGACCTCCACCAGCGGGTACTCGCGTCGCGGGCCATTGTAATGCAGGCCACGCGCCACCAGCTCCTTCCCCGTCCCGCTCTCACCGTGGATGAGGACGCTCTGGGCCTCGCTGACGGCCACCTGCTTGATGACCTGGCGGAGGCGGCGGGCCGCTCGAGATTCCCCCGTGATCTGGGCGGTCTGGTGCCGACCCTCCTCCAGCTCCTGCAAGCGCCGGTACTTCTGGGCCAGGGCCGTGGCCTCCAGGATGCGCTGCACCACCAGCTTCAGCTCCTCGAGATCGAACGGCTTGCAGAGGTAGTCCGCGGCTTGAGCCTTCATGGCCTCCACAGCTCCCCGCACCTCGCTGTAGGCGGTCATGATGATCACCGGAACGTCGGGCGCCTGGCGCTTGATCCGGCGCAGCACCTGGAGACCGTTCAAGTCCGGCAGGATCATGTCCAGGAGCACGAGGTCGAAGCTGGCTTGGGCGAAACGGTCCAGGGCCTCCTCGCCGGTGGCGGCCTGGTGGACGGCGTGCCCTTCCCCTTCCAGTGTGTCCCGGAGGAACCGGCGCAGGCTCTTCTCGTCGTCAACGATCAGGATTGTGCTCATGGCTCACCGGTCACCGGCCACTCTCCATTGGCCTTTCGCCATCGGTCATCGGTCACCCATCGCCGGAAGCGCCAGGAAGACGCTCGCTCCCCGCTGGGTGGCTGGCCCGAGCCGGATGCGCGCCCCGTGCGCCAGGGCGATGGCCTGGGCGAGGGACAGGCCGATCCCCAAGGCCCGCGGCCGCGTGGAAAAGAACGGCTCGAAGGCGCGCCGGCGGATCTCCTCCGTCATCCCGGGGCCCGTGTCGGCGAACTCCGCCTCGATCCAGCCGGGGGAGACCCGATGGGGCGATTGGCTGGTCGGCCGGTGGGAGAAAGCGGCGATGCGCCCCGCGTCCTCGCCTCTTCGCCCGTGACCCGAGGTTCCGGGGTCCGATCGCGCCGCTTCACCCGTGAAGAGACGGGTGCTGATGCTGAGCGTGCCCCCCTCGGGCATGGCCTCCAGGGCATTCCGCAGGATCTCGGAGCAGGCCAGGGCCAGGGCCGAGGGGTCCCCTCGCACGCCGCCGGCCCGGGTATCGAAGTCTGTCTCCAGCCGGATCTTGCCCTCATCCCGGTCGACGTGTCCCTCCGTGAGGACATGGCGGAGCAGCGCGGGGAGATCCACCTCGCCCGCGCTGGCCGGATCCACGGCGCGGATGCGCCCGAACTGGGCCAGCCTGGCAACGAAGCGCTCGAGGACGCGTGCCTCTTCCAGCACGATCTCCGCGTATTCCTGCGCCGGGTGCTTCGCCTCCAGGAGCCGCAGCAGCATCTGCCCGCCTGCCAGCACACCGGAAAGGGGATTCCGGAATTCGTGAACCAGCCCTGGCATCAGGGCCTGCAGCGGCTTCAGCCAGTCCGGAGACGGCGCATCCATGGGCGATTCCCCACGCGGATCCACACGAGGTCCTTTCGCGAGATGGGGTTGGTCCGGATTGATGCGGAACGGGAAGCGGGGCGTATGATTGCAGGGAGCGAGGCGGGTGTCAAGGAATTCAAAACGTCAGGGGGTGCGTTTGTCCGGTTGTCCTCAATGGGGCGAGTCCGGTTCCCCTGTGGGGGCCGGACCGCCCCGGGCCCACCTCCGAGGCTGTTGCCCGAGGAGGTCTGCGATCACCCCGTGGACGGTCTCGAAGGTGTACGGCTTTTGAATCACCCGGCTGACGCACGCCTGGGTCGCCTCCTCGGGGCTGATCTGCATTCCCCATCCCGTGACCAGCACCACCGGGACCCCGGGGGTCACCCGCTCCACTTCACGCGCCACGTCCCACCCGCTCACATCCGGCATCCCCAGGTCCGTGAGCACCAGGTCGAAGGTGTGCGAGCGGATGCGCTCGATGGCCTCCGCGCCGCTCAGGGCCGTCACGACGCGGTGGCCTTGAATCTCCAGGATGGACTGGAGCATGTTCGTGAGGATTGGCTCGTCGTCCACGACCAGGATCAGGGCGGGTGAGACGCCGGCGCCCGACCGCTCCCCCACCGGACGCGGCCGCACCGGCACTGCTGCCGGCGGCGCCGTGACCCCCCGCGCGGGGGCAGCGGATTCACCGGCCGGAGCCACGGGGAAGCGAATGGCGAAACTGGTCCCTTCGCCTGGAGTCGATGTCACCAGGATGTCCCCCTGGTGACGCTCCACGATCCCGTACGCCACGGACAACCCCAGGCCCGCGCCTGACCCTTCCTTGGTGGTGAAGAAGGGGTCGAAGATGCGGTCCAGCACATCGCTGGACATTCCCACGCCGGTGTCCGAGATCGTCAGCTCCACCCACGCCCCCGACTGTTCGGCTGACACGTCGTCGAGCTCGGTCGAGTCGGTCGCGACGGAGCCTTCAGTTGCACGAACGGCCTCAACCTCAACCGATCGAGGCGACTCCACGCCGGGACCGACCGGCCAAGTGACCCGCCGCGTCGAGAGGCTGAGCGTGCCCCCCCGGGGCATGGCGTCCACCGCGTTCAGGATCAGGTTCGTCACCATCTCCCGGAGCTCCGCCGGATTCCCGGGAATCGGCGGCACCGGCTGGAGGTCGAGCCGCAGATTGATCGTGGCGCCCGCGACCTGGGCGCTGCTTCGCCACCGGCTGCGGGTCAGCTCGACGGCCTCCCGGGCGGTGGCGCAGACATCCACCGGAACGGCCTCCCGGTCCGACCGTCCCCGGGTGAACTCCAAGATGCGACGGACCGTCTCGGCCCCGTCCTTGGCCGCGCGCTCGATCACCCGCAACTCCTCCAGGCGCTGGGGATCGCGCTCGCCTCGCAGGAGCAGTTGCGCGCTGCCCAGGACAGCGGTCAGGAGATTGTTGAAATCGTGCGCCACCCCGCTGGCCAGCTCGCCCACGGCCCGCAGCTTCTCCGTGCGGACCGTGCGACGCTGGCTCTCCCGCAGCTCCCGGAACGCGGCCTCCGCCCTGGCCTGCAGGCGGACGTCGGCGATCCCGATGGCGATCTGATCGGCGAGCAGGCCGAGCAGCGCGACCTCCGTCGAGGAGAAAGGAGCGTAACCCTCTTTGGCCAAGTTGAGCAAGCCCAGCGTCTCGCCCCGGACCACGAGGGGCAGGCTGAGGTGATGGGGGGGACCGCCGGAGGCCGAGACGCCCAGTTTTTCCAGTCGCGCGCACGGGGCCACGCTGGGGCCGAAGGTCTCCGCCTGCATCTCCGCCAGGCGCCTGAGGCACTCGCACGTTCCGGGTGCGCACAGGTCCACCGGCAGGACCTCGGGGATCGCGCAGCCGTGCGCGTACCCTCCCAGGAAGACCCGACGGCCTGGACCGAGATCCACGGGGGTCAGCCCCTCCTGCTGGCCCTCTCGGAGATAGCACCAGGCGAGGTGGGCCCCCGTCACCATCCCCAGGAGACACCCG
Source organism: Methylomirabilis sp. (SeqCode) (assembly GCA_035455275.1). Taxonomy (GTDB): domain Bacteria; phylum Methylomirabilota; class Methylomirabilia; order Methylomirabilales; family 2-02-FULL-66-22; genus 2-02-FULL-66-22. The sequence continues at coordinate 14,040 of DATIFO010000262.1, read as the reverse complement.
AGTCCCACGCGCAGGATCTCCGGGGCGCTGGTCAGCCCGCGGATGGCCTGGGTCACGGTGCGCAGCGCCTCCAGCTCCCGCCGGCGGTCTTCCAGGCTGCGCTCCAGCTCGCGGGTATAGCGTTCCTGGGTCTCCCGGAGCCGTCGCTCCAGGCGGAGCTTGTCCACGAGCTGCGTCAAGATTCGATTCAGGTGCCGGAGGTCGAACGGCTTCGTCAGGTAGTCATAGGCGCCGAGACGAAGGGCCTGGGCCGTGGTCTCGGTGGAGGCGTGCCCGGTCATGATGATGGCGCCAACCCCTGGGGAGATCGCCTTGGCGCTCTGGAGGACCTGGATGCCGTCCACCCCGCCCGGGAGGACCAGGTCCACCAGGAGGACGTCCGGGGGCTCTCCCTGGATGGCAGCCAGGGCCGTGGCGCCGTCCCCGGTGGCAGCAACCTGATAGCCAAGGGACCCCAGGTGCAGGGCCAGACCTTCCCGGGTGGCGGGATCATCCTCGACGATGAGGATGCGCGCTGGCCCGGCTTCCCCGGCGCCGGGTGGCGGCCTCATGCCGGCCCCTCTCGGTCCATTCGTCTTCGCCTCCCGCACGCACATGGCGGGCCGTCGTGTCCGATCGAGGGGATACATTTACCCGAACCCAGGCCAAATGTAAATACAAATGGAGAAAGCACTGCTGATCGAGATCCTGGGAGGATTCCGGCAGACCGTCCCTTCCGGGGGATATCCCGGCCTCTCAGGCCGGCCCCCCGCCTGTGGAATGGGTCTCGTGCCAGGCAAGGAATGCCGAGACGATCCTCGGATCGAACTGCGTTCCGGCGGCCCGATCGAGCTCCGCCAGCGCCTCGGTCACCGGCAGGGGCGGTCGGTAGGGCCGCGCGGTGCTCATCGCGTCGAAGGTGTCGGCCACCGCGATGATCCTGGCTGGCAAGGGGATTGCCTCTCCCGCCAGGCCGTCCGGGTAGCCGGCGCCGTCGAACCGCTCGTGATGGTGGCGGACGCTCCGGGCCTCTTCGGCCAGGAAGCCCAGCGGGGCGAGAATCTTCGAGCCCACCACCGGGTGCTGGCGCATGACCGCCCACTCCTCCGGTGTCAAACGCCCCGGCTTGTCCAGGATGGCGTCCCGCACGCCGACCTTCCCCAGGTCGTGCAGCAGGCCTGCGGTGCTGACCTGGTGGCAGAGCCCCGGCGTCAGCGCCAGGGTTTCGGCGATGCCCGTGGCGTATCGCGCCACCCGCAGGGAATGGCCCTCGGTGTACTTGTCCCTCGCCTCCAGCGTCACCACGAGGGAGGCCACCGTGTCCTGAAGGGCCTGCTCCAACTGCCGCCCGAAGCAGGCATTCTCCAGCAGCGTGGCCGTCTGGGCAGAGAAGGCTGCCAGCAGCTCCCCGTCCGCAAAGGTGAATGTCGCGGCCCCGCGGCTCCGGCCGACGCAAATGAAGCCGACGGCCGCGCCCTGGATCGTCAGGGGCGCGGCGACCAGCGGTGTCCCTTCCAGGGTCCCATGCCAGGGGTGCCCATCCCCACCCTCCGCAAGCCCCGAGGCCAGGATTCCGAGGGGGAGGGGCGGACCGGCACGGCCGCACGCGAGGATCGGTTGCGGCTCCGGCCCGTCCGTGAGCGCCAGGGCGGCCCGCTCGCCCGGCATGGCCCGAAGGATATAGCTCAAACTCCGGGAGACCAATGGGGCGAGCCCCGAATCGGCCGGGATGCCGATGGCGTGGGTGCCCGACGGCTCCGTTGGCGGGCGCCCGTTCCCACCAGACTCCCCTGCGGCCCCGGCGTCGACCTGACGAAGAACCGTACCGAAGCGCGTGAGCAGGGAGAGTTGGGTCGTCTTGCGCAAGAGGGCCGGATCCAGTCCGCCAGACCCGGCCGGAGACTCCTGGACCTGGCTGGACCCGCCCTCGGATGGAGGCGTGGGGCGGCACACCCCAGCCCCGCCGGGGGGGGGAATCCTCTCCAGAATCCCCGTCAGGTCTGCCAGGCTCACCGGTTTTCGCAGGAACGCGGCGGCTCCGGATCGCATCGCTTCCGCGGAGACCTCGGCCTGGTCGCAGGCGGTCACGAGGATCAGCGGCAGGCCCGGCGCATGAATCTGCGCCAGCTGCAGGAACTCCAGCCCATCCATCCCCGGCATCATGAGATCGGTGCAGACCAGATCGGGAGTCGCCTCCGCCAGCAGGCGAAGGGCCTCCCCCCCATCGGCTGCCTGGAGCACGCGGCACCCCAGGGCCTCCAGGGCCTCGGCGAGATACGTCCGGCTGGATTCGTCATCGTCCACCACCAGGACGGTGCGCTGCTGGCCGGGCGGTGGTATGCTTTCAGAAGGGCGCATGATGAATGACGTGCCGGGCTTCCCTGCGGCGAATCAGATCCGAGCCAGGATGGCCCGCTTCTTTTCCTCGTACTCGGCGGAGGTGATCGCCCCTTGCCGGAACAGACTGGCGAGCCGCTCCAGCCGGTGGAAGATCTCGTCCCGGCCGGCACCCCCCACGGGCGCCGCCGATCCCGGGAGGGCCGGCAGGTCCGTGAGTTCCCGGGAGCGGGGGGCCGCCCCCCGCTCCGGGTCCGGACGGCCGACGCTTCCCTGGGCCTCGCGCAGCGCCCGGACCTCGCGGCGCAGTTGGACGACCTCGGCCGCGTTCCGGACCCGCGCCCGCACCTCTTCCAGGTTGATCGGCTTCAGCCAGAGATCCCGGGCGCCGGCCCGGAACGCCTCGGTGACGGCCTCATCGGTCGCGAACCCGGTGACGATGAGACAGCAGAGGTCCGGCCGGAGGCGCTGCGCCTCCCGCAACAGCTCCACCCCGCTCATCTCCGGCATCCGGAGATCCGTGATGAGCAGGTCAGGCGGCTCCTGCTCCAGGAGTCGCAGGGCCAGCTTGGGGCGATCCACCGTCCGCACGCTGAACCCCGCGTCCTGAAGGATTGCCTGCAGGAGATGGAGTGCCGCCGGATCGTCGTCCACGATCAGCACCGAGAGGCCGGAGGTCATGGGTTGGCACCTCGCTTGGCTCTGGCGCGGTGGCCTGCGCCACCAGGCGGAGTTCCTTCAGCACGGCGTATCGGACCTGCGATTCCACGTGGAGGCGCCCACCCTCCGACGAGACCTCGACGGAGTCCCCGTCCCGCCCCTCGGTCTGCCCGGATTCGGGAGAGGGCTCGCCGACGGGGACGGGCATGCCCGTCAGGACCGTCGCCGGGTCGCCGGCCTCGCCTCCGCAACGGGGGAGCGTCCGGAGCCACGCGATGACGGAGCACTCGATCATGGGCCGCGGCTACCCTCGCCGGTCCAGGAGCCGGCCCACCAGGGCATCCAGCGCACGGTTCAGCCGCTGGACCTCCTCCGGCGGGATCTCCCGGATGATCTCGCGGGTGTTGCGATCCACCACCTTGATGACCAGGTCCCGGCCATCCCGGCTCACTTCGAAGACCAGGCCCACATCCTCGGGCGAGCCGACCACCTGGGGCGAGCCGACCCCCTGCGGCTCCGGCGCTGCCGGCGGTGGCGCCGAGGGTCTGACCGGCGGGCGGTGATCCGGGGAGCGCAGCGTGGCGCCCAGGCCGGACTCTGCGGAAGCGATTCCGCCGACGGGCTCGATTTCTGCCTTCACGGCATCCTCCGTTTCTCGGAGCCTCGGAGGCGCGCGGGATCCAGCGCGGGGAGAAAGTCTCGCGCCCCCTTCCCCCCTCGGGATCCCGGACGACCCGGGATGGCCCTCCCGCGGCCGCCTCCGCCCTCGGCCGCGTATCCTGCGTTAGCGGAGCTGGTCGATGAACCCGGCCGGCGCGGCGACCCGTGCCGTGTATCCGCCGAGGGCTCGCCCGCCCTGCCGAAGGCAGGCCAGGGCGCCCTCCACACTCCGGACCCGCTCCGCCACCAACGCTTGTGTCTCCGCGTTCAGGAGCAGGAGGGGCTCCAAGTCCTGCGAGGAGACAGCCCGCCCGCGGAGGGACTCCAGGAGTCGTCCCCGAGCCTCCAGCAGGACCCCCAGCTCCTCCACGTCGGCCGCCCGCGCCGCTGCGACTTGCGCCCGCGTGAGCCGGTCGAGTTCTGCCAGCTCTTTGGCAGCGACCCAAACGGATGGCGAGGCCATCAGTGCTCTCCTTCTGGATCCCGTCAGGCAAGAATGCCGATGACACTCAAGGAATTCAGCATATCTTGCTGCGTGTTGAGCCGGGCCACGACGTCCAGGAGCGCCGTATACTGCTTCAGCAGCATCTCTTGCTTGATCTTCAGCAGGTCCTCCTGCTCGCTGATCAGGCTGTTCAGGCTGCTGATCTGGGACGTCACCGAATCGACGCTCGTATCCAGCGTCCCGCCCGCCTGGATGAATCCGGCAAGCCGCGCGCTCACCCGGCTCGCGATGCCGTCAGCACTGCTGAAGAGGGTCGTCACCCCCTCGGGGTTCTTGGTGAGCGCATCCTTGAACTTCGTCGCATCCGAGATGCTCAACGTCCCATCGGACGCCGCGGTGATGCCGATCTCCGGGAGGGAAGCCGGCCCCCCCAGGGCGGCCGTGCTGATCCGCCCGCCCACGTCCGCTCGGAGATTCATCACCAGGCCGAGAAAGGCCGGGAGGTCCTCCAGGATGCCCCGCCTCACGTCCCCCACCTCGGTGAGGCCGCTGGCCGAGGTCGTGGTCGTGGCCGTCGTCCCGGTCCGCTCCTTCAGATACTTGATCGTCGTGTTGTACGCGTCCAGGAATCCCTGCACCTTGGCCTGGATCGCCGCCTGATCCGGTCCCACGCTGAGGGTGACGGGCGTGGTCCCGCTCGACTGCGTGGCCAGCAGGCTCAGCGTCAGGCCGCCCAGCACATCGGCCGCGGTGTTGCTCCCCCGGGTGATGGTGAGTCCGTCCAGGGTGAAGACCGCGTCCAGCTCCGCAACGGCGTAAAGGTATCCCCCACTCGACCCGCTGTACGCCGTTCCGCTATTTGTGCCGGTGGATGCGAGGAGCGTTCCGGTCACATCCGAGAGTGTGACTGCGTCTGCTGATCCGGTCTTGTTGCTGGTGATCACCAGCCGGGCCGTGGAAGAGGTATCCGTCACGACCGAGGCGGTCACCTCCGCTTCAGAGTCGTTGATGGCTGTGGCCATGTTGCTGAGGATGGTGTTGTTGGTATCCCCGACCCCGACCGTCACGGTGACGTCCGTATCCACGCCGGCCACCGTGATGCGGAACGTCTGGTCGCCCCCCCCCACCGCCGCGGCCACGCCGGTGTCGGTCTGGACGAGCTGGTTGGAGACCACCTTGGCCTGCTTCGCCAGTTGCGTGACAAACAGCGTGTGGGTCCCCCCCAGCGCCGAGGCGGTGGCCGTGGCAGTGACGACCCCCGTATCGCTGGAGGCGACCGCCTTGGCCTGAAATGGAGAGAGGCTCCCGGGCTGCATCAGCGACTGCACCTGGCTGTTGAGCGCGCCGAGGTTCGTCCGCAGGTCTGTGAGACTGGCAGAGCGCAGCGTCAGATCCTGCTGTTGCTTCTGATACAGCGCGATCGGGCCCTGCGACCGCTCCAGGCCGATGAGCTGTGCCACCAGTCCCTGGATGTCGGAGAGCCCCCCTACGCTCGCCATGCTGAGCCTCCTCGACCGTCAGTCCAACCGGACCGAGCCATGACCCTCCGCACTAGACGGCCGCGCGGCCGGCTAGCGCCTCCTCCCAGGCTCGCTTGAGCCCGCGCAGGATCTCCGCCGCCTCTCGGAAGCGGCCCCGGCGGATCTCCCAGTGGCAGTACTCGTAGAGCCGGAACAGATCCGTGGCGATCTCGCCGTAGTCGAAATTCAGGGCCCCGATCAGCTCCGTGATGGGCTTGCCGGCGCGCTCGGCATCCCTGGCCTCGCAGCCCGTGATGGCCAGTTCGTACAGCATGAGGACGAGCTGCATGGGGCTCGCGCTCAGGACCTGCTGGGCCCGGTACTGGTAATAGGCTCCGGGGCGGGGCGGCGGGGCGGGCTGCGTCGCGGTCTCGAGCATCGCTAGTGGCAACATGTCACCCTCTCTCAGCGAATGTGGGGGCCCCGGGGCGGGGCCTCAGGACCCCGCCCCGGGCCGGGAGACTACCGGAAGAGCGACAGCACGTTCTGGGGCGCGACGTTGGACTGGGCAAGCTGGGCCGTCGCGAGCTGGCGCATGATCTGCAGCCGCGTCGACTCGACCTGCTCCTTCGCCACGTCGGCGTCCAGGATCCGGCTCTTGGCCGAGGTGGTGTTGGTGATGGCCACGGTCAGGTTGGTCTCCACCAGGCGCAGGCGCTGCACCGTCGAACCGATGCTCTGCACCTGACCCGTGACGATGGTGATGGCGGCATTCACGCTGGCCAAGGAGTTGCAGGCCGTCGTGGATGAGTCCACGCTGGCGCTGGCCAGGCCGATGCTGGTGGAGTTGAAGTTGCTGGTGATGCTGAAGCTGATGTAGTCGGTCTCGGTATCACCGGTCTGGAACCGCTTGTTCGTGAAGGCCCCATCCAGCAGCTTGGTTCCGTTGAAGCTGGTCTGGCTCGCGATGCGGTCGATCTCCGCCCGCAGAGACGAGAGCTGCGTGTTGATGGCGGCCCGTTCGGTGGCGCCCATGGTGTCGCTCGCGCCCGACACCACCAGGTCCCGCATGTTCAGGAGAATCTGGTTGATGTTGTTCAGCGAGCCTTCCGCGATGGAGAGGACGTTGCTCGCCGTACCCACCGAATCCAGGGCCACGGAGAGGCCCCGTGCCCGCTGATCGAACTGCGTGGAGATGGAGTACCCGGACGGGTCGTCCGCCGCCTCGTTGATCCGCTTGCCCGTGGACAGGCGAAGCTGGCTGATCTGGAGGCTTCTGTTGACGTCCATCAGGGAGTTCAGGGCGTTCAGGGCCGACAGGTTGGTGTTGATGCGATTCGCGTCACCGACAGACATGGGAATTACCTCCGTGTCATGGGGCGGCCCGCCGTGGGCAGTCCGCCGTCCGCCAGGCATCCGTGCCCGGTTTGGATGCCGCTCGGGCTACCGGGGAGATCCCTTGACCACCGAGCGGCCAATCAGCCACGCCATGCGACGAGTTGCAGCCCTCACCTCCTTCACTGGCGGATTCTCATCCATGAGTGCCGTCACCATGCATATCGGCTCCCGGCCAAAACACTTGAGGCCTTATTTCATGGGGGCATAACCGTCCGCCGAGGCCATGGAAGAGAACTGGCACGGAAGGCAGAAACCTGCAGGGGCCGGTAATCCTATGGACAGGAAGTCCGGGTTCCCCGCGCGGCGGGGGGCCGGAGGCAGGGTCACCCTGTCGCGGGGCCGTCAGGCGGGGTCGGATCGCCGCTCAGTGGTCTGCACCACAATCTCGGCGACGTATTTTGCGCACTCCTATCTTGCTCGCGGTGAGCGCGTCGAACCGCAAGCGACGTCTCGGAGAGAACTGATCGCCCTTCGGCAAGTCTCAGGGCGAGCGGGTGAAATCACGTCGCCGTATTTGTGCCCAAGAGTACTTGGGCGCCGTCCCCCTGGAGAATGGGGACGGCCCGGCGGGCCAGGGGGTGTTCCGGCATCAGCCCCAGCAGATCCGTGAAGTACCCCAGCGCCTGCCGCCGGTCGCCGCGCGAGAGGGCCGTGGCCGCAAGCTTCTCGTAGATCTCCGGGGTCTCGGGGGCGCGCTGCAGGGCCTCCAGGAGACGCGTCTCCGCCTCGCCCCATTCCCCCCGAGCCATCCGCTGGGCCCCCTCCAGATAGAAGATGCGCGCGTCCTCGCCGCCCAGCTCCCGGGCTGCCCGGCAGTGCGTCAGGACCTCATCCCCGGCCCCGCGCGCGTCGGCCAGGCAGGCCAGGGCGAGATGGGCCTCCGGTGCAGGCTCCACGGCCAGGACCGCCTGGAATGCCGTCTCGGCCTCCTCTCGCCGGCCTGCGTGGAGCAGGGCCTCCGCCCGGAGCGACAGGGCGCGGGGATCCTTCGGCTCCACGGCCAGGAAGGCCGTGAGCGGTTCCAGCGCCTTCGTCCACTCCCCCTGGGCCGCGTAGGCTTCGGCCAGGGCCAAGTGCCCGCGGGGGAGATCCTTGAAGAATGCCTTCGCCCGCTCGAATTCGACGACGGCCTTGGCGTGTTCGCCCTGCAGGCTGTGGATGCGTCCCAGGCCCATATGCGCCTCGGGCGAGTCCGGCTGCCGGCGGAGGCCCTCGCGAAACGCCCCCTCCGCCTCCTCGCGCCGCCCGAGCGAGAGGAGGCAGTCGCCCTTCAGGGCCAGGGCGAACCCGGGGGAGGATTCATGCTCCAGGACCCGCTGTGCGGCGGGCCGCGCGTGCTCGGTCAACCGGAGGTAGGCGTCGATCTCCCCGATGGCCTCCGCGTGCCGGCTGAGGCGGCAGAGGGCCATGGCCGCCAGGAGGCGCGGCAGCGCATACCCTCCGTCCAGACGGCCGGCCTCCCGGCAGGCCTCCAGGGTCCCCGCGTGGTCCCCCTGCCGCAGCAGACAGTTGGCGAGCCCGCGATAGGCCACGGCGGCGTTCTGCGGCGGCATGTCGGGGCGGGCCACCGCCCTGCGATAGGCCGCCGCCGCCGCTTCGATCTCGCCGCCCAGACCCAGCGCCTCGCCCAGATGGAAGAGGACCATGGGGTCATCCGGCTGCTCTGCGACCTGCTGTCGAAGCAGCGCCAGGTTGCGGGCCTGCTTGGCCTTCTGGTCCGTGAAGTCCTGGTGGTAGCCCAGGTGGTCGATGACCAGGTCTGTGGCGGCGACCGTCCCGCCCATCCGGGCGATCGAGGGGGAGATCTGCTCGTGCACCCGCCCCACGTAGCGGATCTCGGGCCGGTTGCGGAACAGCCGCGGCCAGGCGTTGATGACGGCCGACTGCCCCCGCGTGTCCTTGAGAGGGCTGCGGATGTTGATGAGAAAGGCTGCGAAGCGATCGTCGCGCAGGAGTCCTCGGAGCTTCCGCCGTGCTTCGCGCGCCAGGGTCTCGTCCGCATCCAGCACCAGGATCCACCCTCCCCGGGCGTGCGAAACGGCCTCGTTCCTGGCGGCGGCGAAATCATCCGCCCAGGCATGCTGGAACACCCGGGCACCCAGCCGCTCGGCCACGGCCGCGGTGTCATCGGTGGAGCCCGTGTCCACGACCACGATCTCGTCCACCACCCCCCGCACGCTCTCCAGGCAGCGCGGGAGGTTCTGCGCCTCGTTCTTGGCGATCATGCACAGGGAGACAAGAATCTGGTCGTGGCTGCCCGCTGCCCGCCGCCCGCCGTTTCCCGTCCGCTGCCTGTGCTTACCCATGGACCAGCACCGTATCCTCCGACCCCACGCCCCGCCGGGAAATGCCGGCCGGGTCCTGGCAGGATGCCACGGCGGCTTGAGTCCGCGCCCTCCCCGCCAGCGCCTCGCGGTCGTCGGGAGCGGCGAGGAGGATGAGATCGTAGGCCCTCTGGGCCTCGCCCGGCATCTCCAGGGTCTCGAAGAGGGCCGCCAGATTCCGCTGCGGCTCCAGGTTCTGGGGATCGCACTGGATGGCCTTGATCAAGGCCGCACGGGCGGCCTCGGGGTGGCAGGCCGCCGCCTCGGCCCAGCCCAGATTGTTCCAGGTTTCGGACGTGTTCAGCCGCTCTGCGGCCTGCAGCAGCTCGACGATCGCCTCCTCGGTCCGGCCCAGGACAAGCAGCGCCGAGCCCAGCGCCGCCCGCGCCTCGGCCAGGTCGGGTGCCAACTCGAGGACCCGACGGAAGCCGTCCACGGCGGCGGTCCATCGCCTGCCCGCGAGCTGCTGGGCGGCCGCTTCGAGGAGCGAGGCCAGGTCCTCTGCTCTTCCCGCGTCGGGCGCGGGTTCGGAGACCGTCCCGCAGTCTCCGTTGTTCCCGGCCGCACTCAACAGATCGAGGTTGGTTCGCGCCGCCGCGTGGTCCGGCGCGACCGCCAGGATGCCTTCCAGGAGTTGGCGGGCCTCGGCGTGCTGCCCCACATGGATGAAGCCGCAGGCCAGGTTCGACACGCTGTCCGGACTGGGCTCGAGACGGACGGCTTCCTGGAGCTGTGCCAGCCCCTCCTCCGCATCACCCAGGGCCAAGAGGCCCAGCCCCAAACCGGAACGGGCCGCGGCACATTTCCTGTCCCGCTCCAGCACCCGGATGAAGGCCGCGCAGGCCTGCGGCCAAGCCTGTCGCTCCAAGGCCAGATGTCCCGCGGCCATGTCGCTCTCCCCTTCCGGCGTCGATGCCGGCGTTGATCCACTCGCTGTCCGGCTGGCGTGTGACTCCGCAGCCACGGGCTCCCCGACCCTCGGACGCTCCAGCATCTCATTGTAATCCGCATCCCAGGGCGGCAGCGCCCCCCACGCCGTCGGCCAGTGCTTCCGGCGCGCGCGCTCCGTTTCTTGATGTCGACGGATGCGATTCACACGCTCGTTGCTCGTGGGAGACATGAGGTATAGTCCCAGGACCTCGGGGAGGTGCAGGAATGTCTCCTGCACCCCTATCCGGAGCCAGAACTCGTAGTCGCCACAGATCTCGTACTCGGGGTCGAATTCGCCATGGCGTGCGTGTAGCTCTCGCCGCCACATGGGCTGCGGCCCCACGCAGCAGCCGCGGAACAGGAGGCGCTGGTCGAAGCCCGGCAGGCGCATGCGTCCCAGGATCCGCGCCGTATCCAGCGTCCCGTTCTCCTGATCGGTGATGGCGCTGTCGGCGTAGACCAGTGCCACCTCGGGCCGCGCCTCCAGCGCCGCCAGCATGCGCTCGAACGCATCCGGCCGGTGCCGGTCGTCGGCGTTGGCAAGCGTCACATATTTCCCCCGTGCCATCCGAATCGCCCGGTTCAGCGCCACGTGCGAATTCTCCCGCTCCTCCGTTCGCACGTACACAATGTTGTCGTGGCGCCGCTGGAACTCCTCTACGATCCTCCGCTCGTTTTCGGGCGAGTGGCTGTCCACGATCACGATCTCCAGGCGATCGGCGATCGTCTGTCGCTCCAGATCCTCGAGCAGCCCGCGCATGAATCGCTCGGCCTTGTAGACCGAGACCAGCGCCGATACCTTGCACGCATCCGCCGAGCTGTGGCCCTCCTGGGCTCCCGCCACTTCCCGGATGACCTCCGGGCCGTGCAGGGAGGATCGCACCGGAAGGGCGTTACAAACCGCCTCCACAGCCTGCCTCGACCGTCCGCTGTTCTCATCCGTCGCCCTGGAATCTGGGAGCGCGGCGAGGGCCGCAATCGGCTCCGGCCCTCCACCAGCCGGCGTAGGGCCATCCGCATCGGCTGGCACCCGCAGGCTCCAGATGTGGGCTGCACCTTGAGTGGTGCCCTGGGAAAACTTGCCGCTCAGGCGCTCGCGTCCCGGGAAATAGTCCGCAACGATGTCGCAGGCGTTCAGGTGGCTGACGCCGCGGTTGTCCTGATTCTGCTCGAAAAACACCCCCTGTTCGGTGAGCATCTCCCGGAGGGACCGGCAGTACTCCCGGACCTGTGCCTCCTCCATCTCGGACATGGACAGGGTGTTGATCACCAGGTCATACCTGGATCCCGCCTCGCGCAAGCGGGGGAAGAGGTGGTTCGGCACGAAGGTGAAGCCAGGCCCGGAGGCATCCGGTGCTTCTGGAGGCGAGTCCGGCGCGAGCAAGATGTTGGCCTCCTTCTGGAACAGGACCGACAGGTAGACCCCCGAGAACAGGAGTGATTCCGGCAGATCCACGATGGCGTACCGGGCCTGCGGCAGCACCTGCTTCAGGAAGTACGCCAGTCCACCGTACCCGCCGCCGATCTCCAGGATGCGCACGTCGCCCCGCCTCAGCAATGAACGGGGATCGTCCGGATTCAGGAGGCCCGCCTCGTACAGGAGGAGCAGCCGCTCCAGATAGACGTAGGCATCATAGTTCGCGATCCGGCCGTCGATGTCCCACCCGATCTCGCCGAACTTGCGCGGCGGGGAAATCCGGAGGAACTCCGGGGCCTGGGCAATCGTGGCCGCGTAGCGGGCGGCATGGGGATCCTGGCGCCGGGCGATGGCCTCCAGCGAGCGATCCAGGTTCGGCGGCAGCGCCAGCGGGACGTGCGTGCCCGCCGCGGAGCGCATGTCAATCAGCCGGTAGCCGGTGAACATCTGCGAAAACAGCCGGAGATGGGCGAGGATCTCTGGGTTGGCCGACACCACCTGGCGATACCCCTCGAGGTTCTCCGGCTGCCAGTTGCCCGCCGGGGAGTAGATGGCCGGGTCCAGACCGGCCTTCTCCAGGTAGGCGGAGCGCCCGTCTACCAGCTCGGCGATGTCCCGACACATCCTGCGGGCGATTTCCAACTCGTGCGACGTGAGCGGCGCCTGGTTGCGAAGAAAGACGAACCCGCTGGAGACCTCCCGGACTGCCACCTCGCCCTCGGGCCGGATCGGCGCCATTCGGGCCAGGCGCAGGGGCTCCGGCAGTGCATAGGCCTGAAGGTGAAGACCCTCCTCGACTCGCCGGGCCAGCGCCGCGATCTCGATCCGACGGTGTCGATCCCCCACGATCCGGGAGCCGAGGGCATCCAGCGCCGCGTGGGCCTCCAGAAAGACGAGCGAATTCTCCGCCAAGTCCATCAAGAGCGCTGAGGCCTCGACCGTGTCCTCGGCCGAGCCGCGCTCCAGGAGTCGCTTGGCGTATGCCAATCGATAATAGGGGAATCCGGGATCCAGGATCGTGGCCTGGCGCAGCCGCTCGAGGTCCCCGGAGTAGCACCCCACGTAGTGATGCAGCGCCGCCCGGATCAACCGGATCAGCTCCGGCGACGGGTCCGTCCCGTCCATGCAGGCCTGCGTGACACGATCGAGGTACGCCCGGTAATTGAAATAGGTGCTGCAGTAATCCCATGGAAAGACGTCTTCCAGGGGCTGGACCCTCCAGGCGGACGGGGAGTGATCCGCGCTCTCTTCCGCCATGGCCAGGGCCTCGGTCACCTCCCCGGGGCTGCCGAAGTGAAGCGCCGCACGTATCATGTTGAACCGGAGCACGAGCGATCCCGGCCATCTGCGAATGCCGTCCCGGTATAACCTCAGCACCAGACCGATCACCTGGTCCCGCCGCAGTGCCGAAGCAGGATCCTGACTGGAGGCCTGCTCCAGGAGCGTTTCCCGGCAGATGAGGTTGATCGGATTCGGGTCTGTCGCCGTCCTCAGCTCCGTCTGCCAGCGTGACCCGTTGGCGTCCGCGATGCGCTGCATGACGGCGGGCTCCCCTTGGATGGGACCGTAGCGGAGCACCGACCGGCGCTGATCCAGGGGCCGGGGCACCTGCCGCCGCCGCGGGCCCCGGGGCTTGGCGGCCACGAACGTGAGGAAGCGCAGATACTGTGATGCGACCCTGGACAGCGAGAACTCGCGGCGGATGATCTCGGCCCCGCGGCGCGCCCGCGGCTCGAAGTCCGCCCATCCGCGGACGATCCGCTGGAGCGCAGTCGGAAGATTGCCCGCGTCCGCATCGTAGGTCAGCACCCCCTCGTCTTCGCCCACGAACAATTGCAGCACGCTCTCGGATTGCACCACCAACGCGCACCCCATGCTCAGGCTCTCCAGCCCCCGCGTGGGTGTCCCGCCGGGGCGGCGCCCGTAGGTAAAGGAAGCCTTGGAATGCGCCAGGCAGGCCCAGTACTCCCGGGGGGGAAGAAACCCGTTGATCAGCTTGAGCTTCAAGTCGGACGCCCGCAGCGCCTGCTGCAGGAGTCGCGCCTTGTCCGATTGGTAGGTGTTGAGGAGGGAGCCCGACAGGAACACGTCGGTCTCGCGTGGCCCCACGGGGATCCGCGGCATTGCATCCGGCACGCCGAACGTCTTCGGGAATGTCGAGACGGGCACGCGGACCAGCCGGCGGACATCCTCCCATTCGGTATGATCCGTCACCAGCATCTCGTCGAACAGTTGAAGCCAGGGGTAGACCGCCTGGATGTGGGCATCGTAGTCCGACGTCTGCCCCAAGAGCGGACACGCCAGGTCCTGGAGGTTGGGCGGAAGCAGATGCCACTCGACCATCTGGCAGACGTAGAAATCCGGGGGGTGTCGCGGGTCCACGAACTGCCCGGCGTCCGCATAGGGCGCATTGGGCACATCCTCCGGATG
>DATIFO010000261.1:0-42046 GCA_035455275.1 Methylomirabilis sp. (SeqCode) | reverse complement strand
CCGAGGAAGCAGAGAAGGATGACGGCAAGCCGGCGGTCAGCCTGCCCACGCCGCTGGAGATCAAGACCTTCCTCGACGACTACGTGATCGGTCAGGACTTCGCCAAGAAGGTCCTCTCGGTCGCCGTCTACAACCACTACAAGCGCATCTACGCGCCGCCCGCCTCGAGCGAGGTCGAGCTGGAGAAGTCGAACATCCTCCTGATCGGCCCGACGGGCACGGGCAAAACTCTGCTCGCGCGCACGCTCGCGCGCTTCCTCAAGGTGCCGTTCGCGATCGTCGACGCGACCAGCCTGACCGAGGCGGGTTACGTCGGCGAGGACGTCGAGAACATCCTGGTGCGGCTGCTCCAGTCGGCGGACTTCAACCTGGTCAACGCCGAACACGGGATCGTCTACATCGACGAGATCGACAAGATCTCGCGCAAGAGCGAGAACCCGAGCATCACGCGCGACGTCTCGGGCGAGGGCGTGCAGCAGGCCCTGCTGAAGATCCTCGAAGGCACGGTTGCCAACGTCCCGCCTCAGGGCGGGCGCAAGCACCCGCAGCAGAAGTACATCGAGGTCAACACGAAGGACATCCTGTTCATCTGCGGTGGGGCGTTCGAAGGGCTGGACAAGATCGTCGAGCGCCGGGTCGGGGAGAAGGTCCTGGGCTTCGGCGCCGAGATCAAGAGCAAGCGCGACAAGAACCTCGGCGAGCTGCTGGCGATGGTCGAGCCCGAGGACCTGCTGCGCTACGGCCTGATCCCCGAGCTGGTGGGGCGGCTGCCCGTGGCGGCCGTGCTTCACGAGCTGGACGAGAAGCTTCTGGTCCGCATCCTGAAAGAGCCGAAGAACTCCCTGCTGCGCCAGTATCAGAAGTTCTTCGACTTCGAGCACGTGAAGCTCACCTTCACCGAAGATGCGGTGGCGGCGGTGGCCGAAGCGGCGGCCAAGCGCGAGACCGGGGCCCGCGGGTTGCGCGCCATCCTGGAAGACATCATGCTCGACATCATGTACGAGCTGCCTTCCCAGTCGGGGATCAGCGAGTGCATCATCAACCGGGACGTGGTGATCGAGCGGAAGCATCCCATCATCCTCTACAAGAAGAAGGCCGAGTCCGCCTGACCCGCCCGCCCACCGCCCTCGGCCAGGCGACGGCGCCGACCGCGACGAGCGTGATCACCCGCCCCGGCAGCCGCTCGCGCCCGGACCCCGGGCGCGCGATGATCCAGCCGCGGCGACCCACGTGGGGCGTTCGAGCGGGGACCCGGTTCCGATGGCATTCCCTTCCCCGCTGCGGAGGGATGCTCGAGGAGGGACGCGCGACGATGATCCACGCAGGCGACAGGCCCGGACAGCGGGGGGTGCTGCTCCTGCTCCTGATGCTGGCCCTCCCGTTTCAAGGCTGCGCTATCTACGACTATATCTACGGCGGCGGGAGTGTCCGGCGGGAAAGCCAGCGGAGCGATCAGGATCTGCTCCGGTCGGCGGAGGCCCAGCTCCAGCGCAACCGGTACGAGGACGCGCGCAAGGACCTCCAGCGGCTCATGAACCAGTATCCCGACAGCGACCTGGTGTCGGCGGCCAGACTGGCCTCGGCCAAGACCCTCTACCTGGAGCGGAAGTACGACGAGTCCCGGGCGGAGTACCAGCGCTTCCTGGATCTGCACCCGCAGCACGATCGGGCGGACGAGGCGCATTACTACCTGGCGATGACGTACTTCCGCCAGTCCGACACGGCCGACCGGGATCAGAGCTTCACCCGGAAGGCCCTGGACGAGTTTGAAGTGCTCCTGACCCAGATGCCCGATTCGCAGTACGTCGGCGACGCCCGCGAGCGAAGCAGCGTCTGTCGCCGCAAGCTGGCGGAGAAGGAGGTGTACGTGGGCACCTTCTACTTCACCCGCGGCAACTACGCGGCCGCGGCCGGGCGTTTCACCGCCATGCTGGCGCAATACAGCGGCGCGGGCTTCGATGATCAGGCGCTGTACTACCTGGGGGAGTCGCTCTGGCAGTTGGAGCAGAAGACCGAGGCGCGGGCCGCGTTCCAGCGCCTGATCCAGGATCACTCGCAGTCGGACTGGGCGCCGCCGGCTGCCCGGCGGCTGGGCATCACGCTCGTCCGAACCGGCCCACCCAAACCCAAGGGTCCCGGCATCCTCCAGAACATGTGGCAAGGGGTGCAGGAGACCTGGGATGAGGTGGTGGACACCGTGAAGGGGTACTCGATCTTTCGGCGCTAGCCGGCAACGCCTGCGGTCCAGGACGCCAAGCGTCTGGCTGCCGGGGAAGTGCTGACGGCCGGGGCATGAGCGAGATTCGCCGGACCCTTCACCAAGCCACCGCCGCCTTCGAGGCGGGCGACTACGACAAGGCGGAGCACCTCCTCCAGGGGGTCGTGAGTCGCACGCCATCCTACGCCAACGTGTACAACATGCTGGGGGTGATCGCCGGCCAGCGGAACGCGCCCCAGAAGGCGGTGGCGCTCTTCCGCCAGGCGCTCAGCCTGAATCCCAACTACCGGGAGGCTCAGGTCAACCTCGCCATCACCCTGGCGGAGATGGGGGCGTACGAGGAGGCGGCGCGAGAGGTCGGCACGCTGGAGCGGAGCGAGACGACGGACCAGACGCGCCTCAGCGCCGGCGTCTTGGGCAAGCTGGCCAACGCCCACGCCGATCTGGGCCGGAGGTATCACGCGCTGGGGCTGTATGCCCAGGCCATCGTGGAATACGACAAGGCCTTGGAGCTGTGCCCGACCTTCCCCGACATCCACAACCGTCGGGCCGTGACCTGCCGAGCGCTGGGGGATTATGCGGGGGCGCGGGCCTCGCTGCTCCGCGCCCTGGAAATCAACCCGAACTACGTCGAGGCCCATGTGAACCTCGGCTTGCTTCACCACAAGGCGGGGAACCTGACCGAGGCGGTGCAAACGTGGGAGCGCGCGCTGCAGCTCGACCCCGCACACCGGCTCGCCCGCATCTACCTGACCCAGGCCATGGCCTCCGGGACCTCCGTCGAGTGACCCAGGGTCCTCCCCCGTCCGTCTCGCTCCTCTCCCGGACGCGAGCGCTGCTCGCGACTCGCGGGCTCCACCCGCGGAAGGCGCGCGGACAACACTTCCTGGTGGACCCCCGGGTGCGTGACGCGATCGTGGCGGCGGCCGGGGTGGGTCCCGGCAGCACGGTGCTGGAGATCGGACCCGGCACGGGCATCCTCACGGAGGCGCTGCTTCGCGCCGGGGCCGGCGTCCTGGCGGTGGAGGTGGACCGGGACCTCGCTGCCCTGCTCCGGGAGGGGCTGGCGCGGGAGGCGGATCTCACCGTCTGGATGGCGGACGCCCTGCGCTTCGACTATGCGGCGCACCTCCGGGACCATCCGGCGTGCGGGGCAATCCAGGTGGTGGCCAACATCCCGTACCACATCACGAGCCCCCTGATCCTCCGCCTCCTCAGGCAGCGGAGTCTCTTCTCGGTGCTGCACCTCACCGTGCAGCGCGAGGTTGCGGAGCGGCTCAGCGCCGCACCGGGGAGCAAGGCTTACGGCGCCCTGACGCTCCACTGCCAGTTCTGGGCGTCGGTCCGCCGGGTGTTTCCCATCCGTCGGACCGCCTTCTATCCGCCGCCGGAGGTGGATTCGGCGCTGGTGCGGTTCGATCTCCTGGATGTGCCGCGGGTCCGGGTGGGGAGTGCCGAGCGGCTGTTCGGGGTGATCCGGGCGGCCTTCGGCCAGCGACGCAAGATGCTCCGGAATGCGCTCTGCCATGCCGGCTGGCGCCCCCAGGCGGTGGACGCCGCCCTGACGGCGAGCCGGGTCGCCGGCGATCGGCGTGGAGAGACGCTTTCGCTGCCGGAGTTCGCGCAACTCTGCGAGGCGCTGCCCGAACGGACGGGAAGAGCAGACAGCCACAGCGACCGCGAGATCCAATGAGGCACCGATGGCTGTCGCCATCGGAGATCGCTGTCGAGCCGGGGGAGACCTTATGAGCCAGTCCCTGTTCCACACGGCCGCCGATGCGGAGATCAAGGCCGGGCAGATCACCGACGTGTACTTCGAGCGGACGCTCCAGATCCTCAGGCGCCTCCACATCACCAAGCGGGCCGTGGCCGAGGTGATCCTGAAGAGCTTCCCGCCGGGTTGGAACTGGGGGATCCTGGCCGGCATCGAGGAGGTCGCCACGCTCCTCACGGGATTGCCGGTGACGGTCCGGGCCCTCCCGGAGGGGGCCGTCTTCGACACGATGCAACCGGTCCTGACCATCGAGGGCAGCTACGTGGATTTCGCCCACTACGAGACGGCCTTGCTGGGGCTCCTCTGCCAGGCCTCGGGGGTGGCCACCAAGGCCGCGCGCTGCAAGAAGGCGGCGGCGGGGCACCCGGTGGTCAGCTTCGGCGCGCGACGGATGCATCCCGCCCTGGCGCCCATGATCGAGCGGAACGCGTACCTGGGCGGCTGCGACGGGGTGGCAGTCGTCAAGAGCGCCGAACTGCTGAAGCTGGAGGCGAGCGGCACGATGCCCCATTCCCTGATCCTCATGCTCGGGGACACGGTGGTGGCGGCCAAGGCATTCCACGAGATCGTGGACCCGAGCGTGCGTCGGGTGGTGCTGATCGACACCTTCGGCGACGAGAAGATGGAGGCGGTGCGAGTGGCGGAGGCCCTGGGTCCCGCCCTGGACGCCGTCAGACTCGACACACCGGCCTCCCGCCGCGGGGATCTCGTGGGCATCCTGCGCGAGGTGCGCTGGGAGCTGGATCTGCGGGGGTTCCGCCATGTCCAGCTCTTTGTCAGCGGCGGCCTGGACGAGGAAGAGATCCAGCGCCTGAACCCGGTGGCGGATGCCTACGGCGTGGGGACCGCCATCAGCAACGCTCCGGTCCTGAACTTCTCGATGGACATCGTGGAGCTGGACGGGATCCCGGTGGCCAAACGGGGGAAGCTGTCGGGGCGGAAGCAGGTGTTGCGCTGCACCGCCTGCGGTAGGATCCGGGTGGTGCCGGCTGGCGCCGCCGCGCTGGCCTGCTGCGGTGGGGAGGTCGTCTCCCTCCTGCAACCCCTCATCGAGGAGGGTCGCCTGGCCCGGACGCTCCCCGATGTGCACGCCATCCGCCGGCAGGTCCTGGCCGACCTCGACCGGGTCACACTGTAAGGTGAATGACCAATGACCAATGACCAATCCTGGAACAGGGAGTAGTGCAGCGGGGGGTCATTGGTCATTGGGAATTGGTCATTGGGATTTGGTCAGTATGGATCCAGCGCTCGCAGCCCTGGGGGAGTTCGGCCTGATCGGATTGATCCAGCGACGCATCCGGGAGCGGACCGGGGGGACCATCCGAGGCATCGGGGATGACGCCGCCGTGCTCGCACCGGATCCGGGGCAGGCCCTGCTGGCCACCACCGACATGCTGCTGGAGGGGATTCATTTCCAGCGAGCCTGGGCCCGCCCGCGGGAGTTGGGCCGAAAAGCCATGGCGGTGAACGTGAGCGACATCGCCGCCATGGGAGGTCGCCCCCTCTACGCGCTCCTCGGCCTGGGGATCCCCTCGGAGGGGATCACCCTGGCGGAGGTGGAGGCGCTGCTCCTGGGGATGGAGGAAGAAGCTGCCGACCACGGGGTGACCCTGGTGGGCGGCGACACCTGTGCCTCGGGGAGCGGTCTGGTCATCTCGGTGACGCTGCTCGGCCGCGCCCTACCGGAGGGGCCTGTCTTCCGGTCCGGGGCCCGGCCGGGTGACAGCCTCTGGGTCACCGGGACCCTGGGCGGGTCGGCCGCCGGTCTGCTGGCCCTGCAGGAAGGGTTCCGTCCAGGCCAGGGCTGGCCCCCGGGCGTGGCTCGGCCCGATTGGCTCGGAGGGGATGCTGAGGCGGCCATCCAGGCAGCGCTCGCAGCGCACCTGACGCCGGTGCCCAGGCTCGCGGCGGGGAGGGCCCTGGTCGGATGCGCCACGGCCATGATCGACGTGAGCGACGGGATCGCCTCCGACACCGCTCACCTGTGCACCGAGGGCCGGGTGGCCGTGCGTCTCCAGGCGAGCCGGATCCCCATCCATCCCGGCGCCAGCGTGCTGGCGCGGCTCCTCGGTCGGGAGGTCCTGGACTTGGCGCTTCGGGGCGGGGAGGACTACGAACTCCTGTTCGCGACTGCCGCCGATCCGGAGGGGGTCCTGGCAGAGGCCGCGCCTGGGCTTCCCGTGACCCGGATCGGCGAGGCGGTCCCGGGGCCCCCGATCCCCACCCTGGTCCACCCCGATGGCAGGGAGGAGATCCTCGCGGGGGGCTTCGACCACTTCAAGGAGGCAGTGCCAGGAAGCCGTCATCGCGGCTGAGCGCCGCCGAATCGCAGCGGGGGACGGGGGGCGCACGGGACTCCCGACAGGAGATCGGCCCGGAGAGGGGAAAGGGGGGATCCATGGGTCTGGGATTCGCGACCCGCGGACGCGCGGGCTGGCTGCGTCCGCCGGCTGCGCTGCGGGGGACGGTGACCGTGGTGGCATTCACCGAATCGGGACGCATGCGCCGCCTGCGACTGCCCCTGCGGCTGCTGGCGATCGCCCTCCTGCTCTCGCTGGCCTTGGTGACCGGATCGGTCGTGTCGCTCCTCAGCGTCTTCCGCGGCCAGGTGGACGTTGCCCGCATGACGTACCTGGAGCGAGAGAACAAATCGCTCACCACCTTGCTGGAGGGACAGGCGGAGCAGTTGAGCCGCCTGAAGCTGGAGGTCGCACGTCTTCAAGAGTTCGAGCGGAGCCTCCGCGTGGTCTCGGGGATGGACTCCCAGGCGGAGCCGATGGTCGGCACCGGCCATGGGCGGGGCGCCAACCAGGAGCGCGATGGCAAATCGCCACGGGCTTCCCAGGGGCGATAGAGGGCCGCCTCGCCGGTGTCCGGGCGACCCCCACGCGGTCCTCAGAGCATTGAGAACAGACGGATGGGTCCAGGCGCAGACGGATCACGGCCACACCTCCAGGCCAAGCTCGAGGCCGAGGCGTTTGGTGGGCTCCGCGACCTCGTCCTCAAAGCTGGCGGCATCGATCTCACCCTGTACAAGGATCGGTGCGTCCTCCGCCGGATCGCTGTCAGGCAGCGGGCCTGCGGGGCGCCGGACCTCCGAACCTATCTCAAGCGGATCGCTCGCGACCCCGTGGAGCGGGGGCGACTCGTCAAGGCCCTGACGATCCACGTCTCTCAGTTTTTCCGCAACCCGAGCACCTTTCGGGCCATTCAGAAGGAGGTGCTCCCCGCCATTCTGAAGGCGAAGCGGACCGGCGGAGGCCACACGTTGCGCTTTTGGAGTGTGGGCTGCGCCTGCGGAGAGGAGCCGTACTCTCTGGCCATCCTGCTCCTCGCGGAGGCGCCGGAGGCTCTGCAGCAATATTCGAGCGCCATCTTCGGCACCGACATCGATGCGGAATGCCTGCGCCATGCCAAGGGGGGACGCTATCCCGAGGCCAGTCTGGCCCATGTCCAGGCGGACTGGAGGCAGCGGTTCTTCGCGGAGATCAGCGGCCTCTTTGAGGTTGTCCCGGACGCGCGCCAGCTCGTCTACTTCAGGGCGCATAATGTCCTGGACCCGCCGCCGCACGGTCGCATCGACCTCCTGGTCTTCCGAAACGTCCTGATTTATATGACTGAACCGTTGCAGGAGCGTGTGCTCATGACCCTCTCCGACGCCCTCAACCCCGGGGGGTTCCTGGTGCTGGGCAAGGTCGAGGGCCTGGCCGGTGCGGCCAGGGACCGCTTCGAGGCTGTCAACGTCGCCGAACGCATCTACCGGAAACCAGGCCCGCCCTCCCCCCGATCCTCGCCCTGATCGGGAAATTCCGAAGATTGTAGAAGGCCCCGCCAACACGGGGCTTTCCCCTTGACTTGACGGTTTGGGCTACGCTATGGTACGACGAATTGACGCAACCGCGGCGAGGCGCCGCGAGGGCTGGATCCCTGGGAGGGGGGAGGGATAGGCATGGAATCCTCGACTTCAATCGGGAAGAAGCTGTACGCTGGATTTCTCTTGGTGATCCTGGCGACGGCGATCATGTCCGGCGCCCTCTCCCTGGTTCTTCGCCGATTCCTCCCCCAAGAATACATCATGATCATCACCGCGCTGCTGGCGATCGTCGCCGGCATGGTCCTGGCCTTCGTCATGTCCAAGAGTCTGACGACGGAGATCCGGTCGTTGGCCGCGACGGCGCAAACCGTGGCGGGGGGCGACCTCACCCGGAACGTCTCCGTGAACAGTACAGACGAGGTGGGCGAGCTGGCTGCGGCCTTCAGCCAGATGGTGGCGAACCTGCGGGAGATCGTGCGCCAGGTGAAGACGACCTCGGATGCCGTCACCACCTCGGCCGTGGCCCTCTCCGCCTCCGCCGAGGAGATGAACTCGTCCACCGAGGAGATCGCCGGCACCGTCGAGCAGATCGCCAAGGGGGCCGAGCACCAGGCGGGCCTCGTGGAGCAGACCTCCAAGGTTATCCGCGAGCTGGCCAACGCGGTCAACGAGATCGCGACCCGGGCGAAGTCGGCGGCCGAGGCGGCGGCCGAGGCGGGCTACACGGCGCAGACCGGCGGGAAGTCCGCCCAGGAGGCCATGGACAGGATGAAGGGGGTCTTCAGCATCATCGAGGAGGCCGCCGGTGGGGTGAAGAGCTTCAGCGGGAAGACCCAGCAAATCGGGAGCATCGTGGACGTGATCACCAAGATCGCTCAACAGACAAACCTGCTCGCCCTGAACGCCACCATCGAGGCTGCCCGGGCAGGAGAAGCCGGCCGCGGCTTTGCCGTGGTGGCCGAAGAAGTCCGGAAGTTGGCCAGCGAGGCGGGCAGTTCGGCCGATAAGATCGCAGAGCTCATCAAGCAGGTCCAGATGGAGAACACCAAGGTGGCGGCTTCCATGGAGGTGGCCACACGCGAGATGACCTCGGGCCGCGAGGTGCTCACCTACACCAGCGACGCCCTGCAGGACATCGTGCGGGTCGTGGTGGAGGAGGTCAAGAAGGTTCAGGAGATCTCCGCCCTCACCCAGCGGCAGACCCAGGGGGCGCAAGAGCTGGTGAAGACGATCGACGAAATCGCCAAGGTGGCGGAGGACAACGCCGCCTCCACGGAAGAGGCCTCGGCGGCGACCACAGAGCAGACCGCCTCCATGGAGCAGATGGCTCGCTCGGCCCAGCAGCTCTCCGGCTTGGCGGACAAACTCAAGACATTGGTGGCGCGCTTCAATGTCGGGATATGACGGGGAGAGACAGGGTCTGGTTCCTCTTGACCGGGAGGAGCTTGCCGAGCCGCCGGAGGAGATCCGGCGGTTCGTCCTGTTTCAGGCCGGAGACGAGTGGTTCGGTCTGCCCATCGCATCGGTCCGGGAAATCCAGCCACTCCCCCGGGTGACGCGGGTGCCGAACGCCCCGGGGGAGGTCCTCGGGATCCTGAATCTTCGGGGGCGGATCCTTACCCTCTTCGATCTGGTCCGGTGTCTGGGCATCCCTCCGGGGACCCGCCCGATCACCCATGCCGTCGTCCTGGATTTCGGCGATCCGGACCTTCAGATCGGCTTCGCGGTCCAGCACATCGCGCAGGTGCAGGGGCTCAGCCCCTCGGCGATCGAGCCCGCGTCGCCGCGCGAGGGGGGGCCGAGCGGCGTGGAGGGGGTCTGCGAGGTCGGTGGGCAGGTGGTGAGCCTTCTGGATCCGGCCCGGGTCTTCGCGCGTTCGCTGGCGGAGTGGGGAGTGACGGTGGAGGTCTTGGGGCCTGGGGGGAGATGACCCTCTCCCCGGATGGAGGCGGCCGTGAGCATCAAGATCCTGGTCGTGGACGACGCCATCTTCATGCGGAGCATGATCCGGGACATCTTCGCCCGCGGACCCTTCGTCATCGCCGGTGAGGCGGAGAACGGGGCGGAGGCGGTGCGCCTGCACCGAGAACTGCGGCCCGATCTCACGACCATGGACATCGTCATGCCGCAGATGGACGGCATCACGGCCCTCAAGGAGATCATCCGCCAGGATCCGGCCGCGAAGGTGGTGATGTGCAGCGCCCTGGGACAAGAGGCCTTGATCGCCGAGGCCATCGAGGCCGGCGCGCGCGACTTCATCGTCAAGCCGTTTCAACCCAGCCGCGTGTTGAAGGTGGTGCAGAGCGTTCTCGGCCTCGACGAGCAGTTCCAGCCCCTGGCGTTGCTCCACCCCCGGGGGGAGGGGCGGTGAGCCGAGATGACGACCTGCGCCAGGTCCTCGAGCGGCGCCTCTCGATGAAGGCGCCCGTGGCCCTGGCCATCGGGGCATCCGCTGGCGGCCCTCGGGCCCTCCTGACCCTCTTGGCCGGACTGGACCTGCCCGGCCGGACGCTCACCTTCCTGGTTCAACACATCCATCCCAAGTTCACGCGCATCCTGATACGGCGACTGGCCGAGGTGTCCTCGGTCCCGGTCCAGGAGGCGGAGGATCTGGCCACCGTGGAGCCTGGCAGACTCTACCTCGCGCCGGCAGGGCGCCACCTGGTGGTGGAGCGGGTCCGGGCCTCCACCTATCGCACCCGGCTCACAGAGGACCCCCCGCGCCACGGGGTGCGCCCCGCGGTGGACGAACTCTTCACCTCGGTGGCCGAGGCCTTCGGGGCCCGGACGGTGGGTGTGGTTCTCACGGGGATGGGGCGCGACGGTCGGGACGGCGCTCGGGCCATCAAGCTGCGCGGGGGCACGGTCCTGGCCGAGGCCGAGGCGAGCTGTGTGGTGTATGGGATGCCTCGCGCGCTCGCCGAGGCGGGGTTAGCCGATCGGCTGGTTCCCCTGGATGAGATGGCCGCGGCAATCCGTGAAGCCTGTCTGGCCCTTCTGGAATCTGTCTCCCAGCCGGCAGGCTCGGCGGCCGAGTAAGGACCCCCCAGCATGGACATGTCGAAGTACGTCAAGATGTACGTCAGCGAGTCCCAGGATCGCTTGCAGCGAATGGACGGACTCCTCCTGTCCCTGGAGCAGAACGGCGCGGACCGCGGCGCCATCGACACGCTCTTCCGCGAGGCCCACTCCATCAAGGGCATGTCGGCCTCCATGAGCTTTGAGGAACTGGCGAAGGTCTCGCACCGGATGGAGGATTATCTCGATCAGTTCCGCGGCGGCAAGGGGGCCCTGGATCGGCGCGGGGTGGATCTGCTCTTCGAGGGAGTGGACCTGCTGCGCCGCGCGGTGGAAGAGATCGCCGCGGGCCGCTCACCCGCCCTCCTGGCGGATCCGTATGTGGCCAGGATGGCCTCGCTCATCCTGTCAGGGCCCGAGACCGCACCGCCGCCTGTCCAGCCCTCCGCCCCCCCGCCACCGGCCCGCGCCGAGGAGGCCGGCTCCACCCGCTACACCGTGGAACTGCAGATCGCGACGGACGCCCCCCTGCCTTCGGCGCGAGCCTACATCACGCTGCGGCGGGTGCGGGACCTGGGAGAGTTGATCCGCTCCGCCCCCACCATGGACCAGGTCCAGGCCGGGAAGTTCTCCGGAGGCCTTTCCATGCTGATCGCCACGGCCCGCTCGGCAGGGGAGGTCCAGACGTTCCTGTCCAGCCTCCCGGACGTGTCGTCGGTCGTCGTGCGGCCGGCCGAGGGCGAGCCCCGGGCGGCCTCGTCCCCGTTTTCCGGCCAGCCAGCCGAGACGCCCGGACGTGAGGCCCCATTGGCACCGGGGCCGTTGACCCCGGCCCTCGCCGCGTCCCCTCCGGCCACCCGTCCCGCTGCGACGCCTTCCGGGACCGCCCGTCGACCCGCCACCATGATGAGGGTGGACACCCGCCTGCTCGACGACCTGATGGACCAGGTCGGGGAGCTGCTGACTGCCAACGGTGGTCTGGTGGAGCAGAGCCAGACGATCGAGTCCCCGGCCTTGCATGAAAGCGTGGGGCGGGTGGAGACCCTGGTGAAGGGGCTCCAGCAGCAGGCCATGAAACTGCGCATGATGCCGCTGGAGCTCATCGCCGACCGCTTTCCTCGCGCCGTCCGGGATCTGGCGCGCAAGCGCGGGAAGGAGCTCAACTTCGAGATCGTCGGGAAGGAGACCGAGCTGGACCGGGCCATCCTGGAGGAGCTGCCGGACCCGATCCTGCATATCCTCCGGAACTGCATCGACCACGGCATCGAGCCTCCCGAAGAGCGGGTGCGCAACGGCAAGCCCCCCACAGGGATCATCCGGCTGGAGGCCAGCAAGGAGCGCGAGAGCGTCGTCATCCGGGTGAACGACGACGGCCGCGGCATGGACCCGGCCGTGCTGCGCCGGGTGGGGCTGGAGCGAGGGGTGATCACACGGGAACAGCACGACGGCCTCCCGGACGGCGAGGTGCTCAACCTCATCACCCTGCCCGGGTTTTCCACCGCCAAGGAGGTGACCGACGTCTCGGGCCGGGGGGTGGGCATGGATGTGGTGCGAAGCGCCGTGGAGTCGCTCCGCGGGAGTCTCCTCATCGAATCGGCCATCGGTCAGGGGAGCACCATCACCCTGAAGCTCCCCTTGACGCTGGCCGTGGTGGCGGTGCTCCTGATCGAGGTCGGCGGGGAGCGCTATGCCATTCCCGTCTCGTCGGTGGAACAGATCATGGAGCTCCCGTCGGGAGCGATCCAGCGGTCCCAGGGACAGGAGATGGTCGCCAGGGACGGTGTCCTCATCCCGCTCCTGCATCTCCGGCGCCTCCTGGGGTGTCCCGAGACGCTCCCCGGCCCCAGTTGTCTGGTGGTCCTGTGCGAGATGCGCGCGAGGCTCGTGGGCCTTGTGGTGGACCGCTTCATCGGATATCGTGAGGTCGTGGTGAAGTCGTTGGGCAAAGCCTTGAAGGGGCTGCGCGGTTTTGCGGGGGTGACCATCCTGGGGGATGGGAGTACGGTCCTCATCCTCGACCTCAACACACTCTGAGAGCTTGAAGCGTGAATCGTGAGACGTAAGGAACGGCTCCGACTTACGTTTTACGACTAACGTGTCACGTATCTCGGCGAGAGGCAAGATGGCCGAGCGCGGCGGGATCAGCCAGCCCATGCTCCGGAGGTTCCGGGCGGTCAGCAACCGGAGCATGCGACGGGCCGGCGAGACGCTGACCGCACTGCTCGGGCACCCGGTTCGCCTGGAGGTCTCGCACATTCAATCAGTCGCGGCCGGCGATTTGCCCGATCTCGCGGCGGAGGCGGCCGTTGAGGAACTGGCCGGGCTCCGGTTCCAGATCACCGGGGAGGCCGGGGGCGAAATGGTTCTCCTGCTCCCCCGGCCGACGATCTGCAAGATACTCCAGGTTCTCCTCAGCAGGGGGAAGGACGCGAGGCCGCTATCCGTCGAGGAGCGATCCGCCATTCAAGAGGTCGGCAACATCCTGGCTTCGTCGTTTCTCAACGAAATGGGTGATCTCTTGGGGAAGCGGTTGCTGCCCTCGCCTCCCGAGTTTCATATCGAGGACATCCCCCAACTCATCCAGCAGGTCGTGGAAACCGTGAAGGAACAGGGCTCGGAGGTTCTGGTGGTGCATGGGCTGTTTGAGGATCCGGACCAGGAGTTCACGGGGCGGTTCTTCGTCCTCCCGGAGATGGCGTCACTATTGGCCATGATACGCAAGGCGGGGGATGGAGCCCCCCGGAGATGACCCCCGCCTCGCTGGCAGCCCTGCAGCCGGCACTGGCCTCGCGCTACGAGGCGCTGCGGGACCTCTTGATGGATATGGGGCGGGTCATGGTCGCCTACTCCGGCGGTGTGGACAGCACCTTCCTGCTGGCGGTGGCGGCCGAGTGCCTGGGGGAGGATGTCCTGGCCGTCACAGGGTTGTCCCCCAGCATCCCCGCCGCCGAGCGCGAGGAGGCGGCGCGACTGGCCCGGCAAATCGGCGCCACGCATCGGTTCGTCGAGACAGCGGAGATGGAGCGACCGGGGTACGTGGCCAATGCGCCCGACCGCTGTTACTTCTGCAAGACCGACCTCTTCGAAAAGCTCCGAACGCTGGCGCAGGTCGAGGGATACGCTTGGGTGGTTGACGGGTCCAATCTGGACGATCAGGGTGACCTGCGTCCCGGGCGGGAGGCGGCGCGCCAGCAAGGGGTGAGAAGCCCACTGGTGGAGGCCGGGCTGACCAAGGCAGCCATCCGGGAAGTGTCCCGCGCCATGGACCTCCCCACCTGGGATAAGCCCGCCATGGCCTGTCTCGCCTCGCGGATCCCCCACGGGATTCCCGTCACCATCGAGCGGTTGGGACAGATCGAGGCGGCGGAAGCCGCACTGCGGTCTCTGGGCTTCCACCAGGTCCGGGTGAGGCACCACGAGGCCATCGCACGGATCGAACTCCCCGCGGAGGAGCGGGCGCGCCTCCTGGATCCTTCCCTGGCGGAGGAGGCAGCCCGGCGTGTGAAAGCAGCAGGCTACCAGTACGTGGTCGTGGATCTGGAAGGCTACCGCCCTGGCGGCCGGCCGAAGAGCTGATTCGTAAAACGTAAAGCGTAAAACGTAGTTTCGGATTCCGCATTACGAATTACGCATCACGATTTACGTCTTGCCCCTCAGTAGGCCGCCGCCTCCCTCCCCCCTGGTCCCTCCTGCACCACCGCCGGCCCATCCAGGTACTTGAGCAGGGTGGCCACGTCGTCCTCGCCCAGGTGCAGGTTCGGCATCTGCACGTTCCTGTACTTCGCGAAGAGCTCCATGGCGAGGGGATCCTGCGCCGCCAGCAGCTTGTCCGGTGCGGCGATGAAGCGGGCGAGCCAGGTCCGGTCCCGCCGGCCGGTGACGCCCAAGAGATCCGGGCCGATCTTGTCGCCCCGGCCAAGGGTGTGGCACGCAGCGCAGTGGAGATGGAAGAGATGCTGCCCCTCGTCGATGGTGAGGGGGCGCGCCTCCGCATAACTCTTCCCCGGCGTCCAGTTGCCCAGAAAGTTGCTGATCTTCGTGGCGAGGAACCCTGGGTTGTCCACCGCGGACTGCCGCATCCACTGTCCCGTCGGCTCGTTCCCGACCATGAGACTGGCCATGTGGCCGTCCGGGTTGTCGGCGTCGTTGCGGGAGGTGAGGCCCAGCTTCTTGCTGACCAGGTCGATGTCCGCCTTCTTCCCGGTGAGGAAGGTCCAGCCCGGGCCCACATGGAACTTGGCCATGTAGGCCTTGAGCACCGTGGGCGTATCCCGCTTCGGGTCGATGCTGATCGAGTAGAAGAAGATGTCCTTCCCGACCCGGTCCCCCAGCATCTGCTGCACCTGGGCCAAGCGCGCAGTCTCCAGGGGGCAGGTGTCCTTGCAGGACGTGTAGATCAGGTTGATCGCGACGGCCTTGCCCTTGAGGAGGTCATCGTAGAAGCGGACCGTCTCCCCGTCCTGGGTGACCAAAGGCACGTTCGGGAAGTAGCCGGCCCCCCAAGGGGAGCCCGGGGGTGCGGCTGAGGCGGGGCCGACGGCCAGGAGAATCACGCCAGCCATGAACAGGGCGGCGATGGCCGCGAGGCCTAGCGATCGGTCTTGCCGCATGGGATGGTTCCTTTCGCCCCCTCACCCGAGCCCTCCCCTCCCTTGAGGGGGAGGGCCGGGGTGAGGGGTGTCTCAGAAGGCGGTCGGGAGGATGTCGTCCGGGGCCCGGAACTTGACGCCCTGCGGTGTCGGGATCGGGGTCGGGAGCGGCCGCAGGAACGGGGCCCCCCCGTCGTCGATCTCCCACCGCAAGAGCATGGCGTTGTCCTCGTGCGTGGTGTTGTGACAGTGCTCCATGAACATCCCGCCGAAGTCCCGGAACTGCATGGTGATGGTAACGCTCCCCCCGCGGCGGAGGCGGTAGACATCCTTGCGGCCCCGCTCCCAGGCCGGGACGTTGCTCAGGCTTCCGTTGCGCGCGAGGATCTGGCCCTCCTCGAAGTGGATGTGGATCGGGTGGTCCCAGCCGTTGTCAGGGTTGCGCAGGGTCCAGATCTCGCAGGTTCCGAACCTGGGCGCGGCCGAGACTCGGCCGAAGTCCGCGGCGAGCGTCTCCCCGCTGTCGGTCCGGATGCCCCAGGGGCCGAAGAAAGAGGTGATGGGGTCGAAGGTGGTCTGCTTGGCGCCCCGGTTGAACTCGAAGACCCGCTCCCGGGCCACGGGAATCTGGGAGAGATCCGGGTTCGGGATCAGCGTCGCGGGCACCTGGCTCACGTCGGGCCGGGCGGGATTCCGGACGATCCGGAATTCCAGGAACGGCCCCACGCAGGGATCGTCCGACTTGCCGCTCAAGGCGTCCTTGAGCGAGAGGAGCTTCTTCGGCCTCCTCCCGTCTTCGTGCTCGGCCAGGTTCACCATCCAGACCTTCTGCCCGACCACGTAGCGGGAGAAGTCGATGACGATGTCATAGCGCTCCGCGATCCCCATCTCGTCAAGCTGGGTGAGGGTCACCGGATTCGGCAGCAGGTTCCCGTCGTTGGCGATCTGGATCATGGGGGAGCCGTCGTGCAGGGTGAGCTTGAAGAACCGGGCGACGGCGCCGTTCAGGATCCGGAAACGGTACTTCCGCCGCTCCAGCTCGAGATACGGCTTGTAGACCAGGTTCACGGTCATGACATCGCCCAGGAACCCGTCGGTCTGGAAGATGTCGAAGACGAGCTGCCCGTTCCCGTCCCAGGCCTTGTCGGCCAGCATCAGGTTCACGTCGTAGTCGAGGTTCCCGAACGACTTGGCCGTGCCGCTGGGCAGGCGGAGATTCACCCCATCGTTGATCGCCTCGTTGCCGCGGTCCAGGGCGCTGTAGATGTTGAACATCCCGGCGTTGCCCTTGTAGACATTCTGAGAGGTGAAGCTGAACATGTGGTCGTGGAACCAGTGGGTGCTCATGGTCTCGTGCCAGTCGCCCGGGACCTTGGTGATGCCGCCTGCGTCGTTGGGGCTCCCGGCCCGTGGATCGGTGGCGTCGGCGTTGATGGAGTTCAGCCCCGCCAGGACGATGGGGTAGTGATAGTCGTAGAACTGGCCCGGGAAGAAGAAAGCCCCCGTGAAGCCATCGTTCTCCGCCCCATGGTGCCCGTTGTGCTCGTGGGTGGAGATGGTGTGGATCCCGAAGCCTCCGTTCTGGGTCGGGTCGAAGGGCAGCCGGTTGTGGTGGCGGAAGAGGATGGGCTCGCCGTAACGGCCGATAAGCAGCTTGGGCGGCAGGGTCCCATTGAACGTCCAGAGGGCGAGGGAGTCCTGGTCCGGGAGGTTCGGGTGGAAGCGCGGGCGGAAGGGCGCCGCAGGGTTGATGCCGGAGTTGAGGCTCGACGGGACTCCGGGATTGTACACGGCGTTGACCTTGGCCCCCTCCTGGGTGACCTGCACGGCGATCCTGGGGGGGAACACATCAAACCGCTGGTGGGCCCAGATCGGTCCCGGGGGGCGCCCCTCGATGGGACCTTTGTCACCTGGCCTCACCCCCGGCAGTGCGGGGTTCAGGAGTTGCTGCGTGGTATTGGCCTCTCTCGTCGGAGCGGGAGCCAGGAAGCCGGGTTCCGGATTCCGCGGCAAGACGTCGAAGCGGGGCATGGCCTGAGTGAACGGCTGGACCCCGAACAGCGGGCTCCGCGGGAACCCCGTCGGGATGTTCGTGGCGGCGTAGGCGCTGCGGGCGAAGGGGCTCAGGCCACTGATCGGAGCCACCAGACCCCCGGTTGTGAGAAGGCCCCACTTGATGAGGTCGCGGCGGGAGATCTGGCCGTGGGCGAGGGCCTGCGCGATTTCCAGCCGGTTCTTCCGGGCGCTCTCGGCTTCCCTGAGTGGTGCCTTGGATGCGTTCCGTGGGAGATACATGGTGCCCCTCCTTCATCTGTGTTGAGTTGATGTTGCCAGCATCGGCCCCCGTGAGTTCCCAAGCATCACAGCCTACCGGGGATCCTTCATGGACAGCTCCCGTGTCTCTGACACCACGTTCAAACAACCTCACTATGTGAAAATGAGGCTGCGACACGCTTACAAGCCTTGGCGCATCGTCATGGTGGAGAGCACCGCTTGATCTTGAAGGATTCTTACGGGATTACCGGAGGGCTGAACAGTCGGGTAAAGTAGCAATCAGCGATGAAACACCACCCACCCCAATGTAAGGATTTCCGCGTGGATATAGGAGAGACTCTGACAAGAAAGAAGGACAGAATCCGACAAAATAGGCTCGGCAAGCGGAGCGCAGGAGACCTCGGCTTCTCCGCTCGCCGAGCGACCTGGGGGACGGCGCCACCGCAGCCCCCAGGAGGTGCTGAAGCGAAGTTCCCACCATCTGCGGACCAGCCCGCGGTCGCCCCGGTGCCGTTCGACTCGTGGGAGGGTCTGTCATTTGGAGAGGCTGTGGTCAGATCCTTCTTGGATTCTCGCATTCTGGGACAAGCATTCAGGTACCGGTTGTTACTCCTCCCCGCCCACAGGATAAAGATGTACAGACACCAGGGCAATCCGCTTGGCCACGGAATTGCGGAGCAATTTCCTCGCAGGGGAAGAGTAAGGGCCGCCCTACATGGCCCCTCAGGTCTGAGGTGTGAGCATCGGGTTCCACGGTGGCGCAAGAACGCTTCCCAAAGAATGAATGGTGGCCCGGAATGGAGAAACGTGAGGCAGCACGCCTACTTCCAGGCGTTCCGGGCTGAAAGCAGGTGCGGCTCTTGTAGGAGGAAAACGGACAGAGGGTCGAGACAGCGTCCGACACGAAAAATAGTCATTGCCCAATTGACGGGCAACCAGTTAGCAGGGCATTCTCTAGCGGCGAGCGATGTATGGGAAAGCCCGCAAGGATCCGTCTGGCCGCTCACGCGGAGGTGCTTCTGCGGGCCGCCGCGCTGATGGTCCTGAAGAAGAACTTGATGAAGGCGACTGGATGAAGGCGACTGATTGTACGGGTTCTGTACGATAGTCGCCCAGGAGGTGGATGGTGTCCTTGCGGATTCTCTTAGCCGATGATCACCAGTTGGTCCGGCAGGGCTTGAAAGCTCTTCTGGAACGAGAGGGGTATGACGTGGTCGGCGAGGCCTCGGACGGACTGGAGGCAGTCCGCCAGACCGAGAAGCTCCGCCCCGACGTGGCGGTCCTGGACCTCGCCATGCCGCTGCTGAATGGCGTCGTGGCGGCCGGCCAAATCCTCCAAGTGTCGCCCCAAACAAAGCCGATCCTGCTCACCATGTACATGGAGGACATCTACGTCTCCGAGGCGTTCCGCACGGGGATTCGCGGCTACGTCCTGAAGAACCAGATGGCCGATGAGCTCTTGGTGGCGATCCGGAAGGTGGCGGATGGAAAGATCTACCTCAGCCCGGCCATCTCGGATGTCGTCGTCCAGGCATTTCTGGGCAAGACAGAGGTGGCTCCGGTGACGCTCTCCTCCCGGGAGACGCAGGTCCTGCAGTTGCTGGCCGAGGGGAAGAGCACGAAAGAGACGGGGGCCCTACTCGGGATCAGCGTCAGGACCGTGGAGGCCCATCGCCGCCGGACCATTGCGAAGCTGGGTATTCATGATACGGCGGGCCTCGTCCGTTATGCCATCCGCCGGGGCGTGATCCAGCCGTGACCCCCCGGATAGCCTCCCGCACCATGCGAGACCTCGGACTCATGCTGCGCCAGCCGAACCTCTGGTCCTGGCTCATTCGACACCTCCTCCGGTGCCGCCGCACGGTCGTCGCTGTCGTGTTTCTCGTCGGCGTGCTTCTGACCGCGGGCTCGTTCCTCGGCGAATGGAATGACATGCATAAGCAGCTCGCGGAAGGGTTCCGCAGCAACGCGTCCGAGCACTTTGGAGACCTCAAGGAAGAGGTCGAGGAGGCCGTCAAACGCGCCTCCTCCGTGGCGGACCTGTTCCAGACCATCGGGGACGTGGACCGGGATCATTTCCGGGAATTCGTGGTGGCGCACCTCACCCATGCCCCGGGACTCCTCGCGGTGGGCTGGGCCCCCCGGGTTCCGGGCGGGAGCCGAGGAGGATTCGAGGCGACGGGGTGGCGGGAGCAGGGTCCCGACCTCCACATGTTCGAGCAGGGTGCTCGGGACCGGGCGGCCGGCGGGTGGGCCGACTCCTTCCCCATGGCTTACTGGGAATCACTCGCCGGGTCGGGGACTGGTGGGCTCGTCGGGAAAGACCTGGGAGCAGAA
Organism: Methylomirabilis sp. (SeqCode); assembly: GCA_035455275.1. Lineage (GTDB taxonomy): Bacteria > Methylomirabilota > Methylomirabilia > Methylomirabilales > 2-02-FULL-66-22 > 2-02-FULL-66-22. The sequence goes on along the minus strand of DATIFO010000261.1, from coordinate 22,022 downwards.
TCCGCAAGCCTGGAGGCCCTCCGCCGAGCGCGGGACACGGGTCAACCCGCGATGACCGCGAGCATCCAGCTCCCTGCGGGCAGGAAGGGGGTCCACGTCTACTGGGCCATCTACCGTTCGGGGGTCCCTCGGGGCACGGTCGCGGAGCGGCGAGAGCACCTGCGTGGATTTGTCAGCGCAATCTTCGATGTCGAGCGGTTGATCGAGCTGGCGCTCGGGCACATGAGCCCGCGAGAGCTCGACGTTGCCCTCTTCGACGAAGGAGCACCGGCAGGCGATCGGGCCCTGTCCTCCCATCCATCATCGGACCTGCAGGAGTTCCCGCGGCCATGGGTCGGGCAGCGGCTGCTGGAGGATCACATCCGGGCAGGTCTGCGGTGGACCGGGACTCTGGATGTGGGGGGACGCCGGTGGGCGGTGACCTTCACGTCCACCGCCGGCTATGTCGCCGCGCGCGCCAGCTCGGACATGTGGGATATCCTCCTGCTGGGGCTGCTGACCACTGGCCTCGTCGGGGGCTATCTCCTGTTGCTGATGCGGCGGACCGACGAAGTCGAGCGGCAGGTCGCGGCCCGCACCCAGGAGCTGGAGCAGGCCCTCACCGAACGGACCCGGGCTGAGGCTGAGGCGCGGACCCAGGCCGCTCAGCTCGAGGCTGTCCGCACGGTGAGCCTGGAGGCCATCCGTGAGGTGAATCTGTCCGAGGTGCTGAAGCTGGTCGCCCGGCTGGCAGGGGATCTCCTCCGCACCGGCACGAGCACGGTCTGGCTCTGGGACGAGGCGATGAAGATCCTGCTCCCGCGGGCCTGGCATGGCAGCGAGGCATGGTGTCGCGGGGCGATGCTTAGGCTGGGGGAAGGGGTTGTGGGAACTGTCGCGGCCCGCGGGCAGGGCCTGCTCATCAACCACTACCAGACGTCGATCTTTGCTCTACCGGTGACCCGGACCACGACTGTCGTGGCCGAACCGCTGCTCTACCGGGAGCGGCTCCTGGGGGTGCTCTCCGTGCACAGCGAGACCCCGGAGCGCCCCTTCACCGACGAGGACCGCCAGATCCTCGCCCTGTTCGCCCGGCAGGCGGCCATCGCCATCCACACGGCCCAGCTCTTCGACCAGGTGGCGGCGGGACGGGAGCAGGCCCGACGGCTCACTCAGGAGGTCCTCTCCGTCCAGGAGAAGGAGCGCCGAAATCTGTCCCGCGAGCTGCACGATGAGGCGGGGCAAGCGCTCACGACCCTTGTGCTCAACCTGCGGCTGATCCACGCGGATGTCCCGGGAGATCAGGCTTCACTCCGACGACGCCTTCGGGAGGCGGGCGAGCTGGCCCAGGCAACGGCGGAGAAGATCCGCCTGCTGGCCAGGGGTCTGCGGCCGCCCGCCCTCGACACCCTCGGTCTCAACACAAGCCTGAAGGGCCTGTGTCAGGACATTGCCCGCCGGACGGGTGTCTCGGTCCGGTACACGGGCGTCGAGATTTCGCCCCTGCCGGACGCGGTCGCCATCTGCCTCTACCGGATCCTCCAGGAAGCCCTGACCAATGTGGTCAAGCACGCCCACGCCGACCGGGTCCGGGTGACGCTACGCAGGGAGGACAAAGTCGCATTCCTGTCGGTGGAAGATAACGGCCGGGGGTTCGACGCGTGGCCCTTGAAGTCCCCCAGGAGCGGGAATGGCTCCCGGAGCCTGGGTCTGCTCGGCATGCAGGAACGGCTGGAGCTGGTGGGCGGCCACCTGGAGATCGTGTCCCGCCCGGGCGGGGGGACGCGCCTGACCGCGCAGATCCCTGGGCTGGAGGCGCACCCCGACCCCAAGGAAGCGTTCGTAAGCGTCTAGCTTCGGCTGGCATCCCGGCTCGTCACCCCGGCGGACCCCGCATCCGACTCCGGGGCGGCCGCCGGGCTCCAGGATCCTCCGCAGGCTGGATTCCGGCTGGAGTCCACAACGAAGTCATGCGTGCGACAAACGGAAATCCGGGCAAGAGCAGCCTGGGATGGTGGGACTACCCGGCCACCGTGCTGCTTCTTGGTGTGCTGTCGCTGGCCATGCTGGCGTGGACCGATCAGCTTGGCCAACGGCTGCGTGTGAATCAATTCTCCAGCGACACGCTCCGGGACCTTTCCACAAGAGCCGCGACGGCGCATCTCTGGCTCGAGGAGGGCCTCACCGACGGGGCGGAGGCCAAGCTCCAGAGATCCCGGACGGATCTTGCCGAGGCCATCAGGCTCTCGCAGGTCCTGCTGGACGGGGGGGAAGCCGAGTACGGCCGCGCGGTGCAGCCCCTAGCGGCTCCGGCGCTGCGGAGGCGCGTTGAGGAACTCACGCGTCTGCTCTTGGACCTGCGGGTGCGCGCTCAGGAAAGAACAGAAGTGCAGGCCGGGATCGGTTCGCCCCTCGATATGCGCTTCAACGCCGTCTTCGAGGAATTCCGGAGCCGCGCCGTGGACCTCGAACGGACCCTCGAAGAGAACCAGGCGGCAGATCACGCCAAGGCCCGGCGTCTCTTCTATGGGATGCTGGTGGCCTGGTCTTCCATCCTCGGCGTTTCCATTCTCGGGCTCGCGCGGCGCGAGCGCAGGCGACGGCAGGCCGAGGAGGCGCTCCGCACGAGCGAAGAGCGCCTGACGGCCATTGTGGCCACTGCCATGGATGCCATCATCACCGTGGATGAAGACCAGCGTGTCGTCCTCTTCAACGCCGCCGCCGAGAAGGTTTTCGGCTGTCCGGCGTCCGACGCCATCGGCGAGCCGCTCGATCGTTTCATCCCCGAGTGCTTCCGCCGAATCCAACGCAGCCATGTCAACGCTCTGGGGACCACGGGCGCGACAGCCCGCTCGATGGGCTCTCCCGGGCGACTCTCCGGGCTGCGAGCCAACGGGGAGGAGTTCCCGCTCGAGACCACGATCTCCCAGGCGAGCGCGCGGGGGCAGCAGCTCTACACTGTCATTCTGCGAGATATCACGCAGCGGGAAAAGGCCGAGGAGGTTGCCAAGCTCTACGCCAAGACGAGAGAGCGCGAGCAGCTCCGGATGGAGTTCTTCGCCAACATCAGCCACGAGCTGCGCACGCCCCTCGCGCTGATCCTGGGTCCGGTCGGCAAGATACTCGAAGCCGGCGGGCTGGCCTACGACGTGCGGCGGGGCCTCGAAGTCGTCGAGCGCAATGCCCGGCTGTTGCTGAGACACGTCAACGACCTGCTCGACCTCGCCAAGATCGATGCCGCCCGCATGGCGCCCAAGTATGCGGAGATCGACTTGGCCCAACTGACCGAGGTGACGGCCTCGAATTTCAAGTCCCTGGCGGCCGAGCGGGATATGGCGTACGTGATCGACGCGCCGGACTCGCTCGTGGCGGATGTCGACCCGTCGCAGGTCGAGCGGGCACTGCTCAATCTCCTCTCCAACGCCTTCAAGTTCACTCCGGCCGGCGGCAGCGTGCGCGTCGCGGTCCGGAGCGAAGGCGATCGTGCGGTTCTCGAAGTCGAAGATACCGGGCCGGGTGTGCCGCCACACCTGCGCGAGGCCATCTTCGAGCGGTTCCGCCAGGTCGAGAGCGGATCGGCCCGGCGATTCGGCGGCACCGGGCTGGGGTTGTCGATCGCCAAGGAGTTTGTCACTCTCCATGGAGGGAGCATCACGGTTGGCGACCCGCCCGGCGGAAAGGGGTCGCTGTTCCGGGTGGAGTTGCCCCTGCGCGCCCCCAGCGGCAGGGAAGTCCGGCGGACGGCTGCGCAGCAGCCGGATGGAGCGCCCGAGCCGCAGATGGTAGAGGAGCTGGGGCTGCGCAGTCCGGCCCGTCACCAGCCGGGCCAGGCGCCTCCCGGCTCTCCCGTGGTCCTGGTTGTCGAGGACAACCCCGACATGAACGCGTTCATCGCCACGATGCTGTCGGGGACGTACCACGTGGTGTCGGCATTCGACGGCCAGGAGGCCCTCGAGAAGGCGCTGAAGCTTCCCCCCGATCTGATCCTATGCGACGTGATGATGCCTCGCATGAGCGGCGACGAGATGGTGCGGGAGCTGCGCCGATGCCGGGCGCTGGACGATGTGCCGATCGTGCTCCTCACGGCCAGGGTCGATGATGAAGCGCTGCGGGTGGCGCTCCTGAAAGAGGGCGCCCAGGATTACCTGAACAAGCCGTTCAGCGCGGAGCACTTGCTGGCAAAGGTGGAGCGGCTCATCGCGGACCGCCGGCGCGCCGCCGAGCAATTGCAGCGTACGCGCGAGGTCTCGGCACGCCTGCTCATGGTCCACGACCGGGAGCGCAAGCGCATCGCCGAGGAATTGAACGAGAACATCGCCCAGTGCCTTGCCCTCCTGGGGATGAACCTGTCCCTGGCGCGAAAGGAGGACGCCGGCACGAGCCTCGAGGTGCAGCGCCTCCTCGCCGAGGGACTCGAGTTATTGCAGCGGTCTTCGGAGAGCATTCGCGCCGTGTGCAACGTCTTGCACCCAAGGCCGCTGGATCACCTCGGACTGAGGGCGGCGATCGAGTGGCATGTCAAGAACTTCGCCCGACGCAGCGGGATCGCGGTGACGCTCGACATCCCGCGCGACCTGGATGGGCTGCCGGCCGAGCTCGAGCTGGGACTCTTCCGGATCATGGAAGAGGCGCTGACCAACGTTCGTCATCACTCCGGAAGTGCCAGGGCCACGGTCCGCGTGTTCCACGACGTGTCTGAGGTCGGGCTCGAAGTGACCGATGAAGGCCACGGGATGCCGACCGCGGAGGCGGAGGCGGCCGAGACCACCAGCCGGGGTACCGGAATCCCCACGATGCGAGAGCGTGCCAGAGGTCTCGGGGGCTGGATCGAGGTTCTGTCCGGGAATAAGGGGACCAGCGTCAAAGCCGTCATACCCCTTCCCGCGGAGTCGAGATCCCTCTCCCTCGTCCCCTCGTGATCCGGAAAATTGAACCGCCAGCACTCCATGTGAAACGGATCGGGGGATAGGACCACCCACCCGGCTCCGGTTCTGGTGTGCTGGCGGTTCGTCGTTTCGGATAGCTTCGATCGGGATCAGGTGTTGCCTGATCTTGTCTTGGCCACCTGGCCCCCGTCTGCAATGCTTCCAGCAGCCTCGCTAGTGCAGGCCCTCGCCGGTTTCTTCCTCATGTAGATCCGAAGTCGTCATCACTGTCATCCGTTGCCGCGGCGCCCCACTGCCAGTTGGCCGCCGGGATCGTCTGCACCTGCGTGGGCCGCTGGTCGCAGGTGCTGATCGGTGCCACGAGGTCGCGAAGGTGAGGCAGGAGGTGGGCTTCGAGGCTCTCGAGGGATCAGTGGATCTTGCCTATTGTAGGAAAACACGGACAAGGGGATGGGACAACGTCCCACAGCAGATCGCGAGACGATCGTAGTTCAGCGCGATTCTCGGGAGGATCGGGCAGCGGGGGTAAGCGTGCCCGGTCGACAGCGGTGCTCTGTGATCCGAGTTGTCCCACGCCATCGACAAGGCATTGTGACATGATGCTGTATAGTTAGGGCCTGCATCAGACGCGAAGGTGAGGCCCCCGGCAACCTCCTGGAATACATCCCGAATGCCGCCCCTGGACCTGGTGAACTGCTACCGCTCCCTGAAGGTCTCCGTTCCGTACTGGAGGAGCGGGCTCAGAAAGTACTCGATGACCCGGCGCCGGTCGGTCTTGATCTCGGCCGTGACGGCCATGCCCGGCGTGAGACGCACAGGGCTGCCGTTCACCTGGATGGTGGCGCGCCCCAGGGCCAGCCGGGCCGTGAACACCAAGCCGCGCTTTTCGTCCTGGACGGCGTCGGTGGAGACGTTAACCACGGTCGCCGGCACCGTTCCGTGCTTGGTGTAGGGGAACGTCTCGACCTTGATCTCGGCCACCTGGCCGGGATGGACGAAACCGACATCCTTGTTCTCGACGAAGGCCTCGATCTCCACCGGATCGTCTTTCGGCACCACGATCATGAGGGGCTGGGCGGGGGTCACGACACCCCCCACGGTGTGCACCGCGAGCTGCTGCACCGTGCCCTCCACCGGGCTCACGAGCCGTGTCAGGCGCTCCCGCTGGCGGGCCTTGACGAGCTCCTGCTGGGCGGCCGCCGCCTTCCGGTCCCCGTCGTGCAAGGTGTCCAGGGCCGCCCGCCTGGTCTCGGCGACGAGCGCGTCCTTCTGCCGGAGGCTCTCCTGCCGGGCCGCCTGCAGCTCCTGCATCCGGCTCCGCTGCGTGGCGAGTTCCTGCTCCTGCTCGATCCGCGCCTGCTCTCGATCCATCCATTGGATCTTCGAGATCCCCTGCTCCTCGTAGAGTTGGCGGTAGCTCTCGGCCGCCTGGCGGACGATGGGGAGGGTGCGGACCAACTTCTCCACGACCTCCTGGAGCGAGTGCAGCTCCGCGTCCCTCCGGGTGATCTCCGCGTCCAGGCGCGCCTGCTTGCTCTGGTACTCGGCCACCTGCCCCTGGAGCAGGCGGTCCTCCATGGCCAGGCGCTCGGCATCCACCCCGTCCAGGGGGGGGAGGGAGGCGGCACCGTCGCTGTCGATTGCCCGCAGGAAGGCCTCTGACCGGTGCGCCTGGAGGCGGGCCGTCGTCCAGTCCTCCCGGAGGCGGGTCACATCGGCAGTGGCCGGGGTGGCGTCCAGCTCCACCAGGACCTGCCGCGCCCGGACCGCCTGGCCCTCCTTCACCCGGATGGCGGTGACGGTGGCCGTCTCGATTGGCTGGACGGTCTTGGTGCGGTCGCTCGGGACGATCCGGCCCCGGGCGGTGGCCACCACGTCCATCCGCCCGACCGTGGCCCACCCGATGGTGAGCAGGACCAACCCGATCAACAGCAACATGGCGATGCGAGGGGCAGGGGAAACGGGCGTCTCCTGCAGCTCCAGGGTGGCCGGCAGAAAGGCGGACTCGTGCGGCAGTCGGCGGGGGGTTTTATACTGGTCCCGCTCCCGCCAGGCGTGCCGAGAGACCGTCGCGTAGCGCCGGAAGATATTCAGCGTAGAAAACCACCGTAGTCCCATGGTCGGTTACCCCTGCTGGAGGCTGTGAAGGCGGGCGTAGTGCCCGCCAGGCGTGGCGAGGAGGCCCTGATGGGTCCCCGTCTCGATGATGCGGCCCCGCTCCATCACCAGGATCCGATGGGCCATCCGCACGGCCGACAGACGGTGGGCGATGATGATCACCGTCCGGCCCTTGCACATGGCCTGCATGTTATCCTGGATGACCCGCTCCGATTCGTAGTCCAGGGCGCTCGTGGCCTCGTCGAAGATGAGGATGCGGGGGTCGGTGATGAGCGCCCGGGCGATGGCGATGCGCTGCCGCTGCCCCCCGGATAAGGTGGCCCCGTGCTCCCCGATCACCGTGTCGTAGCCCTCCGGCAGCTCCAGGATGAACTCGTGGGCGCCGGCGAGCCGCGCGGCCCGGACGACGGCGTCCAGGGGCATGCCCGGGTCCGCCAGGGCGATGTTCTCCCGCACCGTGCAGTTGAAGAGGACGTTCTCCTGGAGGACGACGCCCAGTTGGCGGCGGAGGGAGGTGCTGTCCACCAGCGCCAGGTCCACGCCGTCGACGAGCACACGCCCCCGCTCGGGGACGTACAGCCGCTGCACGAGCCGGGCCAGCGTGCTCTTGCCGGAGCCCGAGCGGCCCACGATGCCCACAACCTCGCCGGGCTGGATGGCGAAGGAGAGGTCCTGGAGTGTCTCAGGCCCGTCCATCCGGTAGCGGAAGCTCACGTCCTGGAACTCGACTCGCCCGGCGATCCTGGGCAGAACAGCCCGCTGGGCGCCGATCTCCGGCCGCGTGTTCAGGATGTCGCCCAGCCGCTCCACCGACAGCCCCGCCTGTTGGAAGTCCGTCCACAGCCGCGCCAGCCGCATGATGGGGTCGGCCAGCCGGTGGGCCAGCATGTTGAAGGCGATCAACTGGCCGATGCTGAGCGCCCCCTCGATGACGAGGCGGGCCCCCAGCCACAGGATGGCCCCGGTGACCAGCTTCCCGATCAGGCCCACGCTCTCGTGGGCCAGCATTCCGGTCGTGGTGGTCCGGAAGGAGGCGGACACATAGGCCGCCAGTTGCTTGTCCCACCGGCGCGTCATCTGGGGCTCCACCGCCATGGACTTCAGCGTGTCGATCCCGCTGATGGACTCCACGAGGAAAGCCTGGTTCTCGGCCCCCCGGTTGAAGCGCTCGTTCAGCCGCTTGCGCAAGACCGGGGTGGCGATGAGCGAGATCAGGGCGTAGCAGGGGAGCGACAGCAACACGATGCCGGTGAGCCACGGGCTGTAGAAGTACATCACGGCGAGGAACACCACGGAGAAGAGGAGGTCCAGGACCAGCATGAGGGCGTGGCCGGTGAGGAAGTTCCGGATGTTCTCCAACTCCCGGACCCGGGCGACCGAGTCCCCCACGCGGCGGGTGCGGAAGTAGGCCAGCGGCAGGTGCAGGAGATGGCGGAACAGGCGGGCCCCCAGCTCCACATCGATCCGGCTGGTGGTGTGGGCGAAGACGTAGCTCCTGAGCCCGCTCAGGACCACCTCGAACACCGCCACCGCGAGCATCCCCACGGCGATCACGTCCAGGGTACTGAGCCCCCGGTGGACGAGGACCTTGTCGGTCACCACCTGGAAGAAGAGCGGGGTGACCAGCGCCAGGCACTGCAGGACGCAGGAGACCAGGAGCGCCTCGAAGAGCAGACGACGGTGCTTGATGACGGCGGGGATGAACCAGGTGAAATCGAACTTCGCCAGCTCCCCGGTGAGCGACGCCCGGGAGGCCACCAGGATCAGCTCCCCCGACCAGCCGCGGCACCAGTCCTCGACCGGCAGGACCTGTGGGCGCTGGGCGCGGGGGTCGTGGACAAGCACCTGCCCGTCCTGCACCCGCGCCAGGATCGAGAACTGCCCCTCGGCGTCGAGGGCCAGCGCCGGCAGGGGCGTGTGGGGGAGCCGGCGGGCCTTCGTGCGCACCAGCTTGGCCTTGAGGCCGAGCCCCTTTGCCGCCCGGAGAATCTGGTTCGGGCCGAACGGGGTGCCGGGCTCGGCCCAGTCGTGGGCGAGCTGGTCCGGATCGGCCGCCACCCCGTGAAAGCGGGCGAGCATCACGAGGCAGATCAGGCCGGTGTCCACGGGGGGGGCGGCCTGCCCCCCATTTGACGGTGCCGCGGTGCGTGCCGCCGCCTCCTCCTGTAGAACCGTAGTCATCGTTGCTCCACTCTGTGTAAGGATTCCCCTCTCCTTGGGGGGAGAGGGCGAGGGTGAGGGGAATCTACATCGTGCACGGGTGGGCCAACGGCCTGTGGCTGCCCACCCGCCGAAGAGTCTACTGCCAACTAGTCGCCATGGTTCTGCACTTTCCGCCACTTCGGCGTTATCATGGCCCAGAGGATAGACCTGCAATGGGTCGACGGAAATAGGACGAGGTCTGTATTTTTCGTAAGACCTTGTCTCACCCGTCTATCCGTGCTGGCACTACACGGACCTTCGGACCGCGGGAGGCATGCCCCATAATAGAAGATACCCCTCAGCCCCCCCTCCTTTTCCTTGAGGGAGGAGGGGGGGTGAGGGGTATCTTCAGCGTGCACGGGTGGGCCAACGGCCTGTGGCTGCCCACCCGCCAAAGAGTCTACCCCCAGCTCGCCGCCAGGATCGCCTGCACCTCCGTGGGCCGCTGGTCGATGGCCTGATCCCAGGTGAGACCGGTCTGGGCGCTGAAGGCCGCCATGGTCTGGATCAGCTGATCCACCTGGCTGCTCAGGAGCTGCTGCCCGCTGCCGGCCTGGAGCACCTCGGTCTGCGCCGCCGGGCTGGTGTACCAGCCCAGCACCGTCACCCGGTCCGTGCTGCCGTGGAGCGCGAGCCGGAGGTCATTCCCCTGCCGGCTGAGGACCAGGTCCAGGGGGGTGATGGTGGCCCCGAACAGCACGGTGTCGGTGTTGCCGGGGGTGGCGTCGGTCTCCTGCACCGTGTCCTGGCCGCCCCCCCGGGCGAAGCGGTACGTGTCGTTGCCCAGGCCCCCGAAGAGCCGGTCGGCCCCCGCCGCCCCGTCGAGGGTATCCGCCCCCGCCCCGCCCGTGAGTGCGTTGGCGAGGGCGTTGCCCGTGCCCGTGAAGGGACCGGTGCCGGCGTAGACCAGGTGCTCGAGGTTCGCCCCCAGGGTGTAGCTCCCGAGGGTGGTCCGCACCGTGTCCGTGCCCCCGCCGGCGAATTCGAGCACCACGTCCCCGAGGTCGTCCACCACGTAGGTGTCGTGGCCCAGGCCCCCGACCAGGAGGTCGGCCCCCGCCCCCCCGTTCAGCCCGTCGTTACCCGCGCCCCCGGCCAGGGTGTCGTTGCCCGCCCCGCCGAGGAGCCCGTCGTCACCGTCCAGGCCGCTCAGGGTGTCATTGCCCGCCCCGCCGAAGAGCGTGTTGGCCAGGGCGTTGCCGGTGCCCGAGAAGTTCCCCGCGCCGGTGAAGGTGAGGTTCTCGACGGTGGTCCCCAGCGTGTAGCTCGCGAGCGCGGTCCGCACGGTGTCCGTGCCCCCGCCGACCAGCTCGAGCACCACGTCCCCGGCGTCGTCGACGATGAAGGTGTCGTTGCCCGCCCCGCCGACCATGGTGTCCGCGCCGGCCCCGCCGTTCAGCCCGTCGTCGCCCGCGCCGCCGTTCAGCCCGTCATTGCCGGCCCCGCCGAGGAGCCCGTCATTGCCGTCGCCCCCGAGCAGCCCGTCGTTGCCGTCCAGGCCGCTCAGGGTATCGGCGCCCGCCCCGCCGAACAGCGTGTTGCCGAGGGCGTTGCCGAAGCCCAGGAAGGGCCCGGTCCCGGTGAAGGTGAGGTGCTCGACGTTGGCCCCCAGCCGATAGCTCGCGAGCGCGGTCCGCACCGTGTCCGTGCCCTCGCCGGGGAGCTCACTCACCCCGTCCCCTGCGTCATCCACCACGTAGGTGTCGTTGCCGAGGCCCCCGACCAGGGTATCGGCCCCCGTGCCCCCGTTCAGCCCGTCGTTGCCCGCGCCTCCCTCGAGCGTGTCGGCCCCCGCCCCGCCGAGGAGCCCGTCGTTGCCGTCCAGGCCGCGCAGCGTGTCGTTGCCGGTATCCCCGAAGATGGTGTTGGCCAGGGCGTTGCCCGTGCCCGTGTAGTTGCCGGTGCCGGTGAAGGTGAGGTTCTCCAGGGTGTCGGCCAGGGTGTAGCTCAGGAGGGTCGTCCGTACCGTGTCCGTCCCCTCGCCGGGGAGCTCCGTCACCTGGTCCCCCGCGTCATCCACCACGTAGGTGTCGTTGCCGGGGCCGCCCGCCATGCTGTCGGCCCCCGCGTTGCCGTTGAGCCCGTCGTCGCCCGCCCCCCCCACCAGGGTGTCGGCGCCCGCCCCGCCGTTCAAGGCGTCGTTGCCGTCCTCGCCGAGGAGCTGGTCGTCCCCGGTGAGGCCGAGGAGGGTGTCGGCGCCCGCCCGGCCCTGCAGGTCATCGTCCCAGGCCGTGCCGGTGAGGGTGTTGGCGCCGGCCGTGCCGATCACCTGGTCGCCCACCGGCCCCGTGGGGGCCGAGGTGACGGTCTCCAGGGTGCCGCCCCCGTCGGTGAAGGAGGCGACCACCCGGAGCTGCAACCCGACCTCCGCCTGGGTGGGGGTGAAGGTGAGACCCGTCGCCCCCGGGATGTCCGTGAAGAGGGCGCCGCTCCCCGCCTGGACCTGGAAGCTGATCGGGCTCGCGATCCCATCCGCGTCGGTGAGGGTGCTCGTGAGCGTCAGGGCCGCCCCCTCGGTCGGGGTGGGGTCGCTCAGGAGCACCGTGCCCGCCGGGGCGCTGTTGACGGTGCCGGTGCCGGCCGGGGTAATCGGCGCGGTCGCCGCCGAGAATACCTGCTCCAGTACCCCGTGCTGGTCCTGGTAGACCGCCCGGACGCGCAGCGCCAGCCCGTCGAGATCCGGCGTCACCGTGAAGGTCGGGCCGATCACGCTCTCCACGCCCAGTCCGGTCCGGACGACAATGTCTTCGAAGACGCCCGACCCCGGGCGCGCCTCGAACTGCCAGAAGAAGCTGAAGGGGCCAGGGACCGCGCCGCCCGTGGCGGTATTGTCTGCATCCGCGATGCCCGCCGCCGACACCGTGAGCGTCTGGCCCACGGCCGGCGTGGGGTCGTTGATCCGCAGCAAACCTACCGGCTCGGCGTTGAGCCCGGGCGTGAGGACGAGCGCCTGATCGTTGAACTGCAGCCGCTCGATCCCGGTGAGCCGGTCGGTCCCGTCGGTGCCGACGTTGTCGGTGACGGTCACCGAGCCGTCAGCCGCCGCCGTCACCGTGTAGTTGACGGCCGGCCCGGAGAAGTTGGCCGTGTCGAAGTTGAAGCCGCCGCTCCCGGGCAGGAGCTCGCGCACCGCCACGAGCTGGCCGGGGGTGTACGTGCCGTTCTGCATGAGCGGGACCAGGGGGACCATGCTGTCGAAGCTGGCGATCTCGGGGCCGGTGCCATCGGCGTTCTGGCGGACGCTGATGCGCACGTTGAGCCACTTGTCACCATCGATGAGGTCGTCGCCGGCGCGGCCCTCGATGAGGTCGCTGCCGTCGCCGCCCAGGAGGATGTTGCCCGCGCTGAACCGATCGTCGGCCGTGCCCACCAGGCCGTCCGGCCCGGCGGCCGCGGCGCCCACGAAGGCCCGCAGGCCGCTGACGAGATCGAAGTTCGTGAGCACGCTCCCCTGGGCACCGGCCGTGGGGATGGTGACGGCGTCGGCATTATCGCCGCGCAGCAGGTCGCTGTGGCTCGAGCCCGACAGGCCTTCCACGGCCGAGAAGCGGGCCACGATCCCGGCCGCCAGGGGCACCGGCGCCACGTCCAGGGCGCGGACGTCCAGGTCGATGCTCACGCCGAAGGGGTCGTCCTTGAAGGTGGCCCAGTCGAAGCCGGAGGCCCCCAGGTACTTGTCCCCTGGACCGGGGCTGCCGACCATGATGTCGTCGCCGCCTTGCCCGTTCATGATGTCGGTTTGGCCGCTGCCGATGTAGATGTCGTTGCCGGGCACCAGGTCGCGGCCGAGCGGGTCGAAGTTGTCGCCCGGGTTGCCGTCCAGGTTGCCCTGCTCCAGCCAGTCGTCGCCCTCGTTGCCCGAGTCCTGCTCGTTGGCGTTGCTGCCGAGGATGAAGTCGTTGCCCGGGCCGCCGAAGGCCTCCGAGGCATCCTCCCCGGTGACGATGAAGTCATTGCCGAAGCCGCCCAGGATCAGGTTGACGCCGTTACCGCCGTGGATGAAGTCGTGGCCATCGTCGCCCTGGATGTTGTCGTCGCCGCCCAGATCGGTGAGGATGTCGTCGCCGGCGCCGCCCCGGAGCTGGTCGTTGCCGAAGCCGCCCTCGAGCCGGTCATTGCCGGCATCGCCCCAGAGCGTGTCGTCGCCCTCGCTGCCGATAAGGATGTCATTGGCCGCGCTCCCCCCGAGCACGGCGTGCTCCGGCCCGGTGTACTGGAGGTAGTTGGTGTCGGGGCCCACCGTGGCGGGGTTGTCCCGGATCACCAGCGGGACCAGGGCGCTCCCGCCGACAGGATCGGCGTTGCCCGGGAGGTTGTCGGCGCTCTCGTCCACGGGGGTCAACGGGTCGTCGAGCACGATGCCGTCCGGCCCGGCGATCACACTCTGGTTGAACTGCCGCGTCGGGTCGACCTCCAGGGCCAGGTTCGTCTGGAAGACGAGGCCCGGCAGGTGGGTCGCATCGGTGTTGTTCATGATCATCTTGGCGAAGGAGTTGTTCTCCAGCTCGTTGATGAAGTTCAGCCCCGCGTTGCGCTCCAGGTAGTAGAAGCGGTCGCCGTCCTGGAGTTTCTCGAGCTGGGTCTCGAACACGAAGTTGAAGGTCGAGCCCAGCATGCCCCCGAAGGGCATGATCTTCTCGGCGAGCCCGCCCACCCAGAGGTCGACGCTGTCGAGCCCCGTCGTGGTGATCCCGGTCGGGCCGCTGGCAAAGGCGCCGGTGCTGTTGAGGAAGTCGAGCCGGTCGGCCGGGGCGGCCACCCCGCCCAGGACGAGGGCCGTGGCCGCGGCGCGCTTGTCGGCCAGCGTCGTGGCGGCCGTGATGGTCGTATGGGTGCCGTAGGCGGCGATGAAGTTGACGAGGGACTCGGGGTGCTTCAGGTGCTGCGCGAAGTCGGCCCAGCTTATGTACGGCTTGAGCTGGATGTCCCCGGTCAGGGCGTAGAACTCCCGGCGCGCCGCGTTCAGGGGCGGCACCCCGGTATCCCGGGCGCGCGCCAGGTTGATGGCCGGCAGGTCGAGGGGAAGCCCCAGCAGATTGTTGCGCAGGGCCTCGGTCACGAACTCGTCGATCTCGTTGCCCACCTGCCTTGTCACCCCGCGCACGATGGCGCCCGCGGCCGCCTCGGGGGTCGGGCCGCTTTCCGCGAAGGCGAGGGGGTTGAGGAAGGCCTGGATCAGGCCGATCTCGCTGGAGGCGAAGTTCGGGTCCCGGCGGTCGATGGTCTCGGTCAGCATGGAGTGGCCGAAGCGGTAGACGGTGTGGGCGAACTCGGCCACGATGGCCGGGTTGATGGCGGTGTCGTAGTTCTCCGTGGGGCCGATGAAGATGTCGATCTGCGGCTGGATGGTGCGCGCGAACTCCTCGAACACCAGGTGCTGGTACTGCATCTCGGTGCCGAACTTCGCCGCCTGGAACAGCCGCTCGCCGTTCCACACCAGGGTGGAGGTGTCGGCGGGCACTGCCGCCACCGGGGTGAGCAGCCACTCGTTCAGGAAGGTCACATCGCCGGCCGCCGCCGACTCCAGGACCACCGCCTTGGTGTGGTCCACCAGCCGGTTGTGCTCCGCGTGGAAGATGTGGTGGACGGTGGTCAGGCCGATGTTCTCGTTGACGCGGCCATCCCCGGCCATGTAGTGGGCATCCAGCAGCTCGTTGTCGTACTGGCCCACGGCCACGGGTCCGCCGGCGACGGTGTCGGCGTCGGGGGTGAGGGGCCCCGGGGGTGTGGCCGGGTTGCCGTCGGTGTCGCCCACCGGCACGGCGGTGTGCGCGATGTCATCCAGGAAGCCGTGGCCGGTGCGCACCGCGTTGACCAGGCTGATCGGCGCCGCCGGATTCCCTTCCACGAGGCTGGTGGTGCCATTGGCGTTCCGCATCACCACCTGCACGAAGCCGTTCGGGCCGCGCAGGAAGTTCCCGTAGGCGTCGGTCGCCAGGAGCGGCACGCTGTTGAAGTCCAGATCCGTGAGGTTGATGCCGAGCAGGTCGCGTGCCTGCGCCTTCACGACCCGCCAGGTGGCCATCCCGCCGATCACAACATCGTCCGCGGTGCCGAAGCGCCCGTCGGCGCCCAGATCCCGGTTCACGATCAGCTTGCCGGTGTCGACCGGATCCCCGGTGGCGTTCAGCTCATACGCCCGCAGGAAGACCTGGTGCGAGGGGTGCGAGGTGTAGGTCTGGTTCTGGTCCACGAAGGGTGAGGTGGTGTTGCTGTGCTCGTGGATGTCGTCGGCCGTGCCCAGGATCCCGTCGGGCCCGGGCTGGTTGGTGGCCCGCGTCAGCACCATGAAGTTGGTCGGGCTGCCCGGCACGAACAGCGGATCGTCGGGCTGGAGCGGCACGAACACCGTGCCGCTGCCCCCCTTGGTCACCAGATCCAGGCCGTGGTCGAAGAACTGGCCGAAGAACGTCATCCAGGCGTTGAAGGGGGCCGTGAGCCCCACGTCGGGCGCCACGTTCGGGATCATGAACGTCTCGAAAGGGGTGCCGTCCGTGCGGGTGCCGGTCACGATCTGGGAGCCCGGGTTGGCCGCCGCGGCCGCGACCGCCGCAGGGTTGGTGGCGGTCATGTCCACGATCAGGTTGCTGATGGTGCGCGGCTGCGAATCCTGCACGAAGCCGCTGGTCTGCAAGAAGGAAGTGGGATCGCCAACAGCCTGCCCGCCCGGCCCGTCCGGATCGATCGTGAGCGCCTCCCCCGCGCGGAACACCGGGGTGGTCATCCGCGGGAAGACGGTATCCGCGGCGCCGAACTCGCCCTGCCCCGTGACCAGGTTGTTGAAGCTCCCGTCGACCGTCCGCAGGCCCAGCGCCCGCATCTTGCTCGGGAGGATATCGGTGAGACTCTCGCCGGCCGCATGCCGCTCGGCGATCTTGATCTGGTCCAGGATGAACTCGAGGTCGGAGCCAACGAAGTGGACCCCGGGGCTCACCACGCTGGAGTTGAACGCGTTGGGCAGGACCGCCGGGGCGGCCACCGGGGCGCCGGCCGTCACCGGGGCGGTCGCCGCCGAGAAGACCTGCTCCAGCACCCCGTGGGCGTCCTGGTAGGTGGCCTTGACGCGCAGCGCGAACCCCGCGAGATCCGGGGTCACCGTGAGGGTCGGCCCGATCTCGCTCGGCGCCCCCCGGGGGGCGAGGATCAAGCTGATGTCCTGGAACTCGCCGGAGCCCGGCACCGGCTCGAACTGCCAGATGAAGCTGACGGGGCCGGTGATGGTCCCGCCCGGGTTGTCGGCGTCGGTGACGCCGGCGATGGAGGCCGTCAGCACCTGGCCGGTCGTCGGCGTGGGGTCGTTGATCGTGGGCGCCCCCACCGGCTCGGCGTTGAGCCCGGGCACCAGCACGACCCGTTGATCGGCGAACTGGAGCCGCTCGATGTTGGTGAGCCGGTCAAAGCCGCCCGGGCTGCCGGGGAGGCCGTTGTCGGCGGCCTCGTCAACTGCCGTAGCCGGGTCGTCGAGCAGGATACCGTCCGGTCCCGTAATGTCCGCCACCGTGACCGAGCCGTCGGCATTGGTCGTCACCGAGTAGTTGGCCCGGGGCCTGGAAAACGCGGCGGTGTCGAAGCCGCCCGCCCCGGGCAGGACCTCGCGGACGATGACGAGCTGGCCGGGATTAATGGTCCCCGCCATCATGTCGGGGATCAGCTCGTTCAGGCTGGTGACGCTGCGGATCTCGGGGCCCGTGCCGTCGGCGTTCTGTCGCACGCTGATGCGCACGTTCAGCCAGCGGTCGCCATCGAGCAGGTCGTCGCCTCCGCGGCCTTCCAGGATGTCGCTGCCGTCCCCGCCCAGGAGGATGTTGCCCGCACCGAACTGGTCATCGGCCGTGCCCGTGAGGCCGTCCGGACCGGCCGCGGCGGCGCCGAGGAAGGCCCGCAGTCCGTTGATGAGGTCCAGACGGGTGAGCACGCTGCCCGTGAACCCGGACACGGCGATCTGGGCCGCGTTGGCATCATCGCCGCGCAGGATGTCGGCGCCGGCCGAGCCCGACAGCCCCTCCACCGAGGCAAAGCGGCCCTCGATGGCGGCGGTGGCCGCCGGCACCGGCGCCTCCACGTTGGCATTCTTGAAGAGGTCCGCGGTCAGGCCGGACGGCGTGTTCTGGTAGGTGGCCCAGTCGAAGCCGGACCCGGCCTTCATCTTGTCCGGGCCCTCGCTCCCCACCATGATGTCGTCGCCGCCCTCGCCGATGAACTCGTCGAAGCCGCCGCCGCCCACGAAGACGTCGTGGCCGACGACCAGGTCGCGGCCGAGCGGGTCGAAGCTGTCGCCGGGGGCGCCGTCCTGGGTGCCCAGCTCGATCCAGTCGTTGCCCTCGCCGCCCATCAACTGCACGTCGAGCCGGCTGCCCCGGATGAAGTCGTCGCCCGGGCCGGCGAAGACCTCCGAGCTGTCCTCGCCGGTGACGACGAAGTCGTTGCCCGGGCCGGCGATGATCAGGTTGAGGCCCTGGCCGCCGTGAATCACGTCGTTGCCGGCGTCGCCCTTGAGGACGTCGTCGCCCCCGATATCGGTGATGATGTCGTCCCCCTCGCCGCCCTGGATGTCGTCGTTGCCAAACCCGCCCTCCAGGCGGTCGTTGCCCCCGTCCCCGTAGAGGGTGTCGTCCCCCTCGCTACTGATGAGGATGTCATTGGCGGCGGTGCCGCCCAGGACCACATGTTCCGGCCCGGTGTACTGGAGGTAGTTGGTGTCGGGGCCCGCCGTGGCGGGGTTGTCCCGGATCACCAGGGGGATGAGGGGGTTGTCGCCCAGCGGGTCCTCCCGGGGGGTGGCGATATCGTCCGAGGGGGTATCGTCCGCGGTGCCCTGGATCCCGTCGGGCCCGGGCCCGGGGCCGAAGACCCCGTCCGGCCCGGGGTTGTTGGCCACGTTGGCGTTGAACTGCCGCGTCGGGTCGACCTCCAGGGTCAGGCCCGGCGTGGAGAACACCAGCGCGGGCAGGTGCGTGGCGTCGGTGTTCAGCATGATCAGCTTGGCGAAGGAGTTGTTCTCCAGTTCGGTGAGGAAGTTGAGGCCCGCGTTGCGGTGCAGGTAGTAGAGCCGGTCGCCGTCCTGCAGGGCCTCGAGCTGGGTCTCGAAGACGAAGTTGAAGGTGGAGCCGAGCATGCCGCCGAAGGGCATCTTCTCCTCGGCCAGGCCGCCGATCCAGAAGTCCACGGCGTCCAGGCCGGTGATGGTGACCCCGTCCGGGCCGCTCGCCCAGGCGCCCGCGCTGTGGAGGAAGTCGAGGCGGTCGGCCGGCTCCCCCGCCCCGCCGAGGACCAGCAAGGTCGCCGCCGCGCGCTTGTCGGCCAGCGTAGTCGCGCCGGTGATGGTCGCATGCGTGCCGTAGGCGGCGATGAAGTTGATGAGCGACTCCTCGTGCTTCAGGTGCTGCACGAAGTCGGCCCAGCTTGTATACGGCTTCAGTTGGCTGTCCCCGGTCCCGGCGTAGAAGGTCCGGCGGGCGGCGTTCAGGGACGGGATGCCGGTGTCGCGGCCGCGGGCGAGGTTGATGGTGGCCAGATCGAGGGGCAGGCCCAGGAGGTTATTGCGCAGGGCCTCGGTCACGAACTCGTCGATCTCGTTGCCCACCTGCCGCGTCACCCCGCGCACGATGGCCCCGGCCGCCTGCTCGGCCGTGAGGGTGCCGTTCTGATCGAAGGCGAGGGGGTTGAGGAAGGCCTGGATCAGGCCGATCTCGCTGGAGGCGAAGGTCGGGTCCCGCCGGTCGATGGTCTCCAGCAGCATGGAGTGGCCGAAGCGGTAGACGGTGTGGGCGAACTCGGCGGTGATCGCCGGATTGATCGTGTCGTCGAAGTCGAGGAAGGCGTCGACCTGCGGCTGGATGGTGCGGGCGAACTCCTCGAACACCAGGTGCTGGTACTGCATCTCGGTGCCGAACTTGGCGGCCTGGAACAGCCGCTCGCCGTCCCACACGAGCGTCGCGGGATCGGCCGGGATGGCGGCGACGGGGCTCAGCAGCCACTGGTTGAGGAAGGCGACATCGCCCGACTGCAGGATCACGCTCTTCACGTGCTCCACCAGCCGGTTGTGCTCGGAGTGGAAGATGTGGTGGACCGCGGTGAGACCGATGTTCTCGTTCACGCGGCCATCCCCGGCGATGTAGTGCGCGTCCAGCAGCTCGTTGTCGTAGGTGCCCGCGGCCACGGGCCCGCCGGCGACCGTATCGGGGTCGGGCGTCAGGGCCGCGCCGGTCTGCCCGTTGACCGGACTGGCGGTGTTCGCGATGTCGATGAGGAACTGGTGCCCGGTGCGCACCGCGTTGGCCGTGCTGATGGGCGCCGCCGGGTTCCCCTCCACGAGGCTGGTGGTGCCGTCGGGGTTCGTCACAACCATCTGGACGAAGCCGTTCGGGCCGGGGAGGAAGTTGCCGTAGGGGTCGGTGGCGAGCAGCGGCACGTCAAAGACGTCCGCATCCGTGAGATTGATGCCCAGGATGTCCCGCGCCTGGGCCTTCACCACCTTCCAGGTGGCCATGCCGCCGAGGACCACATCGTCGGCCGTGCCGAAGACGCCATCAGCGCCCAGGTCCCGGTTCACGATCAGCTTGCCGGTGGCGACCGGATCCCCGGCCGCATTCCGCTCATAGGCCCGCAGGAAGACCTGGTGCGAGGGGTGCGAGCTGTAGGTCTGGTTCTGATCCACGAAGGGGGAGGTGGTGTTCTCGTGCTCGTGGATATCGTCCGCGGTGCCCAGAACCCCGTCGGGGCCGGGTTGGTTGGTGGCCCGCGTCAGCACCATGAAGTTGGTGGGGCTCCCCGGCACGAATAGCGGATCATCCGGCTGGAGCGGGATGAAGACTGTGCCGCTCCCCCCCTTGGTGACCAGATCCAGGCCGTGGTCGAAGAACTGACCGAAGAAGGTCATCCACTGGTTGAAGGGGGCGGAGAGGCCCGCATCAGGCGCCACGTTGGGGATGAAGAACGTCTGGAAGGGCGTCCCGTCCGCCCGGGTGCCGGTCACGAGCTGGGAGCCCGGCGTGGCCGCCGCGGCCGCCACGGCCGCCGGGTTGGTGGCGGTCTGGTCCACGACCAGGTTGCTGATGGTGCGGGGCTGGGAATCGAACACAAAGCCACTGGTTTGCTGATAGGAGGTCGGGTCTCCCACTTGGAGCGGGCCAGGTCCATCCAGGTCAATCGTCACATTCTCCGCCGGGCGGAAGACCGGTGTGGTCAGGCGCGGGAACACCGTGTCGGCGGCGCCGAAGTTGGTCCGACCCGGGATCAGGTTGTTGAACGACCCGTCAATCGTCCGCAGGCCAAAGGGTAGCTCGGTGTTCGGGAACATGGTGCGGAGGTCTTCACCGGCCGCATGCCGCTCCGCGAATACGATTTGCTGCAGGATGAACTCCAGGTCGGACTTGATGAAGCTGGCCATGTTGATTCCTCCGTGCTAGTTGTGGTTGTTGACTTGCGACACATCGTTGATCGAGCGTATGGTCTTCATGAGACCTTGAGACCTCGCACATGCTCTCGGGCTGCAGTTGTGCGACGCTGAGTGGGAGAGGCTACTGCTACTGAGAAGCACAGGCAGTCCGTTGAGAGACGGGTTGCAGGACGAACTCCTCGCTCGAGAAAAGGAGGCGCATTCCTCCAGGGGAGTGCTAGCTTGTGCAGATAATGATGAGGTGTGCGGACTGCGGAGGAACGATTGTGAGCGGCGGTCAGAGGTCCTGGATGGAAAAAGGCGAACCGGGAGGCTTGCTTGAGGGATTCCTGTGGCAGGGGGGGAACGAGGGGTCCGGAGCGAGAGGAGAAGGAACTGGGGAGTGTTGGATTGGTCTGATGGGTGGAGCCGGCCCAGCAGGGTGAGTCCGGCGAGGCAGTCTTCACGGGACAGAGAGGGCAGTCCAACGTGGGCACCGAGGGTGGAGGTGCGGGAGCGATCCGGGTCGTCATCGCCGTCGGAATCCATCAGCGCGATGGCGGAAGCCTGAAACGGGGCGGGGTTCGCTTCACCTACGTCGGGGATAACAAAGCTCACCCCGAAGAGCAGGAGAATCACCCAGAAGAATAGCTGCACGCGCTGAGTCATGGTCGGCTTGCCTGGTTGCCCCGCGAAGGGCCCGGGAACTCCCCGGCGTTCGTCTATCCGCAGCACACATTCAGCGGCAGAGGACGGTTGCGAGCGTTCAGCTCAAAACCTGTCGGCTGGCCTTCCGAGACGGCCCACTCGACGCCTGTGAAGATACGGAGGGATGGGCGCCAAGGCAATCCGCTGAGCCACCGCATTTCAGAACGAAATTCGCGTAGCAGCAGAGTCAGCGCCGTCCTACACGTCACTGCGAGAGTGCGCTGGCGGACTGGGGTGCTCCGTCGGCCGGGCGCGATTCCCAGCGGGCGATGCGGGGCACTGCAGGCAGAGGGACAAGGCTGGTTGCGTACTTACACGCTTTCTGGATCGCAGGGAGGAGGGAAGCTTGTAGGAAGAACACCGATAAGCGATAGGGACATCGTCCGACAACGGGAGAGACTCCGTCTCACAGAGAAAACAGTGTGTGCCAAACTGGCTGTCGAGCGACTCGCGGCTGAAGTTCCTCCAGCGGCTTCACTGCCGCCTCGTGCACGCTCGCACCGGGTTCTTCCACCTCGCAGGCCAGGCCGGCGTCCACTCGGTCGCCGGCCTGGCCGCCGTTCGACGGCACCGTGGTCTACGGCGCCATCTCCTCTCTTGGAATCGCAGATTTCAGCACCCCCATCCGTTGTCGCGGTGGCCTTACCCCCAGCTCGCCGCGAGGATCGCCTGCACCTCCGTGGGGCGCTGGTCGATGGCCTGATCCCAGGTGAGACCGGTCTGGGCGCTGAAGGCCGCCATGGTCTGGATCA
>DATIFO010000260.1:0-37203 GCA_035455275.1 Methylomirabilis sp. (SeqCode) | reverse complement strand
GGGCCTGGGAGTCCAAGGGCCGGCCGCCCACGCTGACGGAGACAAGCCGCGACCCTGCGGGGCGGTTGGGGTCGAAGGTGAGGCGAATGCCCGAGACCTGGGGGAAGCGCCCCGCCGTCTTCTCGACCTGGCTCAGTCCGTTCTCCAGCGCTGCGCGCAGGATCTCGCCGGTCACATCCAGCTTCACGACCTTGTTGGCGAATGGGAGAATCCGGAGGACATCGCCCCGGCGTAGCGGGCCCGCCCCGATGACGGCGTTGCCGCGGATTCCGCCCCCGTTGATCAGGGCGACGTCCGCCTGCATGGCGTCGCGCATGAGGTCGGCGATGAGAGCCCCCACCGCCGACTCCTGGGTCCGCACGATTTCGTTTCGGGTGTCCAGGGGGAGCTTGGTCTCGCCCACTGCAACATTCAATGCGGCAGCCGTGAGGGCCTCATAGCGCTTCACGATGGCCGCGACCTCGGGCTTGTCGGGGATCTCGTCCGTCACCGGGATCAGCTCCCACTTGGATTCCACGCGGCGCCCGCCCTTCCCCGTGCTCACCAGGATGTCGATCCGCCCCAGGGCCACGGCGTCCGATCCGGTCTTGAGGATGAGCGTCCGCCCCACCCGCGCATCCAGGGGGGTGTGCTCGTGTCCGCCCAGGATCAGATCGATCTCAGGCACCGCCGCCGCGAGCTGCTTGTCATCCGCCATGTCCTGGTGGGTGAGGGCGACGATCAGATCAGCTTTGGCACGGCGGACCCTTGCGACCATCTCCTTGGCCGCATGGATCGGGCCGAGGAACGTGAGGCCAGCCGCCCCCTTGGACAGCAGGTGGGTCTGGGGTGTCGTGAGGCCCAGGAAGGCCACGCGGATGCCGCCGAACTCCCGCAAGACGAAGGCCACCGCCCCGCCGAAGGGGAGAGCGGTCTCCGGCCCCAGGACGTTGGAGGAGACCCAGGTGAAACGGGACTCGCGCATCCGCTGGCGCGTGATCTCCTGGCCGAAATCAAACTCGTGGTTCCCGAAGGTCGCCAGGTCCAGGCCGATGGCGTTCAGACCCTCCACCATCTGGCTCCCCTGGAACATGCTGGACATGGTGGAGGGGGACAGAAAGTCTCCCGCCAGGACGAAGACTGTGTGAGGAGACTCGGCGGCGATCCGGTCGCGCAGGGTGGCCACCCGGGCGAGCCCGCCCTTCTTCCCCTTCTCCACCGGCGTGATGTCGTACAGGTCGTTGAGCTGCAGCACGGTCAGGCGGACACTGCGCTGCGCCGGCGTGGCGGCGTGAAGCGAAGGGACGAGGCCAAGGAGGATCAGGCTCCCGCAGAGGAGCGAAAGGAACGTGCGGCGGCTCAGCGTGCGCATGGCAGCATGCCTCCGTGTGAGGGGAAGAGGATGCGACGTCGCCCAACTCTAGTTGGCGCGGGAGGCGTGTGTCAAGCGTTGGCGCAGAGCGCAAAGCGCATGGCGCAAAGGGCAACGCGCGGAGCGCATAGCGCAAAGCGCGCGACGCGAAGGGCAAGGCGCGCTATGCGCTATGCATCTGAAGCATCGGAATTGCGATGCGTCACGTGCTGTGATATGAAGGCGAAGGCGGGGGGAAAGAAGGGTGACGCGTATGCAGGCCGACATCTGCGTGGTCGGCGGGATCAACATGGATCTGGTGGTCCCCGTGCCGCACATCCCGCGACCGGGCGAGACGGTGCAGGGCGGGGAGGTCGCCCGGTTCCCTGGCGGGAAGGGGTCGAACCAGGCGGTGGCTGCCAGCCGGCTGGGAGCGGCCGTGGCCATGGTAGGGCAGGTGGGTGTGGATGCCTTCGGGGGCGAGCTGCTGGCGTCGCTCCGGGCGGCGCGGGTCGAGACCGCCGGGGTGCGCCGGGTGACCGGCGGGGCGACGGGCGTCGCCTTGATCTCGGTGGCTCCGAGCGGAGAGAACGCCATCGTGGTTGCCCCCGGGGTGAACATGGCGTGGGACGAGCGGGCGCTGGAGGACGTGGAGCGGGCCGTGGCAGGGTGCGGGCTCCTTGTGCTCAACCTGGAGGTCTCTCCGCCCGTCATCGCCCGGGCCGTCCGCGCGGCCAGGCGGGCGGGCGTCCGGGTCCTGCTGAATCCGGCTCCCCATCGGAAGGGAGACGAGGGGTGCTTCGGCGAGCTGGACTGCTTCGTCCCGAACCAGGTGGAGGCGGCCCTCTTCGCCGGGCGCGAGCCGGAGGCGGTGCGGGACTGGGCGGACATCGGACGGCGGCTGTGCGCCCTCGGGCCGCGCACCGTCATCCTCACGCTGGGTGCGGAGGGGGCCCTCGTCGCGAGGGCTGGCGAGGTGACGCCGGTCCCCGGCTTCCGGGTTCCGGTCGTGGACACGACGGCGGCGGGCGACGCGTTCGTGGGCGGTCTGGCGGTGGCCATGCTGCGGGGGGACCCCCTCCCCGAAGCCGTCCGGTACGCCAATGCGTGCGGGGCCCTGGCGGTGACCAAGGCCGGCGCCCAGCCGTCCCTGCCGCTTTGCGCGGACGTGGAGGCCCTCCTGGCCCGCGCGGAAAGGGGCTGAGGCAATGGCACGAGAGAAGATCCGGGTGGGGATCATCGGCGCCGGACGTATCGCCGACATGGTCCACGTCCCGTCGCTCAGGCTGTGCCCCGATGTGTGCGAGGTGGTGGCCGTGACGTCCCGCACCCTGGAGAAGGCCAAGGCCTTCGCCGAGCGCTGGGGGATTCCCCGGGTCCACGCGGAGTGGCCATCCCTCCTGGCCGATCCGGACGTGAACGCCGTCGCTGTCTGCACCCCCAGCGGCCTCACCGCGGAGGTGGCCCGGGCGGCCGTCGCGGCCGACAAGCACGTCCTGTGCGAGAAACCTTTGGGGCTTTGTCATGCCGAGGCGGCCGCCGTCGAGGCGGCGGCCGCACGCAGCTCCCGCGTCCACATGGTGGCCTTCACGTTCCGCTTCGTCCCGGCGCTCCGCTACCTGAAGCGGCTCGTCAGCGAGGGTCACTTCGGCGAGATCCGCCACTGGCGTCTGTCCTACTTCACGGACTTCATGCTAGACCCCGCCACGCCCATCGCCTGGCGAAACCAGCGGGCCCAGGCGGGGGCCGGAATCCTGGCGGACATGGGATCCCACGCCATCGACTTCGCCCGCTATCTCCTGGGCGACATCGCCAGCGTGAGCGGTGTCAGCCGCCTCTACGTCCGAGAGCGACCCGGCGGGTCCGGCGCCGGGCTCCTGCCGGTGGACGCCGAGGATGCCTGCGCGTTCACCGCGGAGTTCGCCAGCGGGGCCATCGGGACATTCGACCTCAACCGGGCCGTGGCGGGCCGCGGCGGCAAGGGCCGCGCCAATTATCAGTGCATCGAGATTCACGGCACGGGCGGGGCCGCCATCTACGAATTGATCCATCCCTTCGAATTGCAGATCAGCCTCGGGCCGGCCATGACGGCCGCCCAGCAGTGGGCCCGGGCCGAGGTTCCCTTTGACCTGAGCAGGTACCCGGGCTCCCCCCGGAACCCGCGAGTGCACGATCCCCTGCTCGGCTACAAGTTCGACCAGGGGGTGGCCTTCCTCCAGGCGATCCGGGGGGAGACGGCAGACTACCCGACCTTCCGGGATGGGGCGGAAGCCCAACGGGTCATCGACGCTGTGGAGCTGGCGGCGAGAGAGCGGCGGTGGGTAGACGTCCTGGCATGAATTGGCTGGGACGCATCTTCCGCCCTGTTGCCTCGTTCGTCACCGTCTGCCTGGCGGAGGGGGCGGCAGCAGAGGCCGGGACGATCGTGATCCACTGCTCCGAGCACCTGCACTACTTGATGAAGCTCGCGCCGGGCGCAGCGGTCTGGATCGCCCTGCCCCCGGAGAAGCTGCAGTTGCTGGAGCCGCTGGCGCCCCGCTGAGGCGGGTCTATCCATCCCCGGCGCGCCCGTCGAGCAGGGGGGAGAGCCCTGAGGCGCTGCGTGACCTGTGGAGCAGACGCAGGCATCATCTCCTCCGGTGCGGGTGCGGTGCGCAGGACTCGATGTCGGGTATCCCCAGGTCATCCAGACGGTTCTCCGGGGGGTCCGAGCCATGACGGAGATGAACCCTTTTCCCATCAGGGCCATCCTGTTCGACTTCGACGGCGTGCTGGTGGACAGCGAGCCGATCCGCTTCAAGGCCGGCGCTCTTGCATTGGCCGACATCGGTGTGCCGCTGACCTGGGAGCGCTTCAGCATGTCCTGGCTCGGGCGGACGGATGAAGCCGCGCTCCAGGACATCCTGGGCGAGCGCTTCGAGGCGGAGGGGAGAGGGGTCATCGACCGGCGGAACGCGCTGTATGAGGAGTGGCTGAACGAGGTTCCAGGGGCCCCCGACGCCCTCCGCCTCGTCCAGCGGATCCCGGAGGGTATCCGGTTGGCCGTGGTCACCGGCTCCCGGAGATTCGAGGTCGAGACGATCCTGTGGAGACTGGCGATGTCCGAGCGCTTCCGGACCCTGGTCACGGCCGAGGACTACGTACAGGCCAAGCCGGCGCCGGACCCATTCCTCATCGCGGCGCGCAGGCTGGACGTGTCGCCGATCTCCTGCCTGGTGATCGAGGACAGCCCGGCGGGCGTCGCGGCCGCGCTGGCCGCTGGCATGCCGGTGGTGGCGGTGTGCCGCCGTCCCGATGACAGCGGACTGGACCGGGCCATCTGGAGGGTGAAGAGTCTGGACGCCCTCAGCGTGACAAGGGCGGGGGAGGTCAGGGTGCACGAGTAGCGCTCAGCCATTGGCCACTGCCTGCAGCCGGTAGCCTGGACGCTGTTCACATCGCTAACGGCCAATGGCCAACGGCTGGCGGCGTGTATTCTCCGGGAGAGGAGCAGATCGATGAAGATCCGGAACCCCTATCGGAAGCTGCCGCAGTGGTTCCGCGGCAACCTGCACACGCACTCGAGGCTGTCCGACGGCGAGTGGCCGCTGGAGCGGGTCGTGGCCTTCTACCGGGATCGCGGGTATGCCTTCCTGGCCGTCACCGACCACGACGTCTTCACCGATGTCACCCGGTTCACGACGCCGGACTTCCTGGCCCTCACCTCGGACGAGGTGACGGTCTGCGGCCGGGACCACATCGTGGGGCTCGGACTTCACGGGCCGGTCAAGGGTCTCGCCGACCACCAGTCCACGATCCGCGCCATAACCGACCAGGGCGGGCTGGCCATCCTGGCGCATCCCAACTGGTCCTCCCTGACTCTGGAGCGGTGTCTCGGCCTCAACGGGTACTCCGCCATCGAGATCTACAACGTCGAGTGCCAGCATGCCGAGTACAACGGCTACGCCCTGCAGTTCTGGGATGGGCTGCTGCGGCGGGGGGTGCGCGTGTGGGGCATCGCGGCCGACGATGCCCACCGCGTGCCGTACCAGGGGGCCAAGGCCTGGATCGTGGTGGATGCCGAGAGTCTCGCCGCCGGCGACATCCTGCAGAGCATCCGGACCGGGAATTTCTATTCCACCTCGGGACCGCACTTCCAGGGATTCGAGGTCGAGGGGGACACCATCAGGGTCTGGTGCTCCCCCACCATCGAGATTCGTTTCCTGACCGGCGAGCGGAATCCCGCCCTGTGTCTGCGGGGAGAGGGCCTGACCTCCGGAACGTATGCACCCCGGCCGGGGGATGCCTACGTCCGGGTGGAGGTGGTGGACGCCCAGATGCAGAGCGCCTGGAGCCAGCCATTCTTCATCGATCCGGACTGGCGGCCCTGACGCTTCGTCGGCCCTGCCGCCCGATCCCCAGCAAGCTCTCCTGTGGGGGTGGGGGAAGGACGGTAAACCACCTCTGTGGTCAGGGGAGGAGGCTACCATGAAAGCGGTCGAGGTGCAGCGCTGCGCGCGGGTGGCGGTGGAGCGATGCGCCGGCGTCAGGGCTTCTGAGCGGGTGCTGGTGGTCACGGACACGCTGCGGGATCAGGGGGTGGCCCAGGCCCTGATGGGAGCGGCGATGGCAGCCGGGGCCGAGGCCGTGCTCACGGTCATCCCCACCCGGCGTCTCACGCCCCAGGAGCCGCCTGCCTCGGTCGCCGCCGCCATGCGGGCCACCGATGTCGTGTTCCTGTACACGACCTACTCCCTCACGCACTCCTCGGCCAGGGTGCAGGCGCAGCAGGCCGGCGCGCGGGTCATCTCCATGCCCGGCGTGACCGAGGACGGATTTCTGCGGACCCTGTCGGTGGACATGGATCGGCTGGCCAGCCTGACGAACCGCCTGGCGGATCGGGTCGCGGACGCCCGGACGGCACGGGTCACGACGCCCCTCGGGACGGATCTGCGATACGAGCTGGCCCACCCGGTGACGACACTGGATGGGGTGGTGGCGAAGTCCGGCGACCTCGACACCTTCCCGCCGGGCCTGTTCCTCAGTGTGCCGCGGGAGGGGGGCGTGTCGGGGAAGGCCGTGGTGGACGGGGCCATCACGCAGATCGGCCGCCTGTCCTCTCCCGTCAGCCTGACCTTTGCCGACGGCCGCCTGGCGAAGATCGAGGGGGGCGGCGAGGCCGGACGCCTCACACAGCTTCTGGCCTCGCTGGAGGACGACAACTCGTATCGGTTCGCGGCATGGGGGATCGGCACCAACCCCGGCGCGGCGCTGGTGGGCGAGGACCCCAGCTTCGAAGGGGAGCGGGTGTTCGGCTGGACCCACGTCAGTACCGGGAGCAACGCCGCCTTCCCCGGGGGGACCGTCCGGGCCAAGATTCACCTCGACGGCATCATCAGTCGGCCGACCATCTCTCTGGACGACGTGCCGATCCTGCTGGACGGCGGGTTCCAGGGGGAATTCGCCTGAGGAGCTGGATTCCGGTTGGGGGCGTGCTCGCGGCCACCTCTCTTCCAGTCTGACAGGAGGTCCAATGACAGCGGATTCTCGTGGCCATGGACCCACAGGGACTGACCTGTCCATGGGCAATGCCATCGGCCGGGTGACCAGCATTCTCTCGATCCCATACGGATCCACGGTGTCTCTATGGTCGGCCGGGGTGCTCACGGTCACGCGCCTGGGCACTCCGTCAGCCCTGGAGGTGCTCCTGTTCGCAGTCGGGGCCGTGACCGCTTTCGTGGCGCTGGCCGGCGTGGGGCGCGCCCATCTGGATGCCGAGGTACCCATGCGCGTCCCCTCCGTGGTGGTCATGAATCTCTTCCCGATCCTGGCCGCCCTGGTCGTGATGGCCGTCCCGTCCGGGATGTTGCCGCGAGGCCTGGGCTACCTGGTGAGCCGCGTCCTGGCGACGGCCACGTAGATCCTGGGCCTGGCGGGACTCATCCGGCTGAAGAATGGGCTGCGGGGAGCAAGCCCGGCACCCCAGACGGGGAGCGCGGGGTCACCTTCCCGGTGAATCCGTTGCGTCAGGAAGGTCCACCCGGGGACACAAAGCCTCCCGCCAGAGAAAAGCCCGTTGCAGCCGATGGGCCGCGAGAGTATAAAGACGGCGTCTCTCCCTCTGCCCCTCGTACTCGCACAGCGTCCGTGCTGACCTTGGCACAAGGAGGAGAACCATGAAGCGGAAGGTCGCGTTGGGTGTCCTGCTCCTGACTCTCGGCCTCTCCATCGCCTTCGTGACCTCGCAGGCCGCCGCCGCCGACAAGCCGAAGGATTACCCCAACCGGCCCGTCACCATCATGGTGGGCTTCGGGGCCGGCGGGAGCAGCGACGTGGGGGTGCGCGTCCTGGGCGAGTCGCTCAAGAAGGTCATCGGACAGCCGGTCCTGGTGGAGAACAAGCCGGGCGCCGGCAGCCAGGTGATGCTCAGCGACTTCAAGAACAACGCCAAGCCCGACGGCTACACCCTGGCCCTGATCAACATCCCGCAGCTTCAGACCATCGTGTTCGATCCGACCCGCAAGGCGAGCTTCAGCATCAAGGACTTCCAGCCCGTGGCGAACCACGTGCAGGATCCAGGCGCCATCCTGGTGCGCAAGGAGAGCCCGTTCAACACGCTGGAAGACTTCCTGAACGAGGCGAAGGCCAAGCCCGGCCAGGTCAAGGCTTCCACCACGGGCATCGGCAGCGACGACCACCTGGCGGTGCTGGACGTGCAGCGAAGGGCCAACGTCCGCTTCAACATCGTGCACCTGCAGGATACGCCGGCGGCGCTCACGGCCGCCTTGGGCGGGCACACCGACGTGGACTTTGACAACGTCGGTGGGTTCCTGCCGTCCGTCACCTCGGGCCAGGCGCGCATCCTCGCCGTGATGATGGAGAAGCGCTTCCCCGACCTTCCCGACGTGCCGACGTTCCGCGAGAAGGGTATCGACCTGGTTTCCTCGTCCACCCGCGGGTATGTCTTCCCGGCCGGGACCGCGATGGAGATTGTGAAGTACATGGAGGAGTCGATCAAGAAGGCCATGGAGGATCCAGACCACATCAAGCGGATGCGGGACGCGGGCCTCACGCTGAAGTTCATGGGGGTGGAGGAGTACTCGCAGTTCATCGAGTCCCAGAACGAGCGGGCGAAGCAGCTCATCGGCATGTACCGGAAATGACTCGCGTCGACCGGATCGTCTGGGGACTCCTGCTCCTCTTCGGAGCCTTCGTCATCCGCGAATCCCTGGAACTGAGCTACTACGGCATCGACTTCGGCCCGGGGCCGGGGTTCTTCTCCTTCTGGCTGGGGGTCCTGGTGATCGGGCTTTCCGTGATCGAGATCGCCGGGACCTTCCGCCGGCCGGGGGCGCCCCTGCCCGAGGGCTTCATTCCGGATCGGAACGGCGTCACGCGAATGCTGTGCGTCATCGGGGCCCTGGTGGCGTCCCTGTTCTTGATGGGTTCCCTGGGGTTTAGCCTGACGATGCTGGGGTTCTGTCTCTTCCTGCTGAGGAGGCTGGGGCGGCAGCCCTGGTGGCTGACGCTGACCCTCTCCCTAATCGCCAGCTTCGGGCTGTTCCACCTGTTCCGGCTGCTGCAGGTGTTTCTGCCGACGGGATTTCTCGGCATATAATCGCCAATACCGTTTGCATACGCTTGGAGTATCGCGTCGCGTTCAACCAAATCCCTCCTCCCCCCTTTGTCAAAGGGGGGCGGAGGGGGGATTATTACCAAAGGGAGGCAAAGGAGAGTTGGCCGGACTGAGGATCAGGGTCAACGGCATTGAGACCAGGGGAGGGGGAGAGTGGAGACGTTCCAGCACCTGGTGACGGGGTTCGCGGTGGCCCTCTCACCCATGAACCTCCTCTTCGCCACCATCGGCTGCGTGCTCGGGACACTCATCGGCGTCCTCCCCGGGTTGGGGCCGGCGGCCGGGACCGCGCTGTTGATCCCCATCACTTTCAGGCTGGAGCCCACCTCGGCCATCATCATGCTGGCGGCCATCTACTACGGGGCCATGTACGGGGGCACCATCACCTCGGTCCTCATCAACGTCCCGGGAGAGGCGGCCAGCGTGGTGACGTGCCTCGACGGGTATGAGATGGCCAAGCGGGGCCGGGCGGGAGCCGCCCTGGGGATCGCCGCCGTCGGGTCATTCATCGGGGGGACGGTGGCGACCTTCGGGTTGGTCCTGGTGGCCCTCCCGCTCTCCCGTCTCGCCCTGAAGTTCGGGCCGCCGGAGTATTTCTCGCTCATCTGCGTGGGGCTGTCCCTGGTCATGGGCCTGGCGGGCAAGTCGCTCACCAAGGCGCTGATGATGGGGATCCTGGGCCTGCTCTTCTCCCTGGTAGGTGTGGATCCGGTGGAGGGGGCGCCGCGCTTCACCTTCGGCATCCCGCCCCTCATGGACGGGGTCCGTTTCGTGCCGGTGGTCATGGGCTTCTTCGGCATCGGGGAGATCCTGCTGAATGCAGAGAAGTCCCTGGCGGGCGTCATGGCGGGCGAGGGCAAGGTCAGCTCGTTCTTCCCGCGGCGGGAGGAATGGCGGATCTGCGTGACCTCCATCCTGCGGGGCACGGGGCTGGGGTTCTTTCTGGGTCTGATTCCGGGGACGAACTCCGCCGTGGCGTCGTTCATGTCCTACGCCATCGAGAAGAAGGTGTCCGACCATCCCGAGCAATTCGGCACGGGGATCATCGAGGGGGTGGCGGCCCCGGAAACCGCCAACAACGCGTACGCCAATGCGGCCCTGATCCCGCTGTTCACCCTGGGACTGCCGGGCTCGCCCACCATCGCCATCCTGATGGGCGCCCTGATCATGAACGGGCTCACCCCCGGGCCGCTGCTCTTCCAGCGGCACGCCACCTTCGTCTGGGCGGTCATCGCCAGCCTGTACATCGGCAATGTGATCCTGCTCATCCTGAACCTGCCCCTGGTCGGCTGGTGGGCGAAGCTGCTGAAGATCCCGTACAACATCCTGGTGGTGTTCATCCTCGTCTTCTGCGTCGTCGGGGGCTACAGCCTGAACAACAGCATGTTCGATGTCGGGGTGATGATCCTCTGCGGGGTCCTCGGGTACGCCTTCAAGAAGCTGGACTTCCCGCTGGCCCCGGCGATCCTCACCCTGATCCTGGGCCCCCTGATGGAGCGGAGCCTCCGGGAGTCCCTGTCCCTCTCCCTGGGGGATTACCGCATCTTCATCACCCGGCCGATCTCCCTCACGCTGCTCCTCATCACCGCCGTCATCCTGGCAACCTCCGCCTGGCAAGCCTGGCCCGCGGCCGTCCGCGAGGAGAGCAAGGAGGCCCAGGTCTAGCCTGTTAGCCTCAATGCTGTTCACTTCGGCCGTGAGTCAGGCCAAATCCCCCCTCTGCCCCCCTTTGGCAAAGGGGGGGACGGGGGGACTTGCTTGAACGCGGCGCCATTCTCGATCCTTATCCCTCCCTCGCCCGCGCGCCTCCCGCGGTGATAATACCCGTCGCGATACGCTGGACTGACAACTGACGACTAGGTGTGGTAGGGTATGGGACCGGTGTCCAGCGTTGGCGCGTTCATGGCCGGTCGCTTGGAGGAGAGGCTTGCGATGACAGATCAGGAACGACTCGATCAGGTGTGCATCAACACCATCCGGATGCTCGCCGCGGATGCCGTCCAGAAGGCAAAGTCCGGCCATCCGGGGATGCCCATGGGTGCGGCGGCCATGGCCTACGTCCTGTGGACCCGCTTCCTCAAGCATGACCCCGCCAACCCGAAATGGCCCGACCGGGATCGCTTCGTCCTCTCGGCCGGCCACGGCTGCATGCTGCAGTACGCCCTGCTGCACCTGACCGGCTACGACCTCACCCTGGAGGACCTCCAGAGCTTCCGCCAGTGGGGGAGCAGGACGCCGGGCCACCCGGAGTACGGGCACACGCCAGGGATCGAGGCGACCACGGGGCCTCTGGGCCAGGGGGTGGCCAACGGGATCGGCATGGCCATCGCCGAGCGCTGGCTGGCGGCGCAGTTCAACCGGCCCGGCCACGCCATCGTGGATCACCACACCTACGCCATCGTGAGCGACGGGGACCTGATGGAGGGGGTGGCGTCCGAGGCGGCCTCCCTGGCGGGCCACCTCAAGCTGGGGAAGCTGATCTACCTCTACGACGACAACCACATCTCGATCGACGGGAAGACGGAGCTGGCCTTCACCGAGGACGTGGGCCGGCGCTTCGAGGCCTACGGCTGGCACGTGCAGCGCGTCGCGGACGGCAACGACCTCAGCGCGGTGGAAGCGGCCATCCGTGCGGCGCAGGCGGAGACGGCGCGACCCTCGCTCATCCAGTGCCGGACCCACATCGGGTATGGCAGCCCGAACAAGCAGGACTCCGCCAAGGCCCACGGCGAGCCGCTGGGCGAGGAGGAGGTGAAGCTCACGAAGGAGAGGCTCGGCTGGCCACTCAGCCCGCCGTTCCACATCCCGGAAGAGGCGAGGCGAGAGTTCCGCAAGGCGCTCGACCGGGGGAGGGCATGGGAGTCGGAGTGGCAGGCAGGTCTCAAGGCCTACGCCGCGGCCTTCCCCGAGGAGGCGGCCCGCTGGGAACTCTGCCTGAGCGGGAAACTTCCCGAGGGCTGGGATGCGGGCCTGCCGACGTTCGGGCCGAGCGATCCGGCGATCGCCACCCGGGCCGCGTCCGGCAAGGCCCTCCACGCCCTGTTCCCGAAGGTGACAAACCTCCTGGGGGGATCGGCCGACCTGGCCCCGTCCAACAACACCTATGTCGCCGGGGTGCCCGAGTTCCAGGCGGGCTCCTACGCGGGCCGCAATTTCCACTTCGGGGTCCGCGAGCACGCCATGGGGGCCATCGGCAACGGCATGGCGCTGCACGGCGGCCTCCGACCCTACACGGGGACCTTCCTCATCTTCTCCGACTACATGCGGCCGGCCGTGAGGCTGACGGCGCTGATGGGGATCCCCGTGCTCTTCATTTTCACCCACGACAGCATCGGCCTGGGCGAGGACGGGCCGACGCACCAGCCCATCGAGCACCTCATGGCCCTGCGCGCCATCCCCGGCCTCCGCGTGATCCGGCCGGCCGACGCCACCGAGACGGTCGAGGCCTGGCGGGAGGCCCTGAAGCACCACGGCCCGACCTGCCTCGTCCTCACGCGCCAGAACCTGCCGGTGCTGGACCGGTCGCGGATGCAGCCGGGCGGCGCCGTGGCACGCGGGGCCTACGTCCTGGTGGACACGCCGGGAGGAATCCCCCAGGTGATCCTGCTGGCCACGGGCTCCGAGGTCTCGGTCGCCGTGGGGGCGCAGCAACTCCTGGCGGAGAGGGGCGTGGCGGCGCGCGTGGTGAGCATGCCCTGCTGGGAGATCTTCGAGCAGCAGCCCCAGGCCTACCGTGACGCCGTGCTGCCGCCCGCCGTGACCGCCCGGGTGGCCGTGGAGGCGGGCGGCCTCATCGGGTGGTACACCTACGTCGGCAGCCAGGGCGACGTCGTGGGCATGACGCGCTTCGGCGCCTCCGCGCCGGGGAAGGTGAACCTCGAACAGTTCGGCTTCACGCCGGAGAACGTGGCAGCTCGGGCGCTGAAGCTGCTGGAAAGGTAACGGCGAACGAGAGCGTTCGGTAGGTCGGTCGTTCGAGGGTTCCGGGAACAACCGAACCACCGAACGCTCTTGGTCTTTGAAGTGGAGGCGCAGCATGGGAAGCATGGATCGGCAGGCGGGTGGCGCCAGCGGACTGGGCCGGTACACCCGTGAGATCGAGGCGGTCCTCGGCGACCTGGCCGGACGGAAGGCGACCGGGCGGATCTGGGAGAAGGATGCGGCGCTCTGGAAGGCGGACCCCGCCCATCAGCAGATCATCCGCAACAGCCTCGGCTGGCTGACCGTTACCAGCATGATCCGGGAGCATGCGGCGGGCCTGGCCAAGTTTGCGGTCGAGGTCGGCCGGGCCGGCTTCCGTCACGTCCTCCTCCTGGGGATGGGCGGCAGCAGCCTGTGCCCCGACGTCCTGCGGCTCACCTTCGGCGAGGCCGCCGGCTTTCCCAGCCTGGCGGTCCTGGACTCGACGGACCCGGCGACCGTCCAGGCCTTCGAGCAGTCCGTGGATCTCCCGCGCACGCTGTTCATCGTGGCCAGCAAGTCGGGGACGACGCCGGAGATCGCCGCCTTCTATCAGTACTTCTTCGAGAAGGTGCGGCGCCTCCGCGGGGAGGGGGCGGGGGAGCAGTTCGTCGCCATCACCGACGGCGGGACAGTGCTCCAGCGCACGGGGACGGAGCGGAAGTTCCGGCATGTCTTCGTGAATCCGTCGGATATCGGCGGCCGCTACTCGGCCCTGTCCTTCTTCGGGATGGTTCCGGCGACGCTGATCGGCCTGGACGCGCTGCGTCTCCTGGATCGCGCGGAAGGCATGGCGCGGGCGTGCGCCTCGGGCGTCCCGCCAGCGGAGAACCCGGGGGCCTGGCTTGGGGCCGTCCTGGGCTGCCTCGCTCGCGCGGGCCGGGACAAGGTGACCTTCATCTGCTCTCCCGAGATCGCCGCCTTCGGGTACTGGGTGGAGCAGCTCATCGCGGAGAGCACGGGGAAGGAGGGCACGGGGATCATACCCGTCGAAGGGGAAACCCTGGGGGATCCCGCCGGGTACGGGAACGATCGGGTCTTCGTGTATCTCAAGCTCCAAGATTCGACGCAGCGGGACCTCGACGGGAAGGTCGCCATCCTGGAGCGCGCGGGCCAGCCGGTGCTGAGGATCCCCCTCCAGGATCGGTACGATCTCGGAGCCGAATTCTTCCGCTGGGAGTTTGCGACCGCGGTGGCCGGCCTGGTCCTCGGCGTCGATCCCTTCGACCAACCGAACGTCCAGGAGAGCAAGGACAACACGCATCGACTCCTGGGTGAGTTCAAGGCGAAGGGGAGGCTCCCCGAGGGCAACCCGATCTTTGCCGAGGGGCCGATCCGCCTGTACGGGGATGAGGCGAGCGCCGCCGCCGTGTGCGGCGCGAGGAGTCTGGACGAGGCCCTGAAGGCGCACCTGGCGCGGATCAAGGCCGGAGACTACGCGGCGTTGACCGCCTATCTGCAGGCCACGCCCCCGCACGCCGAGACCCTCTCGGCGATCCGGCACCGCATCCGCGATCGATTCAAGGTGGCGACGACCCTGGGCTACGGGCCGCGCTTCCTGCACTCGACGGGACAGCTCCACAAGGGCGGCGGAGACAACGGCGTGTTCCTCCAGTTCACGGCGGACGACCCGGTGGACCTGCCCATTCCGGGGGAGCCCCACACATTCGGGGTCATGAAGGCGGCCCAGGCCCTGGGGGATCTCCAGTCGCTCCAGAGCCGGAAGCGCCGGGCCCTGCGCGTCCATATCGCCGGGGACATCGCAGCAGGTCTGAGACGTGTGCAGGAGGCGGTAGCGCAGGCGTTGTGAGGCACGGAGGAAGGCTGGACGAACTTTATCCGCAGATTTCGCAGACCTCGTCGTGAGCTCAGTCGAACGATTACGCAGATTCAAGTCGGACCCGAAGACAAGAAAGGATTGCGAGCGTGAACGCGAAGGAGCGAGCGGCAGAGTACGGGGCGAGTTTGGTGAGGTCCGGGATGGTCCTGGGGCTTGGGAGCGGCACCACCTCGACCTTGGCTGTGCAAGCCATCGGCCGGCGGATCCGCGAGGGGGGTCTGCGTGACGTCCGGGGGGTTCCTTCCTCCAGCGCCATCGCCGCCGTCGCCAAAGAGTCCGGCGTTCCCCTGACGACCCTGGACGAGCATCCGGTCCTGGACCTGAACCTCGACGGGGCGGACGAGGCGGACCCGGACCTGAACCTCATCAAGGGGCTGGGCGGGGCGCTCCTCTGGGAGAAGATCGTGGCGACGGCCTCACGACAGGTCGTCATCCTCGTGGACGACTCCAAGCTGGTGACCCGCCTGGGGCAGAAAGCTCCCCTGCCGGTAGAGGTCGTCCCCTTCGGCTGGCGCACCCACCTGGCCTTCGTGGAATCGCTGGGGGGAAAGCCCCAACTCCGGACCGGGCCCGACGGCAAGCCCTTCGTCACGGACGAGGGCAACTACATCCTCCACTGCCGCTTCGAGGCGATTCCCGATCCCGCGGGCCTGGAGGCTCGTCTCCTGACGCGGGCGGGCGTCGTCGGCACCGGCCTCTTCCTCGGGATCGCCCACCAGGTCATCATCGGCCGCCCCTCCGGTGTCGAAGTCCGGAGCCGGCACTAGGGGTCCTGTCGGCCTGGTGGTTCCGGCGGTGTCTCAGTCTCAAGGAGTCCGTTGGATTAACACGGAGGCTGTCCCGATGACGGCATACGACTCCTCTCCTGCCCGATTCCTGCGCAAGGCCAAAGGATTGCCCGACTCCTTCGTCACCGGGATGGCGTGAAGGGCAGGCGAACGGGCCGGTCTGTCCTTGCCGGCCCCCAGACTGCCCCCCAAGCGGACGCAACTGCGCTTGACATCCCCAGCCGCCCCCTGGTTGCGTCCCCCCCGTCTCGCGTTCCCCGCGGACTCTCCCCTCGGTTCGGCCGCCCCACCGCCGGTCCGTCGCTTCCGGCCCTGGCGCCCAGCCGGGGCGGTTTCCAACTTCCTCGCCGGTGGTACTTCCTATGCGGTGCGCGCGTTATGGGAGACCCGGCCCGATCTCTGGTGCCCGAGGAGATCCCTCCCCTAACAATGCGGCATGGCGGCATGCGGAACACTCGGCTGGGACCAGAATGCGGGATGACTCGCAGGCCGTCCCGCGGGTCCTGGAAGCCACGTAAGAACCTCGGGCCGACACCTTCCCCATCGAGGCCATATCTCAACCTCCGTCTCCCGCCAGACCGTAAAGGCAGCATCATGTGAGTTCGTCCAGGTGACGCAGGTGCGAGTGCTCCCCGGGGAGCCGCTTCTGTCCGATTCTGGGCACCCTGTCTGGGGTCTCCAGGGTTCTTGGGGAAGCGGCTCTCCGATCCGACCCCTCGCGTTATTAACGCTTGACTTCGCGCACGATTCGCGGTTTACTGTTTGCCCAGTTTCGCAGTGTCTCTCGGCAGCCTGCGCCGGGGCGACCGGGGCGTGTGAACCAGGACCGCCTTGCGCGTCCGGTGTTAAACGCGCGCGTCGGAGTCGAGAGCATGATATCCGTGTCCGCCGGTTGGCAGCCGAGTTCCCACATCATGGAGCGGGTCGACTCGCTCATCCGGGACTATCGCCGACACGTCCGCGCCGTCCTCGATCCTCTCGTCCGAGCGCACTATCCCCTGCTCATCGACGCCCGCCGCCGGAACGAGTACCGGAAGATGGTCGAGCTCAGCACCAAGATGACGCTGGTCGGTCATGCGCTCACCGAAAGCGCTGGCGCCGACTATGATGAGCGCCGGCGGACGCTCGCCTCACTCTACGGCGGCTGCTGCTTCCTCGCGGACAGCTTCATCGACGATTTCGGGCAGGATGCCGCACGGGACTACCTCCGCCGCTTCGAGACTCTGCTCACGGAGGGATGGTTCGAGCCCCGAAGCGATCGTGAGCGGCTCTTCTACGTGATCCTTGGGCGGCTTTTCGCTGCGCGTGACGTGCTCGATCCCATTCTCCGGCAGGCCATTCTCCGCCTCTACGAAGCGCAGCGGCGCGACGTGGAACTCAGGCTCCGACCTCGCTCGCTCCGACGGCTCGAACGAAGGCGGCAGCTCGCGGTGCTCAAGGACTGCGCGCGCGATCGGAGCGGCCACGGCATCACCGCGCTGGCCGCCTTTCTTCTGCCCGACATGACCCTCGCCTACCGGAGCCTCATCTTCGGGGCCGGTGCGCTCATCATGCACATTGACGACCACGGTGACTGTTATGCGGATCGCCGCGACCGCCGCATCACGTACATGAACCAGGTGAAGGACCCGGCGGGCGCGCTCCGGCGTCTCTTCCTTGGACAGATCGACCGGCTTCATCGCGGATTACCGCCGGGCGAAGGCCACGACCTCATGATCGCGTTCTTCTGGCGCTATTACATCACCAGACTCGCGAAACACCGGCAGCAGAAGGAGGAGGGCGGGGCCGCCTGGGCGGTGTATGAATAGACATGACCAACGCTCGCGGCCGGCACCGGGCGATCGGCTTTCGCTTCTGATCCAGGAACTTCGCCGACGGCGCGGTGTTCGGGGAGATCGGCCGCTCCTGCGCGTCGACAATCGCAAGGAAGCGTCGGAGGCGCCTTTCCAGTTCGACAGCGCGGTGGGAACGCTCCATCGGCGCGGATGTCGTGCCATTCCCCGGAGTTCGCGATCGGCGCTCTATGGTCTCTGGCAGATGGGCCCGGAGGCGGAGAAGATCGCCTGCCCGATTTGCCGTCCCGTCGCCGAACGAACGAGCGGCCGGACTGCTCGTGGCAAAACGAGGTCCAGTGAGCAAGGCGGGCAGCCCAACGGCGCGAATGGGAACGGCGCCGGACCACAGACCGACGGCGGCTCGGTGGCTTCGGATGTCCTCTACGGACTCGTCTCCATCGTGGATCAGTTCGGTGGAGTGCTTCGTGAGCGAGGACGCGAGTTTCGGTGCACTCGCGAGGGCCGTCAGCTCCGGTCGGCGCTCGAGGATCTCTACGAGAACTTCGGAACACGGGAAAAGGACCTCCTGGCGTTCCTCGCGTCGGCGCTGGACGACATGGTGAACACGGTCCGCGATGTCAACCAGGACCTGGAGGATGAGCCCGACGAGGAACGGGGCGGGAGCGCCCGGCACAGCGACGCTTCGCGCGGGCGAAACAGGAACGGATCGCATGCGTGAGAGAAGGAGAGGCGAATGCCGAACATGACGCTGAGATTCCGGCTGGGGCCGCTCGTCGAGATTTCGGTCGACGGCGCGAACTGCAAGGAGATCGCCCAGGCCCTGGAAGGTTACGAGGAACTGAACACGCGTGTCGACGCCATGTGCAGCGATCTCGCCGAGCGCGTGTACCCTGAAGGCGACGACCAGGACGGGCCGCGCCAAGAGGAGACGACGTCGTGAAGTTCAAGGCGCACGCCGTGATGGCGGGAAACCCGGAGCTGGATCTCCGGGTCCAAGGCCGTCCCCTGGACTTCGAG
Organism: Methylomirabilis sp. (SeqCode); assembly: GCA_035455275.1. GTDB lineage: Bacteria > Methylomirabilota > Methylomirabilia > Methylomirabilales > 2-02-FULL-66-22 > 2-02-FULL-66-22. Next base: position 18,857 of record DATIFO010000260.1, on the reverse strand, counting down.
ATCAGCGCGGACGGCTCGTTCAAGATCGCGACAGGCAGGATTCAGGCGCGGATCGGCGAGATCCCGATCCGGCTTCGTATTCCCTTCCTGCGCCGCCGGCGCGCCCCCCTCGCCATCGGATCGATCGGCCCGTTCGCGATCTGGATCTCGCCCGCCGAGGCCGAACTGCGGCCGTTCGGCGTGCGGGTATCGGGTGTGCTCGGTAAGGAGGGCATAGCCTGCAATCTCCAGGGGAAGGTGGGCTGCAGGACCACCTTCGACGTGAATGGCGAGATTCCCGGAAAGATCACCCGGGTCGCCTTCGATGTCGAGGACGAAAAGGGCAAAGCCGAGAACGAGGAAGAAACCTGAGATGCAGCGTGGAGGACGTCACGAGATCGACGTGATGCATCACGTCATCACCCGGCACCAGGTTGCGATCGAGATCTGGCCCCCCCGAGGGGAAGTCCATTTCCGCGACGATCGTGCGGTGAATCCGATCAATACCCAGGTGCGGTTCGAAGCCAAGCTCTACAACACCGCCTCCTCGGCCGCCGTCCAGTGGGACGTGTTGAACACGGCGGGAAATCCGGGCGCCGGCTCCGTCGATGCCAGCGGTCTCTATCGCGCCCCGAACAAGGGCACGCTCCCGAGCGGTCACACGGATATCGTGGTCGCCACCGCGGTCGAGGACCCCCTCCGGAAGGCATTCGCCTGGGTCACGCTCGTCGGTGTCGGTCCCGCCCCCGCACCCCAGCCGTCGATTCTCATCTGGCCGCGGCTGGCGTACGTCTATTATCCCGATAACGCGAGCCCATCCGATCGAAACGAGTTCATCGACGCGTCGAACACGAGGCAGCTCTTCCAGGCGACGCTCTGCGATGCGCCCAGCTCGAACGTGGAGTGGCTCGTGGATGGCGCGCTGCAGGCGAACTCGCCGCCCACGGCGGCGTTTCGCTACGATGTTCCCGGTTCCGGCACCACCAAGACCGTCGTGGTGACCGCGCGCCTGGCGGCCGACCACGCGGTGAAGGACGAGGCCAAGGTGGTGCAGATCAACTATCGCTGGCCGAGGATGCGGCCGGTGAGCGATCTGTAGCCGCGGCATGGAGGCCCCATGGGCGATGTAGACATCAATAAGGTAAAGAACATCGATCCCCTCAAGGTGCGAGAGTTCACCGGCGTCGAACCGATCCGGATCGGGCAAATCGCGCCCGCCGCGGTTCACATCAAGGAACTCAATCATATCGATCCCATCTCTGTCGATTCGCTCCGGATCGACCAGGTCCGGAATGTCGACCCTGTCCGCATCGAACGGTTCGACGTCACGTATCTCCCGACTGTCAACATCACCATGAGCCGCATGCCCTCGATGGATGTGGTGATCGGCCGGATGCCGCCGCTCGCCGTGGGCGTCGATCAGGACTTCTGCGTGCCGTCCCGCTACACCATCCACGCGCGACTTCTCGGCATCGAGGTCATGCGCTTCGAATTGCACGGTCAGTCGCTCATCGCCCCGCGCCACCGCGTGCATCGGGAACGCTCGCGCACGCACGAACGAAGTTTCCCCGACGTGGCCGCGGTGGGCAATCCGGGCATCCCCACGCGCCGCATGGAAACGGCGGAGGCGATGGCTCATCACGCTCACTCGCATGGAAGCGCGCGCGAGGGAGAGGGACCGCCGGACGGCGAGACGCGCGCCCGGGACGGCGGAGTCCGAGCACTCCTCGCTCGCCTGGCCGCCATGGCCGCCGAGAATGCCGCGCGGGGCATCCGCAGCGCCCGCGCGACGATGGGTGGGCCCTCAGGCGGAATTTCCGCCGGGGTGCCCCCTGTCAGCTTCTCGGTCCCGGCGCCTGGCGGCAGTAGGTCCCCCGGCGGATCGGTCAGCTCGGGAGACGCCACGTGAGGCCGCGGCGCGACATGCACGCGTCCCACCGCGGCGACGAACGGTGCGACACATCGGTCGCGCTGGGAAGAGCCCTGGCAGCACTCGCGGGGAACGTCGCCGGCGTCGGCATGGCTGTGCTCGGGCTGGGTGTCGCGCGAGTGCGCAGCGTGATCGAGACCGCGGCCTGGGGACCGGCCCCCGGCGCGCGATTGCCCGCATGCGGGTGCGGGCGCGATGGGTGCATCATCCGCCATCACTGGTGCTGCTCGTGCGTCCCGCCGCACTGCGGCCCGTGCGGAGGTTAGGTGGAAAAGGGGAAGAAGAAGGCGCCGGCCGAGCCACACCCCCAGGACAACGCCGGCGCCGGCGGCGCCGAGGCGAAAAAGCGCCGGACCGGTGAGCCGACCGCCCGGCGCCCGGCGGCCGAGCAGCTCGGCGCGATTCTCACCAAGAGCCTCGACCTCGCCGAAGCGAGCTTGAGCCTTGGCCTCACCATGATCAGCCGCGTCGGCGCGATGGCGCAGCGTGAGGTCATCGATCGAATGGCCGCGGCGGGCGGTGCGGCCGGGGCTGGCGCGGGTGCTCCGGGCGACGCGACCGCCACGCCGGGACCAGAGCATGTTCATGGCAGCGCGGGAATGGGCGGGACCGCCCCGGAAGGACACGGGGCTCGCGGCGAGGTCGATCCCGCCACGATGTCGCCCGGGCAGGCGTACGTCATCACGAATCGACTGCCGCTGTCACCGGGTGCGCCGGTCAGCATCTCCTTCTCCATCAACAACGACGACATGACGACAGCGAAGACCGTCGCCCTCGCCGTGGAAGGGTTCGCAGGCGAGCTGGAGAGCGGCCGGCTGGATGCCGCCGGATTCAGCGTGAAGCCGGCGCGGAAGACGATCGCGGCCATGGATTTCGAGAAGTTCGTGCTGGAGGGGGCGCTGCCACCGGAAACGCCGCCCGATGTGTATCACGGGTGGGTGGTGGTGACATCGGGCGCCGAGTTCCGGATTCCGGTCCGCCTGGTGGTGCTCCCGCTTTGAAGCGGACGCGTTCCGGCGCGGGGAAGAGTGCGATGGTGTACGACGTGATCGTGGTCGGCGCCGGTCCCGCGGGCTCGAGCGCGGCCACCTTCCTCGCACGACGCGGCATCTGCACCCTGCTCCTCGACCGCTCCACGTTTCCACGCGAGAAGGTCTGCGGCGATGGGCTCACGCCGCAGGCGATCTACTGGCTCGACCGACTCGGTTGCGTGGACGAGGTGCTGCGCACGACGAGCGGCTGCGTCAAGAGTTGCGATCTCTACATCAACGGGCGTCTTCTCCTCTCCGGCGGGTTTCCAAACGACACGCACTATCCGGACTTCGCGGTGCTCCTCGACCGGCATCGCTTGGATCACATTGTGCTCCGAAATGCGGTTGCCGCGGGTGCCGAATTCATTCCCGAGCGCCTGGTGCGAAACGTCGAGCGCGGGGCGGACGGCCTCATGCGCGTTGCCGCGCAGCGCCATGGCGAATCGTTCGAATACCGCGGGCGGATCGTCATCGGAGCGGACGGCGTCTCCTCGCGCGTCTCGGCGGCCATCGGCAACACGCTGCACCATGGTGCCACCGCGATCTCGCTTCGCACCTACTACTCGGGGGTGAAATGCGAGGGTGCGCCCGTCAAGGTGTACTTCGACCGCACGTTCTTTCCGGGATATGGCTGGCTCTTCGTGGATGACGACGGTCTCGCCAACGTGGGCCTGGGATATGCCTTCGACAAGACCTTCCCCAAGATGACGCGGCTCCGCGAAGCGTTCGAGGCCTTCCTCTCGGGGCAACTCGCGCGCGACCTGGACGGGGCGACCCGCTGCGCCGGCGTCTCGGGCGGGTCGGCCTGTTTCTATCGCCCGAAATCCATCGTCGCGGACGGCGTCATGTTGATCGGTGACGCGGCGAACCAGGCCGACCCGCTGAACGGCGGGGGCATCCACAAAGCGATGGAGAGCGCCTTCTTCGCGAGCGAAGCGGCCGCGCACGCGCTGGCGACGGGCGACGTGTCGCGTGCCGGGCTGCGCCGCTACGAGGAACTCTGGAGCCGGCAGTTCGGGGTGGATCGGGAATTCGCCGAGCTCCTCATGTCGATCGCGATGAACCCGCACCTGCGCGACTTCTGCCTCTTCCTCCTGACGCAGATCGGCCGCCTCACGACGCGGGATCCGACATTCCTCGGGTTCGCGAGCGGGGTCTTCAGCGGCGTGATCTCGCGAAACCTCTGTCTCTCGCCACTCGCGCTCTACCACGCGTTCCCGCGTGAGCCGGCCGCGTGGGCGGCGCTCCTGGGTGGACGCGACGAGAACGTGACCGGCCCGCTTCGATTGCTGCTCGGCGGCGTGGGGAGCCTGGCCACGGCGGCACGCGGCGCAGTGGCGAACCCGCTGCAGCAGGTGAGCTGGGGGCTCGAGGTGGCCGCGCGGATGGTCCGGCTGGTCGAGACGGTGGCTTCCGCCGGGATGCCGGCATACGCAGGGAGATAAGCCATGGCAACACACGTGCTGGGATCGGTGAAGCGGCTCGTGCACGAGACCGCGACTGCGCTCATCGACAACCAGATCCCGCAGAAGATGTCGGATCTCGCCACGAGCACCGTCAAGAGCGGCTTCGACATCGTCGGCGACGTGCTCGAGATCGTGCGCGATCTGACCAAGGAGCAGGCGGGGAAGCAACCACAGCCGTGAGGAGGTAGGAACCATGTGCATGATGCGTGATCCGTGTGGGTGCAGATGCGGTTGCGGATACGGGGGCATGCACGGTGCCGGTCTCTGGTACTGCGGGCCGCTGGTCTACGGCCCCGCCGTGTACCCGGCGCCGGGGGCCTATCCCGCGATGAGCGGATATCACGCCGGTGGCATGTATCCCATGACCGTGCCGCACGAGCTCGCCGCCGACGGAACGACGTCGCCGCAGGAAGCATTGGTCGGTGGACACCGCGACGTCCGTCTCTCGATCGAGTATCTCGTGGAATCCGGAGCACCCGCTCCCGCCATCACCGTGAGCGTGACCTCGAACGGCTCGACCTCCACATGGGAGGAGACGAGCATCGGGACCGGTTACCACGTGAGCGAGGGGTTCCTGACGGTAAAGGCAGGCTCCAAGGTGCGGCTTGAGGTGACGGACGCCGTCGCGCGTGTCCGCTGGTGTGAAACCATCTGCTGCTGAGGGGAGGTGAGTCGTGCACGGAGCATTGGACTATTCCACGTACACCGGGTCCTACAGTCATGGCCTCGGTCATCAGCATACGCATGACGGCATGCACGGCTTCTGTCATTCCTGTTGTCATCCGATATCCAAGTGCGGGTGCGGATGCCGGCAGTGCCGGAAGGAGCCCAAGGAACTGCTGGTCACCCCGGCGACGATTCGGGACCCCGGGAGTTCCGGCATGGTCGGGCTCCACCAGGCAGGGTTTTTCCGCGAGGCTGCCAGCGTTGGCGGCGCAGGCACCGCGGCAGAGCAGAAAGGCGCCGCGGCGGAAGATCCCAAGTTCGCGGAGTTGATGAGCGAGATGACCACGCGCGCCGCGTTCGTGGGCGGGCGCGCCGCGCCGCTCCGCGAGTTCGCCAAAGCAGAGGCGGCGCTGGCGATCGGTGCGGGCAGCGCCTTCATCGGCGGCGGTTGCTGCGTGCACCTTTCGATCGAGTACACGCCGACGACGCCCACCGTGGCCTCGCTCGCGCTTGTGTTCGTGGACGACAGCGAGGGAACCATCCTGGCGTGGGCCAAACTGGAGCAACCGGGAATCGGTTACAAGATCCGTGAATGCATCATCACGACGAAACCCGGCGCCGATCTCAAGGTTCTCGTCTTGAACATGACCGCGCGCGTGCGCTGGTGCGAGATCTTCAGCTGCTGAGCGGCCGCCTGCTCGTGAACACGCGATGGGAGGAGCGAAGCAATGGCGCAGATGAAAAAGCCCGAGCCCGATGCGGCCGGAGCCGCGAAGCGCGGCGCGGCGGAACGAACGGGCGGCACGCCGGGTGAAGCGAGACCCGCCAAAGGCTCGAAGCCGGACGCGAGGACACGCGCGCAGATGGAGTTCGATCGCTATCGCGCGCGCATGGGCGCATCGTCGGGCGCCGGAGTACCGGTCGGCGCACCCACGATGCGATTCGGATTCGGAGATCCGCCCGGTGCGGGTGGCGGATTCGGGGCGGGGGGCGCGGCCGGACCCGCGGAAGGGTATGGACCCCCAGGCGCCTACGGGCCCGGGGGGGCGTTCCCTCCGGGTTGGACGTTTCCCTGGGCGCGCGGGGCCGGCGCCGGCGGATCCTCGGGGTCGCTCATTGAGGAAATCGGCACCGCACTTCGCCTCGGGATAAGCGCCCTGAACGCCGGTCTGGCGGGCGGCCTCCGCATGCTGGGAAATCTCTCCGATGTCGCCTACGGCGTGGGTTCGTACGGATCAATGCCGGGCGGACATGGGCATGAGCATTGGCATGGCGGCTGCGGGTGCGGCTGCGCAGGCGGCTGGAAATGCGGATGCGGATGCCGCTGTGCTGGCGAATCATTGGACAGCTGTTGCGGCTACGACTGCTGCTGCATCATGGGAGCCGATCCCTGCTGCCGGCCTTCGGTCGGGAACTGTTGCTGAAAGATGACGGACCCCGCGTGGGTCGCGGACGCCGTCGCCTATCAAATCTTCGTCGACCGGTTCGCGAGGAGTACGCCGCCCCGCGTGACCGCCCCTGCCGGGATCTTCCGGCACATCGGCGCCGCGCCTTCGCACGACGGTTTCATGGGCGGCGATCTCGCGGGGATCACCGGCCGCTTGCCTTACCTGCAGGAGCTCGGCATCAACCTCATCTCCCTCACGCCGATTTTCCTAGCCGCCTCGCCGCATCGCTACGATACCTATGACTATGACCGCATCGATCCGCGTCTGGGCGACTTGGACTGCCTGCGCCTCCTGATCGCCGAAGCGCGGCGGCGCGGCATCCGGGTTCTCCTCGACGGGTGCTTCAACCATTGCGGTCGCGGCTTCTTCCCCTTCTTCGACCTGATGGAAAACGGCGACCGCTCGGCATGGAAGCACTGGTTCTACGTCGAAGACTTTCCGGTTGATGCGTATGGGGTACACCGCTACAAGTCATGGCAGGACGTGGCCTCGCTCCCGGAGTTCGACCTTGATTGCCCCGAGGCCCGTGACTATCTCCTCGGCGTAGCGGCGTTCTGGACCTCGCAGGGGATCGATGGTTGGCGGCTCGATGCGGTGCGTCACACCCGATCCCGCCACTTCTGGGACGATTTCAGAAAGACCGTCAAGGCGGTGAATCCGGAAGCGTATCTCCTCGCCGAGATCTGGGAAGACCCAACGCCATGGCTCAACGCCGGCTACTTCAACGGGGCGACGAACTATTCGCTCCGCGAACTCGTGGTCCGATTCGTGATCGAGCGTTCCCTCGCCGCATCGGATTTCGCGGCCGCGCTGGAGAAGCTGTTTCGGCGCTGGTCGCGACTGATCACGGCGGGCATGTGGAATGTTCTGGGTACGCATGACACGCCGCGGATCGCGAGCATCGCGCGCGGTGACCTGGATCTGGTGCGACTCGCCTTTGCCTTGCAGTTCTGTGCGCCCGGCATCCCTGCGCTCTACTACGGCGACGAGATCGGGCTCCAGAACCTCTGGGAGCCGGATCATCGGCATCCGATGATTTGGAGGGATCCCGAGCCTGCCGCGGGCCTCCGCGCCTGGGTAGCGGATCTCGTTCGCGTGCGGCGCACGTTGGAGCCGCTCCGGTACGGGGACTGGCGGACTCTGCTCGCCGATGATCGCCAGGGCGTCGTCGCCTTCGAACGACGGTTCGCCGGCGAGTCCGCGATTCTCGTCGTGCACGCGGGCGACTCCGGTATCGACCTCGACTTGCCCCGTGACGGCGATGCAAGCTTTATCGAGCCGTTGACGGGCGAGCGTCATGCGTCGCGATCGGGCCGCCTCCGGATCGGTGAAGTCGCGCCGCGAACCGCGAGGCTTCTCGGGATGGCACCTGCACGTGCTCGCGCGAAGCCCCGGACCGAGAGAATCCAGGGCAATCGAGGTCGACCGGACGACCGCGAACTCCCCTGATTCGACCGGTCCCTCAGCCTCTGGAGGTGGAAGGAACGGATATGACATCCCTGCGGTTCACCCGCAGCGAGGATGGCCTGCTGATCGGCCTCTGTGCGTCCGAGGAAGAAAGAAGAGGGGCGGACCGAATCGTCGAAGTTGGAAAGATGGCATGCGAGAAACGGTGTATGATGTGATCGTTGTCGGCGCTGGACCCGGCGGCAGCAGCGCCGCAACTTTTCTGGCACAGCGGGGCCTGTCGGTCCTTCTCCTGGACAAGGCGGATTTCCCGCGGGATAAGGTCTGCGGGGACGGCCTGACGCCTCAGGCCCTCGTATGGCTCGATGTCCTGGGCTGTCTCGATGAGGTCCTGGCCCAGGCAGATTCCTGTGTCACCTCATTCGATCTCTTCATCAATGGCGAGCACGTGCTGACGACGGGGTTTCCCCGGGACACCCCGTATCCTGCCTTTGGCACATGTCTGCAACGCAGCAAGCTCGACCACATACTGGTCAAGAACGCCGTTTCCCATGGCGCCGTGCTGAAAACCAGCCACTTGGTAAGAAAACTTATCTGGCTGAAGAACGGCATCGCTGCCGAGGCGGAATCGACCAAGACTAAGAGGACGGTCAGATTTAATGGCAGGCTCCTGATCGGAGCCGACGGAGCCAATTCCATCGTTTCCCGGTCCCTGGGGAATGTGCTGAGAGACGGAACGGTGACGGTGTCTCTGAGGGCCTATTATCAGGACGTGACGGTCGATCTCTCGCCGGTCAAATTCTTCTTCAGTGAACGCTTCTTTCCCGGATATGGCTGGCTCTTTGTGGATGACAGGGGTAAGGGAAATGCCGGTTTCGCCTATGTCGCGGACCAGAACTTTCCCATGAAACGCAGCCTGAAGAAGATGCTGTGCGATTTTGTCGGGTCAGACCTGAAGGAGATGCTGAGAGGCGCGGCACCCATGGGCTCCCCCGCGGGATGGTGGACCTGTTTTTCAAAACCCAAGGCGATCGTGGCCGACCGGGTGATGCTCATCGGGGATGCCGCCAACCTGGCCGATCCCATGAATGGAGCGGGCATCCACAAGGCCATGGAGAGCGCCTATGTGGCGTCTGAGGTGGCCGTTCATGCCCTTTCATCAGGGGATTGTTCTCAACAAGCCCTTTCTCTTTACGAAAGGTCATGGAATGAGAGAACCGAACTGGATCGGCGCACAGGTGAGCTTTTCCTCTCTATCGTCAAGAACCCAAACCTGGGAGAGCTTTATCTCTTTCTCTTGAAGGCCCTGGGCCGCTTGGCCGCGGCGGATCAACGGGTCCGAGACCTCTCGAGCGGCATCTTCAGTGGAGTGATCCCGCAAAGGATGTGTCTCTCTCCTCCCGCTCTCCTGAATGTCCTGCCCCTTGACCCCAAGACCTGGTCTTCGGTCCTTCGCGCTCCCGACGGATCAGGCCTCCAGAGCTGGCTGGAGGTCATTTCCTCGGCCGCCCGAAAGAGCTTGAAGATGTCAGGCAGAATAGCAGCAAGCCCCCTGGAAAACCTTGACTGGGGAGTGGAGGTTCTGTCAAAGACCCTCGGCCTCTTGGGAAGCTACGCCAGGGATCGCGTCATCTCGTCGCCTTAGACCACCCTCTCAGCATTCGGGTCCGGCCCATGAAACCTCACCATGCCACCTGTATTGCACACGGTTCACCCGGCTGACCAATGCCTTCAGCAAGAGGGGAGCGAACCTCAGGGCGGCCCTGGCGTTGCACTTCGCCTTCTGCTTATTCTGCCGGGTTCAGCGGACGTTACGCGTAGCGCCGGCCACGGCGGCGGGCGTAGCAGATCGGCAGTGGGACTCAAGAGGAGCTTCCCCCTGCCAACGAAAACACTAGCTGGACGCACCGCGTCTTGACACGCTTCGACATTTTGTGATTTATTCGCGGCCATGCGGATCACGGTCTGGGGTGCGGGAGCCATCGGGGGGGTCACGGGGGGAGCGCTGACCCGCGCTGGCCGGGACGTCCTCCTCGTGGATGCCAACGAGGCGCACGTGGAGGCCATGCAGAAGGATGGGCTGCGCGTGAGCGATTCCAAAGGGGACTGGCGCGCGGCCGTCCGTGCCGCCACACCGGCCGAGGTGCGCGGGCCGCTCGAACTCGTCCTCCTGGCGGTCAAGGCCCAGGCGACCGACACGGCGCTGGAGCAGCTCCTGCCCCATCTCGCCGAGCAGTCGGTTGTCGTCTCGCTTCAGAACGGCCTCAACGAAGAGATCATCGCCGCCCGGATCGGCCCGGTTCGGACCATCGGGTGCCTGGTGAACTGGTCGGCCGATTGGATCGCGCCGGGACATATCCAGTTCGGAGGGCGCGGGAGCTTCCTGGTCGGCGAGCTGGACGGCAGCTTCACGCTGCGCCTGGCGGACCTGTGCGATCTGCTCTCGGTCGTGATGCCGGCGAAGACGACCGGAAACATCTGGGGCTGCCTGTGGGCGAAGGCGTGTTTCGGTGCCCTCCTCTTCGCCACCGCCCTCACCGATGAGACCGTGTACGACGTGGTGGAGCGGTCCCCGGAGATCCAGCGGATGCTCACGCTCCTGGTGGCCGAGGCGATGGACGTGGCCGAGGCCGCGGGTGTCAGCCTGGAGTCGTTCGACGAGTACGATCCCGCCTGGTACCGTGCCGGGGGGAGGGGCGATCGGGCCGCGATCACCACGGCCATGACGGCGATCTCGCGGTTCTATCGCAGCCACACCAAGGTGAAGACCGGGATCTGGCGCGATCTGGCGGTCCGGAAGCGGAAGACCGAGGTGGAGGCGCAGCTCGGCGTGATCGTCGAGAAAGGGAAGGGGCTGGGTGTGCCGACGCCGCTCCTGGTCCGCCTGATCGCCATGATCCACCAACTGGAGGAGGGGCGCCGCCCAATGAGCTGGAGCAACCTGGATGAGCTGGTGGCCTCGACCCTGGTGTGAGGCCGATGGAGACAACCGGCGACCGATGGTTCCCATGACAGAGGAGATCCGATGATGCGTTGGAGCCGAGGGATTCGCTACGCACTGGCCGCGACGCTCGTCCTCGTGCTGGCCGGATGGCTGCCCCAGGCCACGGCCGGCGAGAAGCGCGGCGGGACGCTCACCATCGTCCGCCCCACGGACCCCGTGTCCCTGGACTCGAACCTGGAGACGACGGCGCCCGGCGGGTGGGTGTACTTCAACATCACCGAGCCGCTGCTCACGCTGGACGAGCAGGGGAAGCTCCAACCGAAGCTGGCCACGAGCTGGAAGGTCATGTCTCCCACCAAGCTCCGCTTCACGCTGCGCCCCAACGTGAAGTTCCACGACGGGACCCCCTTCAACGCCGCGGCGGTGAAGTTCACCCTGGACCGGGCCTTCAACGAGAAGCCGGGGGCGCGCTGGGCCAGCCTGGCCGGGCCATTCGCCGGGGCCGAGGTCGTGGACGATCTGACCGTGGACATCACGACCAAGGAGCCGTACGGACCGTCGCTCCGCTCCCTGGCGATGGTCTACGTGGGGATCGTCTCGCCGACGGCCGTGAAGAAGTTCGGCCAGGACTACGGGCGGAACCCGGTGGGGACCGGGCCGTTCAAGTTCGTGGAGTGGAAGACCAACACCAGCATCACGCTGGGGCGGAACACGGATTACTGGGGCGACAAGGCCCTGCTGGACAGGGTGGTCTTCAGGGTGGTGCCCGAGGAGGGGGCGCGGATGATCGCGCTCCGGACCGGCGAAGCCGACATGGTCCTGATCCCCTCCCCGGCGGAGCTGCCGGCCCTGAAGCGCGATGGAAAGTTCACGGTCTACGAGGTCGTCGGCGGTCGGATCATCTTCGTCGGGATGAACGTTGCCAAGCCACCCATGGACGACGTCCGCGTGCGCCAGGCGCTCCTCCACTCGGTGAACGTCAGCACGATCCTGGAGAACATCCTGGAAGGAGCCGCGGTGCAGCCGCGCGGCTACCTCGCTCCCACCGTGTTCGGCTTCAAGGACATGGGCCTGGAGAAGCTGTATCCTTACGACAAGGCCAAGGCCAGGGCGCTCTTCAAGCAGGCCGGGTGGACGCCGGGCTCCGACGGCATCCTCCAGAAGAACGGGCAGAAGATGAGCCTCTCCTGGCTGGGCTCCCGCGGCCGTTACCTCAAGGACGCGGAGATGGCCGAGGCGGTGCAGGCTCAGCTCAAGGAAGTGGGGGTGGACGCCAAGCTTCAGTTCCTGGAGTGGGGGGCGGTCTTCAGCCAGCTCCGGTCCGCCACCCTGGACCACCATCTGTTCACCTTCGGCTGGGTGACGACCAACAACGACGCCGACTACTCGCTGTACGCCCTGTTTCACTCGAAGAATCCGCCGCCGACCGGCTGGAACTCGACCCGGTACGTGAACCCCAAGGTGGACGCCCTGCTGGAGAAGGCGCGGAGCGCCACGGATCAGCCGGCCCGCGCCAAGATGTACGCCGAGGTCCAGACCAGCATGGCCAAGGAGCCGGTCTGGATCCCGCTGGCCAACACCAAGGAAGTGGTCGTGACGGGACGTTACGTGCACGGCTTCTCTGTCCATCCCGTCGAGTACAATCTGGACCTGTCGAAGGTCTGGCTGGATAAATAGGCCCTCGCGGGAACCGCCAGCCCTGCGATGCCCCCGGGCCCGGGTGGTCCGGGGGCATCTGGTTTCTTCCGCCATGCTGCTCTTCATCCTGCGGCGTCTGATCCTGGCCATCCCGGTGATCCTGGGCGTGATCTTCGCCGTCATGCTGACGATCGAGATGATCCCGGGCGATCCGGTGACCCTGATGCTGGGAGAGCACGCCACCCGAGAGGCGGTGGCGCAGGTGCGCCAGGCCCTGGGCCTGGACAAGCCGCTCCTGGTCCGCTACGTCCAGTATCTCGGCAACCTGGCCCGGGGAGACCTCGGCCGTTCCATCCGTGAGGGGCGGCCGGTCAGCCAGGAGCTCCACGACGTGTGGCCGGCGACGCTGGAGTTGACCCTGGCAGCCCTGGTCATCGCCGTGGTGGCGGGGGTCCTCGCGGGCGTGGTGTCGGCCGTCTGGCCGAACTCCTTCTTCGACGGGGTCGTGCGCCTGGCCTCGCTCTTCGGCCTGTCCATGCCGGTCTTCTGGACGGGCCTCTCGCTGATCGTCCTGTTCAGCCTGTGGCTCCAGTGGTTGCCGGTGGGGGGGATGGGATCGATGCGCCACCTGATTCTCCCCGCCACGACGCTCGCCCTCCCGTCGCTGGCCATGGTGGCGCGCATGACCCGCTCCAGCGTGCTGGAGGTCCTGCGCGAGGACTACATCCGGACGGCGCGGGCCAAGGGAGTGCGGGAGCCGCTCATCGTCCTGAAGCACGGTCTGCGGAACGCCTGCATCCCCATCGTGACGCTCCTGGGGTTGCAGGTGGGACAGCTTCTCGGTGGCGCGGTCCTGACCGAGACGGTCTTCGGCTGGCCGGGCATGGGCCGGCTCACCGTCCGGGCGATCTTCGCGCGAGACTACATCCTGCTCCAGGGTTCCATCCTGGTCTTCGCCCTGGCGTTCGTCCTCGTGAACATCCTGGTGGATCTCTCCTACGCCGCCTTCGACCCGCGGGTGAGCAGGCAGTAGCGAGGGGGCAAAGCGCAAAGAGCAGCGGGCAGCTGGCAGGGTGCGAAGGATTAAGGGCGAGCAGCGTGGCGTCTGACGCTATGCGCCATGCGCTTTGCGCTATGCGCGCGAAGATCTGGGGGCAGCAGGCAGCCGGCAGGTGGCAGCGGGCAGCAAACGGAGCAAGAGGTCCCGAGGCTCTTGAAATCTGCGTAATCTGCGAAATCTGTGGACAAGTCAGTTCTGTCTTGGTGCTTTCGTGAGAGAGTCATCTGCGAAATCGGTGGAGCGGTCGGACGCGTGGCAGCGGTTCGTGCGGAACCGGCTGGCCCTGGTCGGCCTGGGGATCGTGTGCCTGCTCCTCGTGGCCGCCCTGCTGGCGCCGATCCTGGCTCCCCATGACCCGGATAAGCAGGACCTCCCGGCCAAGCGAACGCCGCCAGGCGCTCACTACCTGTTGGGGGCGGACGAGTTCGGGCGGGACATCCTGAGCCGGGTCATCTACGGCAGCCGTGTCGCCCTCCTGGTGGGGACCGTCTCGGTGGCGATCGCGCTGGGCCTGGGGCTCCTCTTCGGCATCCTGTCCGGCTACCTGGGGGGCGCGGTGGACAGCCTGATCAGCCGGGGCATGGAGATCCTGCTGGCGTTTCCCTATCTCCTGCTCGCCATCGCCGTGGTGAGCGCCCTGGGTCCGGGGGTGCTCAACACCACGCTCGCCGTCGGGATCTGGGCCATGCCCGCCTTCGCCCGCATCGTGCGGGCCTCGGTCCTCTCGTTGAAGGAGACGGATTACGTGCAGGCCGCGCGGGCCGTGGGCGCCCCCACTCGCGCCATCCTGCTGCGGCACATCCTCCCGAACTTCCTGCCCACGCTCATCGTGTACTCGACCCTCTACATGGCCAACGCCATCCTGGTCGAGGCCGCCCTGTCGTTCCTCGGCCTCGGCGTTCAGCCCCCGACGGCCTCCTGGGGCCTCATGGTCGCCACCGGCCGGGACTTCCTGCTCCTCGCCCCTCACATCACCAGCATCCCCGGCCTCGCCATCATGCTGGCCGTCCTCGGATTCAACCTTTTGGGCGACGGCTTGCGGGACGCGCTCGATCCAAGACTCCGAACATGAGGGCACCTCGTGATCGTCCTTGAGGCCGTGGAGGTCACCAAAGAGTACCCCATCGGGGACCGGCGCATCCCCGTCGTGGACCGGGTGTCTGTCTCGGTGCAGGAGCGCGAGTTTCTCGTGGTGGAAGGCAGCAGCGGAAGCGGGAAGACGACGCTGTTGAGCCTCCTCTCCGGACTCGACAAGCCCACCTCCGGCCGGGTGCTCGTCCTGGGGAGGGATATCACCGACATGGGGGAGGACGACCTCGCCCCCTTGCGTAATGAGGTCATCGGCTTTGTCTTCCAGTCTTATCACCTCGTCCCCTCTCTGACGGTGCTGGAGAACGTCATGTTCCCCGCCGAGCTGAAGCGGGATCGTGAGGCGCACGCCAAGGCGCAGGACCTCCTCCATCGCATGGGCCTCAGCGAGCGGGACGGCAATTATCCGCACCAGCTTTCCGGCGGTGAAAAGCAGCGCGCGGCCATCTGCCGGGCCCTGATCAACAATCCGCGGATCATCTTCGCGGATGAGCCCACCGGGAATCTGGATTCCACCAACGGCAAGGCGATCCTGGGCCTGCTCCTCGAATGTCATCGGGAGCGCAGGACCACGCTGGTGCTCGTCACCCACAGCTCCGAGATCGCCAGCCGGGCGGACCGGGTGATCACCCTCCAGGACGGCAGGATCACCGCCGAGAGAAGACATGGTCCATAGGCGATTCATCTATCGGCAGATCACCGGTGCCCCTCGGCAATCCGCCGTCTTCGTGCTCTGCGTGGTCCTGTCCATGGTCTCTCTCGTGGCCCTCGGCGGGTTCAGCGCCAGCGTCAACCGGTCCATGCTGAGGGACGCCAGGAAGCTCCACGCCGGAGACATCATCATCCACTCTCATGACGACTTCTCGCCGGGTCTCTCCCGTGCCGTTGACGAACTCAGAAAGCAGGGCAGGGTCGAGCCCGCCCGCGTCTGGGAATTCTACTCGGTGGTCCGGGCCGAGAGGGAAAATGCTTCCCTCCTGGCGAACATCAAGGTGGTGGAGAGGGGGTATCCCTTTTACGGGACCGTCGGGCTGGAGTCAGGGAAGCCCTTGGCGGGCGTCTTGACCCGTGGGAACGCCGTGGTGGAACGCTCCCTCCTCGACCGCCTACTTCTCAAGCCGGGAGATCGTTTGCGGGTCGGGCAGGCGGCGCTCACCATCAGGGACGTGGTGCTCCAGGAACCCGACCGTCCCGTGAACTTCTTTTCCCTCGGGCCGCGGGTCTTCCTCGCTGCAGAAGACCTCCAGGCCCTGGACCTGGTGAAGCGTGGAAGCCGGGTGGGCTACTCCATCCTCCTCAGGGTCCCCGACGCGAGCCGCATAGACCGCATTGCCGCTGAGCTCAGATCCGTGGCCCTGAAAGAGCAGGAGCGGATCGAGACCTTCAGGACGGCAGGATCCGGCGTGAAGAGGTTTCTGAACAACTTCCTCTTCTTTCTGGGTCTCATCGCCATCTTCACCCTGCTCCTGGCGGGCATTGGCATCGAAAGCGTCCTCACCGCGATCCTCCGGGAGCAGCAGAGGACCGTGGGCATCATGAAGGCCCTCGGAGCGACCGGCCGGTTCATCACCCTCCACTATGTCATCGTCGTCTCTGTTCTGGGCCTGGTCGGTACGCTCCTGGGGATCGTGGGCAGCGTCGGGCTCCAGGCGCTTCTCCCTCTCCTCTTCAAGGGCCTCCTCCCGCCGCAGGTGGATTTCACCATCTCCTGGGGCAACATCCTCGAGGGCCTCACGCTGGGGATTCTGGTGGCAGCCCTTTTCACCTTTCTTCCCCTCCACCGACTCAGGGATGTCAAGCCGAACTCGATCTTCGGCAAGGAGGAAATCCGGGCGAGGAAGCGGGCACCGTACGCTCTCGCAGCCTCGACCATCCTGCTGTCTTTCGCGGCGATGATCCTGTGGCGGCTGCGGGACCTCACACTGGGCTTCTTCTTCCTGCTCGGTGCGATTCTCCTCGTCCTCGTCACCGCCCTGGCCACGGAGGCGTCCCTCTTCGTGCTGAGGAAAGCGCGCGTGCGATCGCTGGTCTTCCGGCAAGCCCTGAGGGGCCTCTTCAGGCCGAGGAACGCCACAAAACCCATCATTATCACCCTGGCAGCCTCTCTGACCCTGCTCTTCTCTCTCTTCCTGATTGAGCAGAACCTCGACGCCGCCTTCATCCGGGCGTACCCTCCCGAGGCCCCGAACCTCTTCTTCCTGGACATCCAGCGTTCCCAGAAGGATGCCTTCGCCAAAGCGCTCGGACTCCCGGCGGAGTATTACCCGGTCGTGCGGGGGAGGGTTACCTCCATCAATGGACGGCCGGTGGACCGGGAAAAGGAGCGGCGGCGAAGGGGGGACAATCTCGCCAGGGAATTCAGCCTGACCTACCGCGATCATCTCCTGGAGGACGAGGTCATCATCCGGGGGAGAAGTCTCTACGAAGAACGCGGGGAGGGAGCCCAGGTCTCGGTGCTGGACGACGTGCTGGAAATGGCCGACATTTCCCTGGGGGATGTCATCGCCTTCACCATCCAGGGGGTGCCCCTGGAGGCGAGGGTGACCAGCATCAGGACCAGGACCAGGAAGACCATCCGTCCGTTTTTCTACTTCGTCTTTCCGGTGGAGACACTGCAGGAGGCGCCCCAGAGCATCTTCACCGCCGTGCGGGTGGAGAAGCAGCGGATCCCCGCGCTGCAGACGGAAATCGTCTCCAGGTTTCCCAACGTGAGTGTCATCGACGTGACCGAAACCATCGGCGTATTCGCCGGGGTGATGCGCACGCTGTCCACCATCGTGCGCTTCTTCACCGGCTTCAGCATCCTCGCCGGGGTGCTCCTGATCATCAGCTCAATTTTCGCTACCCGCTTCGCCAGGATCCAGGAAGCGGCCTACTTCAAAGTCCTGGGGGCGCGAGGACCCTTCATCCTGAAGGTCTTCACCCTGGAACACCTCGTCCTCGGTCTCATCAGCGCTGCGCTGGCCCTCTCCATCTCCCAGACGCTGAGCTGGCTCATCAGCAGCAGGTTCTTCGACATCCGGTATCAGGCGTTCCCGGAGGCCAGCCTCCTCATGGCGGCCATGACCGCCCTCCTGGTCGTCGTCGTCGGCCTCCTGGCCTCGCTGCCCATCCTGCGCCAGAAACCCATGGTCTTCCTGCGAGAGCAGGCGGACGAGTAGGATGCGAAAACGATTCCTTCTTCTCGGCCTGACGCTTTGGGTGATCCTGGCCGCTGCCGGTTGCGGGCGCGAAAGCCCTCCGCCCGAACGGCGGAGTGAGCCAGACTTTGAGGGCACCATCGTCGCCGTGGGAGACAGTCTCACGGCGGGGCAGGGGGTGGAGGAGGAGCTCGCCTATCCCGCCCTCCTGGAGCAGAAACTGGCCTCGGCGGGCCTCCGGTACAAGGTGATCAACGCCGGCATCAGCGGGGAGACGAGCAGCGGGACCTTGTCACGGATCAACTGGATCCTGACCCTCAAGCCGGACATCGTCATCCTGGAGACGGGGGCCAACGACGGGCTACGCGGGATCGATCCGGCTTTGATGAGCAGGAATCTCCAGGAGATCATCCGTGTGCTCCAGGGAAGAAACGTCAGCGTCATCCTCGCCGGCATGCAGATGGTTCAGAACCTCGGGCGGGAGTACACCGCCACCTTCCGGAGGGTGTATCCGGAGGCGGCCAGAGAGTTCGGCATCCTCCTCATCCCCTTCTTTCTGGAGGGAGTCGCCGGGAAGCCCGCGTTGAATCAGGCCGACGGCATCCACCCCACCGCCGAGGGCTACAAAATCGTAGCCGAGACCGTGTATCCGTACGTGGTGAAGGTCATCCAGCAGCACAGGAAAGGCACGAAAGTGCGATAAGTACGGGGCGTCCCATGCTCCAGGCCCTTCGGGCGGCCCGGGGCGCACTTCACCTGGCTCAGGCGTTCCAGGTCGGGGCGCTGTCAGGCGAAGCGACCACTGATCCGACATTCGGCATCTCGCCAAGCACGCAGAGATCGCCAAGATTCATGCAAAAGCACTGGGTTCAAGAGACCCGGGAAGTACCGGCCTGCGAAGGGACTGTCCGGGATGCGCGGCCTCGTGAAAGGATCTGCCTTCTCTCTGCGTGCTTGGCGTGCTTTGCGAGAGGCGGTCTTCTTCGCTTTGGGGCTAACCGACTGCAAAACGGGTCAGTGGTTGACCAAGCCGGTTGAGCGACATGCTCGGCGGGATCT
>DATIFO010000259.1:0-43797 GCA_035455275.1 Methylomirabilis sp. (SeqCode) | reverse complement strand
TTCAAGAAAGGTCGGAAGTTCATCTTCATGGTGCAATCCCCGGCCGAAGTGTACCTCGAGGGGCTCATCGACGTGGCGGTCAAGCGGGGGCTCAAGACTGTGGCCATCCTCAACGAGGACACACTCTTCCCCAAGGCCACGGTCCAGGGAACCATCGAGCTGGCCAAGCAGAAGGGCCTCCAGGTGGTCTTCGTGGAGGCCTATCCGAAGGGGAACACCGACTTCTCGGCGGTCCTGACCAAGGTCCGGGCAGCCAACCCCGACGTGCTGGCCGCGTCGACCTACTTCGACGATGCCGTGGCCATCACGCGACAGATGAAGGAGCTGAACGTGAACCCCAAGATGTTCGGGGTGACCGTGGGGGGAGACCTCCCCAAGTTCTACGAGCTGCTCGGAAAGAATGCCGAGTTCGTATACGGCGCCACCCAGTGGGAGCCCGAGCTGCCCTACCCGGGGGCCAACGAGTTCAAGGACGCCCACCACAAGGAGTTTCCCGGCGCCGACCTGTCCTATCACGCGGCCGGCGGGTACGCGGGCTGCCGGATCCTGGCGGACGCCATCAAGCGTGCGGGGTCGCTGGACGGGGAGAAGATCCGGAACGAGATCCTGAAGACGGACACCAGCACCGTGTATGGCGGGTTCCGGGTGGATCAGGACGGGTTCCAGATCTCCCACAAGATGGTGATGTTCCAGTGGCAGGAGGGGAAGAAGGTGATCGTCTGGCCGGATGAATTGGCCGCCGGGAAGGCGCGATTCCCTACCCCGCCTTGGAGCCAGCGCTAGCCTCGCGGCCGCTCACCTAGGCCATCACCCGACGAGATCCCCCCGTTCCCCCCTTTGCTAAAGGGGGGCGGAGGGGGGATTTTGGCAAAGGGGGGTAAGGGGGATTTGCTCCAACGCTGGCGTCGTGTGCTGCCGTAAAGTGAGCGGTGTCGGGGACGGGCGCGCCTGCGAACGCAATACTACGGATGGCGCCCGACGGGGAGCCGGCGGGCGCCTGGACTTTCTGGAGCGCGCGTGAGCGTGACCATCACCCCCACCATGGTGGGGCAGGTGATCGTGTCGGGCCTGCTGGCCGGCGCCCTGTATTCCATGGTGGCCCTGGGTCTGGCCCTCATCTTCGGCGTGATGCGGGTCATCAATATCGCCCACGGCACATTCCTGATGCTGGGGGCCTACACCACCTTCTGGTGGTTCCACCTCCTTCAGGTCAACCCGTATCTATCGCTCCTGGCCTCCATGCCGCTGATGTTCCTTCTGGGGGTGCTGCTCCAGCGGACCATGGTCTCCCGGGTGGTGGATGCCCCGGAGCTCTCATCGCTGCTCCTCACCTTCGGGATCTCCCTCGCCCTCGTGAACCTGACGCAGCTCCTCTTCTCCTCCGACCTCAGATCCGTGGAGTATCTGACGGGCGCCTTCCTGGTGGGGCCCTTCGCGCTGTCCAAGTCCCGGCTGATCTCCTTCGTCTTCGCGGTGAGCATCACGCTCCTGGCCTTCTGGTTCCTCCAGAAGACCAAGCTGGGCAAGGCCATCCGCGCCACCTCCCAATCCAGCGAGGTGGCCATGGTCTGCGGGATCAACGTGGAGCGCATCCACCTCTACGCCTTCGGGATCGCCTCCGCCCTGGCGGCCGCGGGGGGTAGCCTGGTGGCCGTCATGATCGCCATCCAGCCCGAGATGGGTCAGGTCTTCACGCTCAAGTCGTTCCTGGTGATCGTGCTGGGGGGCGCGGGGAACTACCCGGGCGCGCTGGTGGGCGGGATGCTGCTGGGGCTCGTGGAACAGCTCTCCTCCCTCTTCCTGACCACCCAGCTTTCCGAGGCCGTGGCCTACGTGCTGCTGGTGCTGGTCCTCCTCCTCCGGCCCTCGGGCCTCCTGGGAGGGCGCGCGAGGTGAGGTGGGCGATTCGCGCCGGACTCGCCGTGGGCGTCCTGCTGCTGGGCCTCTACCCGTCGGTCGCCACCGGCTACGGAATCCGGTTCATGCTCCAGCTCTTCATGTGGGTGGCCCTGGCCCAGAGCTGGAACCTGATCTCGGGGCTCACCGGCTACGTCTCCTTCGGCCATGTCGCCTTCTTCGGGACGGGGGCCTACGCGGCGGCCATCCTGGTCACCACCCATGGCTGGCACTGGGTCCCCGCCTCCCTCCTGGGCGGGGTGGCGGCGGTGATCCTGGCCCTCATCATCGGCTACCCATGCCTGCGGCTGAAAGGGCCCTACTTCGCCATCGCCATGCTGGGGCTCAACGAGGTGATGCGCGTCCTGGTCTCCTACTTCGAGGGCCTCACGGGTGGAGGGCTGGGGCTTTCCCTTCCCACGCTCGACGCCAGCCGCCAGATCTACTACGCCATGGGCCTGGCGGCCGGGGCCGTGACCGCGGTCGCGTACCTCGTCGTCACCTCGCGCCTGGGGCTGCGGTTCATGACCATCCGCGAGGATGAGATCGCGGCCGAGGCCATGGGCATTGACACCGCGAGGTACAAGCTGCTCGCATTCCTGATGTCTGCCTTCGCCCCGGGCGTGGTGGGTGGCCTCTTCGCGCGGGACACGGGGTACATCGAGCCCACCAGCGTCTTTCCGCTGCTGACGACCGTCACGATGATCGTCATGGTCCTCTTCGGCGGCAAGGGGACCATCTGGGGGCCGGTCCTGGGCGCCGTGACGCTGTTCGTCTTCCAGGAGATGGTCTGGGCCCGCTTCCTCTACCTCCACCAGGTTTTCTTCGGCACCCTCATCGCGGTCGTCGTCCTGCTCATGCCCAGGGGGATCCTGGGAGTCCTGCAGGAGCGCCACCGCCTGCCGAGGACCATCTGAGATGCAGGCCGGGCACATCCTCGAAGTCCGGCAGGTCAGCAAGCGCTTCGGCGGCGTGATCGCGGTGAACCGCTGCTCGCTCGCCCTGGCCCCGGGCAGGATCTACGGCCTCATCGGCCCCAATGGGTCGGGCAAGACCACCCTGTTCAATTGCATCACCGGACTCGAGCGGCGGGACGCGGGAGAGATCCTGTTCAAGGGACGGCGGATCGATGGCCTCAAGTCGCACCAGATCGCCCGCATCGGCATCGGGCGGACCTTTCAGATGATCCGCGTCTTCCCCGAGCTGACCGCCCTGGAAAACCTTCTGGTGGTGACGCGGGAACCCTTCGAGGAGGCCCGGAGCAAGGCCATGGACCTGCTCCGCTTCGTCACCCTGGAGCGGCTCCAGAACGAGTACGCCGGGAACCTCTCCTACGGGCAGCAGAAGCTCCTGGAGTTCAGCCGGGTCCTGCTGACCGACCCCGAGCTGATCCTCCTGGACGAGCCCGCGGCCGGGGTGAACCGCACGCTCCTGAACGAGCTGCTGGCGGCCATCGCCTCCCTGCGGGACCGGGGCAAGACCGTACTGATCGTCGAGCACGACATGAAGGTCGTCATGGGGCTGTGCCAGACGCTCTTTGTCCTCGACTACGGGGAGAAGATCGCCGAAGGCCCGCCGGAGGCGATCCAGGGGAACCAGCGCGTGGTGGAGGCCTACTTTGGACGGTGACGGATTCCTGCTCAGGCTGGACGGGGTCCGGGCCGGCTACGGCAAGATGGAGATCCTCCACGGGATCAGCCTGGAGGTGCGCCCCGGGGAGATCGTGAGCGTCATCGGCCCCAATGGCGCCGGAAAGTCCACCGCCTTCAAGACCATCGTCGGGTTCCTGCCCCCCCGATCCGGCCGGGTTCTTTTTGACGGGAGGGATATCACGGGGCTCCCCCCGTACCGTGCGGTTCGACTGGGACTGGCCTATGTCCCCCAGGGGCGGATCGTGTTTCCGCAGATGACGGTGCTGGAGAACCTGGAGATGGGGGCCTACATCGAAGGGGTTCCGGCCCGTGTCCGGGAGGCGCTGGAGCGGGTGTACGGCCTCTTTCCGATCCTGGAACAGCGGAAGCGGCAGCTCGCCGGCAGCCTGAGCGGCGGCGAGCAGCAGATGCTGGCCATCGGCCGGGCGCTCATGACCTCGCCCAAGCTGATCCTTCTGGACGAGCCATCCCTGGGTCTCTCCCCGAAATTCGTCAGCCTCATCTTCGAGAAGCTCGTGGAGCTCCGGCAGGCGGATTACACCATGATGGTGGTGGAGCAGAACGCCGCCAAGGCCCTGTCGGTGGCGACCCGCGGGTATGTCCTGGAGCTGGGGCAGAACCGCTTCGAGGGACCCGGCCAGGTCCTGCTCGACGACCCCGAGGTCAAGCGCCTGTACCTGGGAGGGTGAAACCGGCAGGCCGTCCGGAGGTCAAGGGGCAGTGCAGGGAGATCGCATGGGGCCGCTTCACGGGGTGCGCGTCCTGGACCTCACCAGGGTGCTGGCGGGGCCGTACTGCTCGCTGCTTCTCGGCTTCCTGGGGGCCGAGGTCATTAAGATCGAGGAGCCCGAGGGCGGGGATCCTTCGCGCAGCGCCTCTCTGTACTTCGACCGGGGTCTGAGCGCCTTCTTCATCAGCGGCAATGCCTGCAAGAAGAGCGTCACACTGAACCTGAAGTCCCCGCGCGGACGGGAGATCCTGTTCGCCCTGGCCGACCGGTGCGACATCTTCGTGGAGAATTTCCGCCCGGGCGTGGCCGATCGGCTGGGTCTCGGGCCTGCGACGCTGCGCCAGAGCAATCCCCGCCTCATCACCTGCTCTGTCTCGGGGTATGGGTCCTGGGGGCCGTATCGGGACCATCCGGCCTTCGACCTCACGGTCCAGGCCATGAGCGGGACGATGAGCCTCACGGGCGAGCCGGGGCGGCCGCCGGTGAAGATGGGAGTCCCCGTGGGCGACCTGGGGGGAGGCGTGTTCGGCGCTTACGGCGTCGTTGCCGCGCTGTACCAGCGCGACCGCACGGGCCGGGGCAGCCACGTGGATATCGCCATGTTCGACGTCCAGCTCAGCCTGCTGAGCTACCACGCCCAGTACTACCTGACCTCTGGCGTGAACCCGGAGCCGGTGGGCTCGGCTCACCCCAACACGGTGCCGTACCAGGCCTTCCAGACCCGCGACGGTTACCTGGCGGTAGCCATCCTGGGGGCCGAGCGGTTCTGGCCGCGATTCTGCGAGGCCATTGGCCTGCCCGAGATGGGGCGGGACCCCAGGTTTGCCACGAATGTCCGGCGGGTCGAGCAAAAGGGGGTCCTGGTGCCGATCCTGGAGATCCGGATGGCGGAGCGGACCACGTGGGAATGGATGGAGATCCTGGCGAATGCGGAGGTCCCGTGTGCCCCCGTGAACCGCGTGGCCCAGGCCCTGGCATTGCCCCAGGCCGCGGCGCGGGGCATGCTCCAGAGCGTGCCACACCCCTCGGGCGATGGCACGATCACACTGGTGGGGAACCCGGTCAAGATGGAGGGGAACGAGGGCGCACCCGTGGCTCCCCCGCCCCTTCTGGGCCAGCATACCGAAGAGGTCCTCCGGGACCTCCTGGGATACCAGGCGGCGACCATCGAGGAGCTTCGGGGCTCCGGCGTCATCTGAGGGTGTGTGGGTGAATGGCATGGACGACAAGAACGTAGGCCTGGAGATCGTGGAGAGGGTGGCGACGCTCACCATCCGGCGACCGGAGGTGAAGAACGCCATCGACCTCGCCACCATGGATGAGCTGGACCGCTCTGTGGCCGCCCTCGAGACCGACCGCAGCCTCCAGGCGGTGATCCTGACCGGCGCCGGGGGGACCTTCGTGTCCGGCGGCGATCTCAAGTCGCTGGAGAGGCTGGAGGGGATCGAGGCGGGTCGCGCCATGTCCCGCAGGATGCAGGCGGTACTCCAGCGCCTGGAAGGGCTCGAGGTCCCGGTGATCGCCGCCATCGAGGGTCACGCCCTGGGCGGCGGGGCCGAGGTGGCGCTGGCGTGCGACATCCGGATCGCGGCCTCGGACGCCAGGATCGGATTCAAGCAGATCGCCCTGGGGATCATGGTGGGGTGGGGTGGAGGTCAGCGCCTGCGCGCCCTGGTGGGGCGGGGGCGAGCCCTGGAGCTGCTGCTCACCGGCGACATCTTCAGCGGTGAGGAGGCGTTTCGCCTGGGGCTGGTGGACCGGGTGACGCCGCCCGGACAGGCGCTGGTCGAGGCCGAGGCCCTGGCCCGCCGGGTGGCCGCCCAGCCGCCGCTGGCCGTGCGGGCCATCAAACGGGCCCTGTATCAGGGGGAGGGCATGCCCCGGGATCACGGCATCGCCTTCGAGGCGGAATGCTTCGCCCGCCTCTGGGGCTCCCGGGATCACGGCGAGGCCGTGAAGGCCTATTTCGAGAAACGGGACCCCCTGTTCCGGGGCGAATAGGCGCGGTCGCTTGGCGCGAAGAGGGGCTCGGACATGAAGGAAGGGGCGGATGGGGCGTATCGCCAGGCTCGGGAGCGGTGGGCCAGAAGCCTGAGGGCCAGGACCCCCGTGCAGACACATTCGGGGTTGCCTGTCGACCCCCTGTATGTTCCTGCGGAGCCGCCGGCCGAATACCTCGATCTCCTGGGCTTCCCCGGCCAGTACCCTTTCACCCGGGGCATCTACCCTGACATGTACCGCGAGCGGGTGTGGACCATGCGCCAGTACGCCGGTTTCGGGACACCCGAGGAAACGAACCGGCGCTACCGCTTTCTCCTGGATCAGGGCAACACGGGGCTCTCGGTGGCCTTCGACCTGCCCACCCAGCTCGGCATGGACTCGGACGACCCGCTGGCCGAGGGCGAGGTGGGCAAGGTGGGCGTGGCCATCGACACCCTCGCCGATATGGAGACGGTCTTCCGGGACATCCGGCTGGATTCGGTGAGCACCTCCTTCACCATCAACGCCACGGCCGCCATCATCCTCGCCATGTACGTGGCGGTGGCGAAGCGGCAGGGCGTCCGACCGCACGCCCTCACGGGAACCGTCCAGAACGACATCCTCAAGGAATACGTGGCTCGCGGCACGTGGATTTTTCCCCCCGCGCCGTCCCTCCGGCTCATCGTGGATACCATCGAGTACGCCACGACGGAGTTGCCGCGGTTCAATCCCATCAGCATCGCCGGCGCGCACTTCCGGGATGCGGGGGCGACGGCCGTGCAGGAGGCGGCCTACACCCTGGCGGACGGGATCACTTACGTCGAGGCCGTCGTGGGCAGGGGTCTGGCTGTGGACAGCTTCGCGCCCCGCCTGAGCTTCTACTTCTACACCCACAATGACTTCTTCGAGGAGGTGGCCAAGTACCGGGCCATGCGCCGACTGTGGGCCCGCATCCTCCGCCAGCGGTTTGGCGCCACGGATGACCGGTCATGCATGTTCCGGTTCGGCGTGGTGTGCGGGGGGAGCACCCTCACCATGCAGGAGCCCCGCAACAATGTGGTGCGCGTCGCCTATCAGGCGATGGCCTCCGTGCTGGGCGGCGCCCAGACCATCTTCACCTGCGCCTGGGACGAGGCCCATGCCCTGCCCACCGAGGACTCGGCCCTGCTGGCACTGCGCACGCAGCAGATCCTGGCTCACGAGACGAACGTCACCTCCACGGCCGATCCCCTGGGCGGCTCATTCTACGTGGAGGATCTCACCCGGCGGATGGAGGGGGCCATCCAGGAAACCATCCAGCAGATCGAGCGACGCGGCGGGATGGTGCACCTCATCCAGGATGGCTGGATCCAGCGTGAGATCGCCGAGTCCGCCGTCCGGCACCACCGGGCGGTGGAGGCGGGGGCTCGGGTGGTGGTGGGGCTGAACCGCTTCACCTCTCCCGGGAAGCCTTCCATGGATATTCACCGGCAGGATCCCGCCGGCGTGCGGCAGAAGCTGGACGGCCTTGCCCGGTTCCGGCGAGAGCGCCATGCGGCCGGCGCGGCTCGGGCCCTGGAGCGGCTGCAGGCGGCCGCGGAGGGCACCGAGAACCTGATGCCGCCGATCCTGGCAGCCGTCGAGGCGGATTGCACCGTGGGAGAGATCACCGCCGTCCTTCGAGGGGTGTTCGGCGAGTTCCAGGAACCCCGGGCCTTCTGATGCCGCGAACGGAGTCCCGCGGCGATTCCCCTGCCCTCTGACATCAGCCAGTCCCTCGAGACCGCCCCGTGGCACGCTCTCACGCCCCAGGGTGCACCCCCCGAAGCCTTCCGGGAATGCCCGGCTGCTCTCCTTCGCCCCTGCCGGCATCAAGGCGCTCCAGGACCCACCCCCTGAACAATAATCCGTCAGCGCCCGTATGGACGGCGCGAATCTGTCACCCGACCTTCTACGTCGAGGACCGCACCCGGGAGCGTTTCATGACGAGACCGGGATTCGCGTGCCTCGCCTCGATTGCCTTCCGCGCACTGCCGGAGTAGACTGCTCGTGTATTTCAGGGGGTACCATGATTCTCCGGGATCTGCTGGCGCACGTTTCTTTCAAGGTCATGCAGACCGCCCGGCGCTCCTGCGAGACAATCCTTCGGATCCTTCACGGCCCGCTCACATGGCGCCCGGTACTGTCCCCCGCCGGCACCTCCCATCAGGTCTCGCTCCAGACGAGGGTCCCCGCCAAGCCGTGTGAGCACCATTGCTCAAGGCGGTTCCACCTCTTGTTCCTTGGCGGTTTGGTGCTGACCGCGGCGGTCCACGAGGCGCAGACCTCTGCCCTCCAGTCCTGGCTGTTCTCCCGCTGGGCGGGCCGGCTGACGTACAAGCTGAGGCCGGGTCCCAGCCCGCTGATCGCTTTCCCTGAATCCGGTCCCTTGGACCGGCGGCTCGGCTTCACGCGAATTCCCGAGTTCGAAAGTCGCCTGGAGGCCCGGGGCTTCCAGGTGACCGCCCAGACGCAGTTCTCGCCGGCGGCGCTGGACCTGGCACGCCAGGGCATCCTGCCGCCGTACCGGGAGCCGGTACGGGCAGGCCTCGTCATCCGCGATGCTGGAGGGGCGCCGCTCTACGACGGCACCGTGGGACACAGTGTTTTCCGCGACCCCGACGAGGTCCCTCCCCTCCTCGTGAGCACCCTGCTCTTCATCGAGGATCGACGCCTCCAGGAGGCGTCCGACCTGAGGCAGAATCCCGTGGTCGACTGGACCCGCCTGGCGAAGGCGGCAGCCTCCTACATCGGCCGCAACCTGGGATTGCCCCTGCCGCAGGAGGGGGGAAGCACCCTGGCCACTCAACTCGAGAAGTTCCAGCACTCGCAGGGCGGCCGCACGGCATCTCCCCTCGAGAAGCTGCGCCAGATGACCTCCGCCAGCCTCAGAGTCTACCGCGATGGGACCGATACGCGCGTGGCGCGACGGGAAATCTTGCTCCGGTACCTCAACGAGCTGCCGCTCGGCGCCGCACCTGGCTGGGGCGAGGTCAACGGACTCGGCGACGGCATGCTGGCCTGGTTCGGGATCCCCCCGGAGGAGCTGCGATCGGCGCTGGCCTCGTACTCGTCCACTCCCGACCAGGTCCGGGTCTTCAAGCACGTCCTGGCCCTGCTGTGCGCGACCCGCGCCCCGAGCTTCTACCTGGTGCGCGATCATGCCGCGCTGGAGAAGCGCGTCGCCCATTACACGACCCAGCTCCAGGTGGCGGGGGTGATCGGCCAGGAATTCGCGCGCCAGCTCGGGCTGACGCCGATCAGCTTCCTGCGCCAAGCGGCTGCCGCTCCCGGCCGGCTGGTGCTTCAGGGAAAGACGGTGTCTCACCTGCGCGCCGGGCTGGGACAGCTCTTGGGGGAGTCCAATGGATACGACCTCGACCGCTTGCACCTCCAGGCGGACAGCACCCTGGACCTTGGCCTGCAGGGCGACGTGGCGCTGCTCTTCGACCAACTGCGGGACCGCACCTTCCTGACCAGGAACGGGCTGATCGGCGAGCATCTCCTGGGCGGGGGAGATCCGCGGGACGTGACCTACAGCTTCCTGCTCCTCGAACGGACGCCTCTCGCCAACCTCGTTCGCGTGCACACGGACACGCTGGACAGGCCCTTCGACGTGAATCACGGCATGAAGCTGGAGCTGGGAAGCACCGCCAAGCTCCGCACCCTGGTCCACTACCTCGAGCTGATGGCGGAACTCTACCGGGTGTTCGCTGGTTCCACCCCCCAGGGACTCGACCGACCGACCCTCACGGCGGCCGATCCGCTCACGCGCTGGGCCGCCATCACCCTTGGCAAGCAGCGGGATCTCACGCTGGACGGGTTCTTGCGGAAAGCCCTCGACCGGACCTACTCGGCCAATCCGGGAGAGGTGTTCTTCACCGGCGGCGGCCACCACGCCTTCGTCAACTATGAGCGAAAGGAAAATGGGCGGGTCTATTCCGTCCGGGACGGCCTGATCTATTCGGTGAACCTGGTGTATATCCGCCTGATGCGGGACATCGTGCGCTTCCACGAGGCCCGTCTTCCCTATGACGCGCAGGGCGTGCTCGCGAATCCCCAGGATCCCGTGCGACAACGGCTCCTGGAGGACATTGCGGCCGCGGAAAGCCAGGCATCCCTGGCGAGGGCGTACGGGAGATACCGGGGCCTCTCACCCCGGGAGATGGAGGTACGTTTGCTGGGCCGGCGGGCGAAGGATCCGCGGCACCTGGCGATGCTGTTCTTCGCCTGGCGCATCGGCACAGGGCCGGAGGCCCTGGGGCGATGGCTCGAGCCACGCTCGGGTCCGGTGCCCCTCGATCGGCTCCTGCGGTTGGTGAAAAGCTATGGCAGCCCCCGTCTCACCCTTCCGGACTACGGCTACCTGCTGGGCCGCCATCCGCTCGACGTGTGGTGTGCGGGCGAGCTGAGGAAGAGCCCTGGTATCTCCTGGACCGATCTCCTGGCGCAGAGCGCGGAGCCGCGCCGCCTCGCCTCGACCTGGCTGTCCCAGACGCGCAACCGTCACGCACAGGACGTGCGGCTGCGCATCCGGATCGAGGAGGACGCTTTCGCCCGGATGACTCCGTCCTGGCGCCGGCTCGGCTTCCCGTTCGAGCGACTCGTCCCCTCCTATGCCACGGCGATCGGAAGCTCCTCCGACCGGCCCGACGCGCTGGCCGAGTTGATGGGGATCATCCAGAACGACGGCGTACGGCTTCCCACCGTCACCTTGCGGAAGATGCGCTTTGCCGCCGACACCCCCTACGAGACGGTGCTTGAGCCTGCCCCGCCGCGTGGGGAGCGCGTCATGGCAACCACGACGGCCCGCATCCTCCGGCAGGTGATGGTTCAGGTGGTGACGGAAGGGACCGCGCGCCGCCTGGCGGGCGCCTTCACCGATGGCAGGGGTGCGATCCTTGAGGCTGGCGGCAAGACCGGGTCAGGGGACAACCGCTACGAGACCTTCGCCCGGGGCGGGGGTGTTCTCTCCTCGCGCGCCGTGAGCCGCACCGCTGCCTTCTCCTTCTTCATCGGCGACCGGTACGTTGGCGTCATGACGGCTTCCGTTATCGGGCGGGAAGCCGGCAACCACCACTTCACGAGCACTCTGCCGGTGGCCCTGCTCAGGCTCCTGGCCCCGGCCATCGGAAACCGCTTGCACGTGAGCCCGAGGGTTGCCGCAAACGACCTCGGCTGACCCCACTGCGGGTCACAACAGACAAGAGACGCGATGGTCGATTTGCGGAATCAGGCCGTCCGTCTCTCCATCCGTTCGAGGGTTTCTTCCTTGACCATTTCCTCGGTAACATCCCAAGAAACTGCATGCTGCCTTGCCCGGGAGCGTGCCCATCAGAACCAGACGAGGCCGGATGGAACCCCGGCGATTTGCCGAAGTGCTGCGCCGGGCCGCCCGGAAGGATCGGTAACGCCTTGACCGATCATGCGGCGCATCTCCGCTGCCTGGCCGAGGCGGGAGTCGAGTAGATCCTTGTGGGAGGGGCAGCCGCGACCGCGCACGGCTCCGCCAGGCTCACCCATGACCTTGACATCGTCTACCGCCGATCCGACGAGAATGTCCGCCAGCTCGTCTCCGCCCTCGCGCCGCACAAGCCGTATCTGCGCGGCGCCCCGCCGGCCGCCCCAGAGACCTGGAGGCCACCGCCGAACTCGAAGCCGTCCTGGAGGAGCGGGAAAGGTGATGCAAGCTGCATCGTCCGCGTGCGCGGACAGAGGCCGAAAGCAGCGGGAAGAGCCGGAGTGCAGACGGGGAGCGCCGACGGGGTCGCGCTAGGTGGGCTGAGGGATGAGGCGCAGGTCGAACCGAAATGGCGTGCCGGGATGCGTCGCGAGCAGTGGGACCTCCGGATGCTCGGGGTTGATCAGGTAGTTGGACTCTTCCGGGATGACCGCGCTGGGGACGCGAAGGACCAGGGAGGTCTTGCTGGCGATCCACGCATCGCCAAGAGCCTGGAGAGGGGCCGGTCCCGGGTAGGCTCGCCAATTGTCCGGGAGGGTTGCCGGATCGATGTGGGTGATCACGCTCACCGGATAAGTGACGCCGATCAGGCTGTAGGGGACCTGGGGAGCGCGGCCGCGCAGTCGCGTGAGGACCTCAAGAACGGCGAGCGCCCGGGAGTCGGCGGTGTAGACGATGCGGGTGCCTGGAGAGTGCCATCGCCCTCGGCTGAGAAGCGCCCCCTCTCCGGTGAACGCGGTGGAGGCGAAGGTGGTTTCGATGAGCCGCCAGGAGGTGGGCACTACGCAAACACCCCGTGGCGGATCGCATAGATGGCCATCTCGACCTCCCGGGCGCCGAGTTCGGTTTCCGCCATCTTCAGGGGAGTCACATTTCCGAGGGTGGGCTGGGGGGTCCCGAGCCATGCCCGGGCGTCGGTCCAGTCCCCGCCGAACAGTTGCAGGGCTTGGCCCAGGAGTCGAGCCACCCGGAGCAGCTTGTCGGACTCCTCGGGACGAAGGCGCCGCTCCTCCCGCCGGCGGGCGAGGGTGCGCGCGGGAACCTGCATCAAGCTGGCGACCTGGTCCAGCGGAAACGCAAGATTTCGCTGAAGGCGTGCCAGGGCGGCGTAAGGGATGCCTTTGCGCACGGATTGCAGCAGGGCAGGGGTGTCCTGGATGGGTAAGCCGAGCAGGTACAAGAATCCCGTGGCGCCAAGCGTCCCGGCATGCAGGGCCGCCTGGAATCGTCCGAGATCCGTTGAGGGGGACGTATCTGTCTCGCGAGGTTTCGTGGATCGGGCGACCGCGGTCGGCATAGCGCACCTCCATTTTGGCAGAATCATATCTGTCACATGGCAGGGTGTCAACTACGATGGTCCAGGAGGCGGGCGATACGAGGACCTGGGGCCCGACTGCATCACGGTCGAGGTGTTCGGCTGTACCTGCCAGTGCCTCGGCCTGGAACGCCTAATCCAGGTGAAGCGGGCGGCCGACCGCCCAAGAGACCTGGAGGCCGTCGCCGAACTCGAAACCATTTTGGAGGAACAGGAATCCCGGAACGACCCGTGACCGGCCTGCTTGGCATTCCGGGGGAACCCGGAAGCTCACCCACAAAGTATGCCGCCGGATGGGCTTCCCCGATCACCCGCCGCGATCCGTCGGCGGACTACGGGACGCCGACCGAACGGACGTGGCTGGGCATCAGATAGTGGGCCCAGATCTCCAATGCACAGGCTCTACACCCCCCCACATCAACGCCAGGCATGCCCCACTGTCCTCAGTGCACAAGCAAGTCTCCTGCCGTCCATTCCCCATCGCGTGACGTGATGGGGAAGCCCTGGGTCCACCACACGCGCGAGTCGCACCGTGGCGAAAGCGTATTCCTCCCTCTACCCCAGTCATATAGAGTCCATCATTAGCGACGTTCCGAGGCGCTGCTTCCGTCCGGTGCCTATTCGGAACGTCGGCCGGGGTGCCCGCGGGAGGGGCGCCCTGCCCGACCGATCCCCTCACCTCGGTTCCAGCACCTGAAACGAGACGTCGGACACCAGGTCCTTCACCCGCTCGCGGTACGTCGCCATGTGGGGCGTCTGGAGATGAGCCCGGAGCGCCGGAAGGCTCTCCCACTTCTCGACGATGGTGACCGTGTTCTCGCGCAGCGGGATCTGCGGCGGGAGGTCTGTCTTGAGGTCCACGGTCGAGACGTATTCGATGCAGCCCCTCTCGGCCCGGACGGTGGGCACGTTCCGGTGGAACTCCGCCAGGAATGCCTCGAGCCTTCCCGGCTTTGCCTCGACAGTCACGACCACGTAGATCATGTCGCTCTCCCCCATCACGTGTTGGCAATCACGGTTGCGGCTCCCCTTGATGTCGCCCGTAATAGGCGCAGTGCGACCGCATGGGACAGGTGCTGCACTGCGGGTTGCGGGCTGTGCAAACGGTCGCGCCGAAATCCATGAGGGCCTGGTTGAATGCCCAGGCCTGGCCTTCGGGGATGACTCCCTCAGCCAGGGCCCAGAGACGCCGCTCGGCCTGGGCGGGGCGGGAGGCCCGACGTCGGACGAAGATCCGGCCCAGGACTCGCCGGACGTTCGTGTCCAGGATGGGCGCCGACTCCCCGTAGGCAAAGCTGACCACGGCGCCCGCGGTATAGCGCCCCACGCCCGGCAAGGCCTGGATATCATCCACGCGTCGCGGAAACCTGCCGCCGTGTCGATCCACGATCGTCCTTGCTGCGGCGTGAAGGTTCCGGGCGCGGGCGTAGTACCCCAGCCCCTCCCACGATTCGCGCACGCGGGCCGGGTGCGCCGCGGCCAGGTCCTGGACCGTCGGGTACTCTCGCAGGAATCGCCCGTAATAGTCCCGGACCCGCTCCACCTGGGTCTGCTGGAGCATGACCTCCGAGACGAGGATCCGGTATGGGTCCCGGGTCCGCCGCCAGGGCAATTCCCGGCCGTTCCGCCGGAACCACCGGAGCAGCCGCGACCGGAACGCATCGATCTTCTCGCCATCCAGCCGCGGGCGGTATCGCCCTCGCTTCTCTTGAGCTATCGGATCTCTCCTCGGGCCAGCCGGTCCACGAATTCCCGATCCGCCTCCAGGAAGTCGTAGCCGGCGAGGTCGGCCCAGCGCGCCCACTCCATCCGCTCGAAGGCGCAATTGATCGGCGTCCCAACGAATCGGAGCACGCGAAAGAACAGCAGCCTCACGGCGAACCCGCCGGGATACCGGTGCTCGGTCCGGTACATCTCCGGTCCCACGTCGGCCTGGATGCCCAGCTCCTCGGAAAGCTCCCGCCGCAGGCAGGCCTCCGGCGCCTCGCCGTCCTCCACCTTGCCGCCGGGGAACTCCCACTTCAGACCGAACCGGCTCCCCGCCCGTCGCTGACACACCAGGACACGGTCCCCGTCGCTCAGGATCCCCGCCGTCACCAGCGTCATTTCCCGGCCCGCCTTGGCCGTGCCGAGGCGAGGCTGCCGAGGCCCAACGCGACCCCCAGGAGTTCCAATCCCTGCGCGGGGAACACCAGCAGAACTGCCGCACCCAGGAGCAGGCAACGCTGGCTGCGTCTCAAGGGAGCCCAGGCGTAGCCGATCAGGGCGGCCGCGAGACAGACGACCCCGAAGGCCGTCAGACAGAAGGCCGTGACGATCTGCACCCAGCCCGCCTGCAGCAAGAGCGACGTCTGGTACACGAAGGCGAAGGGCACGAGGAATCCGGCGATGCCCAGCTTGACCGCCTCGATCCCCGTGGACATCATCTCCGCGCCGGCCAGGTTGGCCGCCGCGAAGGCCGTGATGGCGTCGGGCGGCGTCAGATCGGACAGCACCGCATAGTAGAACACGAACAGGTGCGCCGCCAGGAGGGGAACTCCCAGGCTCCCCATGGCGGCGGCGCCGATGGTGACGGCGATGACGTAGGCAGCCGTGGTCGGGATGCCGGTCCCGAGCACGCTGACCACCAGGAAGATCAGGATCATGGTGAGGACCAGGCTCCCCCTGGCGGCGCCCAGGATCATTCCGCTGAAGGCCAGGGCCGCCCCCGTGCGCGTGAGCGTGGCCACGATCATGCCGGAGCCCGCCAGCGCGGCGGCGATCAGGGCCGCGCTGACGGCGGACTCGAAGAGGGCATCCCGGACCTTGTGCCAGGTCATCCAGGTCTTCCGGTCCAGGAAGCTCAGGGCAGCCGTGATGAGGATCACGAAGAATGCCGCCTTGGTCGGCGAGTAGCCGTGGGCCAGGTAGTACAGGATCAGCAGGAACGGGGCGAAGTAATACCCCCGGCGCAGCATGGGGCGCCATGAGGGCAGCTCCGCGCGGGGAGTGGGGCGCATGCCGGACCGCAGGGCGATGAAGTGGACCATGCTGAAGACGCCCACGTAGTACAGGATGGCCGGGATGGCCGCGGCCTTGATGATCTGGAAGTAGGGAACCCCCGTGACCTCGGCCATGATGAAGGCCCCGGCCCCCATGATGGGCGGCATGATCTGGCCGCCGGTCCCGGCGATGGCCTCGATGGCCGCGGCCTGCTTGGGCGTGAAGCCGTGGCGCTTCATCAGGGGGATGGTGAAGGAGCCCGTGGCATACACGTTGGCCACGGTGCTCCCGCTCACCGTCCCGTACAGGGCGCTGGACAGGACGGCGATCTTGGCCGCGCCCCCCCGGGCCCAGCCCGCGGCCCAGACGGCGAAGTCGATCAGGAAGTCACCCACCCCCGCCTTGACCATCACCCCGGCGAACAGGATGTAGATGAACAGGATGTTGGCCGAGATCCCGGTGAGGAAGCCGAACATCCCTTCGTCCCCCGCCAGGTACATGATCTCCACCATGCGGGGGAAGGAGTAGCCCTTGAAGTACAGGACGCCCGGCATGAGGGAGGAGGCGGCGAGGTAGGCCAGGAAAACCACGACGGTAACAGCCATCCAGCGGGAGAGCGAGCGGCGGCAGGCCTCGATGACGAGGCACACCATGAGGCTTCCCAGCACCACCTCGACGGGCAAGACGTCGTCCACCCCCTGCAGGCGGAAATTGAGACGCTCTGCGTTCCAGACGACGTAGCCGCAGGCGATGGCCGCGACGGCCGCCGCCATCCAGTCCAGGACGCTCGGGCGGTCCAGGGGGGAGCGCCGCCTCGCAGGGTAGAGAAGGAACGGGAGGGGGAGGAGAAAGAGCAGGTGCGTCCCCCGCATGAGGCGCGGCTCCAGCGAGCCGTAGCCGGCGGTGTAGAGGTGAAACAGCGCGGCGGCGCAAGCGTAGACGAGCACGCCCAACTTGACCGCGCCGGAGAGCTTTCGCATCAGCCCCCTCGTCCCGCCCTGCTCATCTGAGGCTTTTCACCACCAAGACACCAAGGTTTGGCCTGCTCTCAATCCACCGAACCTTTCCCTGAACCCGGATCCTCCGGTGACCGGCACCGGTGTGGTTCTCGCGATCCTGAAAATCGTGGGCCCTCTTGGTGCCTTGGTGTCTTGGTGGTGACGTGTTTATCTCCCCGTCCATACGAAAGCGCCCGCCCTCGGTGGAACGGGGCGGGCGCCTTCCTGATGTCCTGGGGCGGGCTGTCCTTACTTCAGGTAGCCCTTCTCCCGGAAGTACTTTTCGGCGCCCGGATGCAATGGGATCCCGCTGGGCTCCGCCCCATTGCTCGCCTGGTAGGTCTGCAGGCTGGCGTGAATCTTCCGGAACCGGTCCAGGTTCTCGCTGATCGCCTTGGCCATGCCGTAGGCGACATCAGGGGGCACGTCCTTGTTGGCCACGATGACGCTCCCCATCGTTGCCGAGGTCACGTCCTCGTCGGCATTGGCTGCCTTTGGATAGGTTCCCTTGGCGATGCTCCCCTTTCCCAGACCGAACTTCGCCAGGGAATCCAGCAGGCCCGGGGGGAAATTCAGCAGGCGGAGCGAACGGCCGAGCGAGGCCTCCGTCACCGCGGCGCCCGGCAGGGCCAGGAAGGTGAAGACCGCATCCACGTTCCGGTCCTTGAAGTTGGAGGCCTGCTCGGAATACGACCCACGGAAGAACTTGAAGCCGGCCGCCTCCAAGTCCCTGTAATCGGTACCGTAATACGCCATGACCTTGCGGAAGACCCACTCGTCTGAAGTCCCCACCGGGGAGATGGCGATCCGCAGCGCCTTCTTCTGCTTGAAGATCTCGTCCATGGACTTGAACGGCGTCTCGGCTCCCACGTAGAAATGGAAGGTGTTGACGCTCATCCCCCCCGCGATGGAGCGGAGGTTCTGCATCTTCCGGCCGTTGTTCGGCGGCTTGTCGTAGGGATCCTCGCCGTTCCAGGCGGCGTTCAGGAGCGGAGGGAGCCCCCAGCCCAGCTCTGCCTCCCCCTTGTCGATGAGTGGCGGATTCTGGGTCCCGCCGCCCGGCACCACCTTCACGTTGAAGCCGGCCGCATCTCGAATCAGTTCCGCGATCCCGCCTGCGATCAAATACCACCCGCCGCCGACCGGCCCCGCAGTCCACGTCAGGTTGACCGGCTTCTGCTGGGCCGCCGCACTTGCCGGGGCATACAGCCAGACCCCGAAGAGCATCACCACAACCGCCAACACCCCCCATCGGTGCGAGCGCATGGATTCCTCCTTTTGGTAAATCGAACCGACTCGACTTGTGCGGAGCCTTATCGATCGCGGCAAAAACCGGCGGAGGCGACTCTCCCCTGGCCCCCCCTCCCGACTCGGGCCACACGGTAATCAAAGCCGAACTCCCGGTCAAGCGCTATTTGGCCCGATCCGGGTATTTCATCCCGGACTCATCGGACTCCCTGGCCGTCTCCCCTCCACTCTCAGCCCATGTGTACCCCCTTGCGCCACGGCCCTTCGCCTTGTAGAAGAAGGGGGTGCATCAGGCAAGACAAATCAATCACACAACCGGTGAGGGAGCCCTCATGGGAAAGCGAAAGCTGGCCAAGCCACCGTCAAAGAAGGAGCAACAGAAGACCAAGTCCCACCTGGCCGTGTGGATCGTGGTCGGGGTCCTCGGCGTGGCCCTCGCCGGGATAATCGCCTTCACCCTGTATCAGGGCGGAGGCACGACCGCACCGGGCAAGAGGGGGCTGGCGCGGGCCGGGGCCGATGCGCCGGATTTCACTTTGCGACTCCTCAGCGGGCAAGACATCACTCTCTCCAGCCTGAGGGGCAAGCCGGTTCTGGTGAACTTCTGGGCCTCCGGGTGACCCCATTGTCAACGGGAGGCTCCCGTTCTGGCAAAGCTGTACGACAGGTATGGCGACAAGGGACTGGCGCTTCTGAGCATCAACGTGACCTGGGACAAGGAAGGGGACGCCAGGAAGTTCGTGGAGGAGTATCGGCTTCCGTTCCCGGTCGGCCGGGATGCGAGCGGGTTGATCGGCGGCAAGTACGGGGTCGAGGCCACCCCGAACTCCTTCTTCATCGGGAAGGATGGGAAGATCGTCGAGCGTGTGGATGGGGGGATGGACGAAGCGGGGTTGGAGCAGCGGATCCAGAGGCTCCTGGCGGGTTAGGGGCGAAAGGGGGGACGCATGAGACGCGCGAGGCTGATCGGGGTCCTGGCTGCACTCGTTCTTGCGGGTTGCGCCACTATGGCGCCGACGACGGGGGTGGGCCCGCATCTGATGATCTCCGGCAATGATGGCAAGCTGCCCATCTTCGACGGTGTCTACAAGGTCGCAGAGCAGGTGGTGCCGGATACGCTGACGGTCCTGGACACCTCCACCTTCCCTCCGAAGGTGCTGGGGCAGGTGGAACTGGAGCACAGCGTCACCGCGCCACCGATGGCCATCGCACTGAGCCCCGACGAGAAGCTGGCGCTGGTTTCCGCTCCCAATCGGGTCAATCCGGCAGACCGGACCAAGGTCGTCACCGACAACTTCATCCAGGTTGTCGATCTGGAAACGATGCCGCCGAAAGTCATCGGCAAGGTGGACCTCGGACGGCACCCGCTGGGGGTCTCCATCAGCCGCAAGGGTGACCTGGCGCTGGCCGCCCATGCGGACGGCAATATTTCCGTGCTGACGATCCAGGGCAAGACCGTTCGGCACGTGGACACCGTGAAGATCGGCGAGCCCAGCTCCAGTCCACGCCACGTCGCCATCACTCCGGATGGCAAGTGGGCCCTGGCGGCCAAGCGCGGCGAAGACGCGGTGTCCGTCCTGAGCATCGAGGGGGCCAAGGTCGCCTATACCAAGCGAGACATCTCGGTCGGGAACAACCCGTACGGCATTGACATCTCGCCCGACGGAAGACTGGCCGCGGTGGCCAACGTCGGACGCGGCGATGGCAGCAACGACAGCGTCACACTCATCGATCTGACGCGCCAGCCGATGCGCGCCGTGGATTACCTGGCCGTCGGTCAGACCCCAGAGGGGTTGGCCATCTCGCCCGACGGGCAATGGCTGGCGGTCACGGTTATGAACGGCACGAACAAGGCCAAGGACAGCCCTTTCCGTGCCGAGCAGGGAAGGCTGCAACTCTTCTCGCTGAAGGACGCGAAGCCGGTCAAGGTGGCGGAGGCGGCGACCGGACGGAACACCCAGGGCGTCAGCTTCACACCAGACGGGCGGCACGTCCTGGTGCAGAACTACGTCGAGAAAGAGTTGGCTGTATACAGACTGACCGGGTCGTCTCTCGAGGACACGG
This sequence comes from Methylomirabilis sp. (SeqCode), assembly GCA_035455275.1. Taxonomy (GTDB): domain Bacteria; phylum Methylomirabilota; class Methylomirabilia; order Methylomirabilales; family 2-02-FULL-66-22; genus 2-02-FULL-66-22. The sequence goes on along the minus strand of DATIFO010000259.1, from coordinate 23,453 downwards.
GTGTGCGCCTTCCCATATCCGGACACCCCGCCGCGATCCGCATAGCCCCACGCTGACCCCACGGGAACGCGGCAACGAGGTGGACCCTGGCGTGGCCCCCAAGGCCACGCCATGCCTTCCCGGGGTCCACCTTTCGACTGTTCCAACCGAACACGCCACGCTTCCCTCTGCGGGAAGCCTCGACGCATGCGCGGCGAGCCTTGGCGTCCTGGCGGTTCAAGAGCCCTCTTGGATCGAGGCTAGTCCTCCCATGCACCCAGGAGCCGCCGGAGGACGACCAACTGCCCCAGGTGATAGGCGTTGTGATCGACCACCAGGAGCAGTTCGTGCAGGATCGTCGGCCCCTCGGGATCGGCCGGGACCCGGCCCAGGAGATCCGTGGACGGGTCAGCCGCCATGTCCAGAAGCGCCTGCCGGTCGGCCTGGAATGCCTTCACGCTCTTGGCCCATGCCGTCCGCGTGGGGGGCGCCGCTGCCGGCCAGTAGCCGGCCGGCCACTCCGGAGAGACATGCTTCGGATTGCGGATGTACTCCAGGATGTCCCACTGGGCAATTCGCATGTGCTCGACCTGCTGCCACAGCGTGTATGGCATCCCGCGGGGCTTCTTGCCCCTGAGATCTTCGGCCAGCTTGCCTACCGCCTTCTCGAAGTGGACGTGCGCGTTGCCACCGCGCAGCAGGTGCAGCACCCCCTCACGCAGGGCCGTGTCCCCCACCATGGCAGGTCCCTCCTTGTTCTTGCGCTGGCACGCAGGAACCAAAACTGAAAGGCATCAAGGATCCCCTCCGGAATTGCCTGGGAGTAAACCATTCTTTACCCCGTGAGTTTGGTTCTTGCGCGCCAGCGCAAGAACCAGGTCCTATCCCTCCTGCTCCAGGATCGCAGGTCGCACGAGACGCATGCCTTCCATCTCCAACGCCAGTGTGGGGAAGAACACCGGCCTGGTGATCAGCTCCGGTCCCTGCGCCGTGGCCAGCATGGTGTCTTCGGACTTGGTCCCGGTGATCGACGGATTCCAGCAGAAGGGCTGGTTTTCGGCCACCAGGTCCGGGGTCTTGAAATGGGTCCGGTACTCGCGGGGCTGGTACCCGATGGGGCCGCCCTGGTGGTGGAGCTTCCACTCTTCGGGGTACCCCTTGGCCCGGTAGGCCTCGATACCCTTCTGCAGGACGTCCCGTGCAAGGATGCCGGGACGTGTATTGGCCATGAAGACGCAGTCCACGTACACGTTCGCCTCGTACTGGGCGCGCAGGGCGGCGGGCGGCGGGCCGAAGTGAACGAAGCGGGTGAGGCACACGATGAGGCCGCCCTTCCGGGCGTTCACCGAGAGCATGAACAGGCGGTCGATGGGCCGCTCCATGGGGATGCAGTGCCGGAAGCGGGCGATGCGGTCGTCCGCCGCCCCCATGACGCCGACGGGGTCGATCCGGTCCTTCCACAGCTCCGCCGACAGCCGGCCGATGACCGCGCACTCCTTCTCCCCCCGACGCGTCTCCATCAATGTCTTCTCGGCGGCCATGGAGGTCTTCTCCCCCAGCCAGCGATACCGTTCGATCTCGCCTGGCGTGAGCGAGTAGCGGAGTCGGGCCACGTCCTCGGCCACGTTCACACCGTTCGCAGAGGGGACGTCGGAGCCGATCGGTCCGTCACCGACCAGATCCTTGACGATGGCGGCTTCCTGGTCGTCATACCACTGGAACGTCCGCACCTGAAATCCCAGTTTTTCGACCACCTCCTCCTCGATCATCCGGGAGGCCTCGATGTTGCTGGTCAGGACGTACTTGCCCCGCTCGGTGACCAGCAGGGAGGTCCCGCCCAGCTCCGTGGCGATCCCGATCAGGTTGATCCCGCCGGCCGTGAGCCAGGAGAAGTTCGCCTGGCGCTTCAACAGGATCCCCCTGAGTTTCCTGGCCTTCAACAGGCCCGCGAGCCGTTCCTCTTTCTCTCGGATCTCCTCGAGTCGAGTCACTGACACCTCCGGGGACGCGCAGGCGACGACAGATTACTGGGCCAGGACCTCCTGCCAGGTCGTGACCGACCATTGGGACTTGAACAGCTCCTCGACGGCCGGCTTCGCCTTGACCCGGAACGACTCGGCATCCGGGATCACCACCTGCATGCCCTTGCGCTGGAGGTCGAGCAGGTAGGCGCTCTCACCGGTCTTCATCTTGGCGTTGGCCCAGTCGCAGGCCTCCTTCGCCGCCTGGACGATCAGGCCCTGGTCGGCCTTGGCCTGACGGTCGAAGAACGGCTTGTTGATCAGCATGCCGCCGGTCTGCGCCAGGTGGTTGGTCATGATCAGATGTGTCTGCACCTCGTCGAGCTTGAAGGAAGAGACCTGCGGCAGATCGCCCTCGGAAGAGTCGGCCTTGCCCGACTTCAAACCCGGGTAGAGCTCCGGTAGCGACAGCGCGACCGGGTCGGCACCGATCGCCTTCCAGACGGCCATCCAGCTTGGAATGGGCGGCAGTCGGAGCTTCATGCTGTAAGCGTCGGCCGGCGTGTAGATCGGCTTCTTCGCCGTCGTCTGCCGCTGCCCGCGGTAGATCGTCCCCAGGTACTTCAGGTTGCCGTTCTTCTCCATCTGGGTCTGCGCCTGCTGGCCGAGCTTGCCGTTCCAGACGCGCATGTAGTGATCGAAGTCCTTCATGACGTAGGGACCGGTGAAGAAGTAGTAGGGGGGCGCGTAGGCCTCCAGGAAATTCGTCCCGTTGGACTGCATTTCGAGCGTGCCAGCGCTGTTCATCTTGTTGATGTCGATTTCGGTCTTGGTGCCGGCGTCGATCTGCACCGCGATGCGACCGCCGCTTCGGCCCTCGGCCAGCTCCTTGAACTTCTCCGCCGCGTCCACCAGGATGTGGCCGGCCTTGAAGGGGCTGCCCACCCGGATCACCAGCTTGTCCGAGGGGGCGGCGGACTTCAGGGTCTCCGCGCAGCCGGCGAGGACGAGAGCCAGACCGAGAATTGGAAGGATCTTTGCCCATCGCGCGGTCCTCATGGATTGTGCCCTCCTCGCAAGAGGTGCGGCATCCGCCGCACTACTTCTTCTTGATCTCGGCAACCAACTTGGCGTAGCGCTCGTGATCCTGGGCCATCAGCATCCCGAATTCCGCGGGCCCCAGGTAAGCCAACGACACGCTCATGTCGGCCGCGTTCTTGGTGAAGGCAGGGTCCTGCATGCCCTTCTTGAAGGCGTCGTGCAACGTCTTGATCACTTCCGGCGGCGTTCCTTTGGGAGCAGCCAGACCCCGCCACTGTCCCATGGTGAACTCCACGCCCTGCTCGCGCACGGTCGGCACCTCCGGGAAGTCCGGCATCCGTTTCTCGGAAAACAGGGCGACGATGCGCAGCTTCCCTGCCTTCACGTGGGAAATCCCCTCCGGCGGGGAGACCGAGACGGCGTTGATGTGCCCGCCCAGGAGGGCGGTAACCGACGGGCCGCCGCCGGCGAAGGGGATGTGGTTGAACTTGACCCCCGCGGCCTTCTCGAAGGCCAGGGCGATGAGGTGCACCCCGCCGCCCGCGCCCGAGTTGCCCACCGTGATCAGCTCTGGATTTTTCTTGGCATAGTCCAGGAATTCCCGCAGGCTCTTCCAGGGGGAATCCGCCCGGACCTGGAGCATGGCCGGGTCCTGCACCACGTTGATGACCGGCTCGAAGTCCCGGTAGGTGAACGCGGTCTTCACCTGATGGGGCAGGATCGTGAGCGGGGTGATCGCCGTCACCAGGGTGTGGCCGTCGGGCCGGGCCTGCATGGCCTCGGTGACACCGACGGCGCCGCCCCCACCGGGCTTGTTCACCACGATCACGGCCTTCCCCAGGTACTTCGAGGTGGTGGCGGCCAGGGCCCGGAACACCAGGTCCGTGGCCCCACCGGCGGCATAGGGGATGATGATCTGCACCTCCTTCGTCGGGAAGTCGGCGGCCTGACCGGCCCCGGGGATCCCAAGGGCCAAGATCAGACCCAGGAGGACGCCAATGATGGTTCGCATGATGACCCTCCTTCCCCGCCATGAGTTGCGGGGCTACCTCGCGGCGGGCGCCCTCCGCGTGAAGGACTGCACGCCGCGCTTCAAGAGAGGCAGGAGCAGAAAACCCAGCGTGGCCAGGAGAAAGCCGAGCGACACGGGCCGCGCCAGGAAGATCGCGAAATCCCCGTGGGAGATCATGAGGCTCTGGCGGAAGGCCACCTCCATCCGGGGCCCAAGGACCAGGGCCAGGAGCAGCGGCGCCCCCTCGTAGGCCCACTTGCGCATCAGGTAGCCCAGGGCCCCGCAGGCGAGCATCACCCACAGATCCACCATGAAGTTGTTCACGCTGTACATGCCGGTGAGACAGAAGAGCATCACCAGGGGTAGCAGGACCTTCTTCGGAACCCGCAGGATGTTCGCGAAGAGGGGCACGAAGGGAAGGTTGAGCAGGAGGAGGATGAAGTTCCCGATGTACATGCTGGCCACGACACCCCAGAAGAGCTGCGGGTGCTCGCTGATCAGTGTCGGGCCCGGGTTGACGCCGTGGATGAGGAGCGCGCCCAGGAGAATCGCGGTGGGCGGGGCGAAGGGGATGCCCAGCACGAACAGGGGGATGAAGGCCGACTGGCAGGCGGCGTTGTTGGCCGACTCGGGGCCTGCCACGCCCTGGATGGCCCCGTGGCCGAACTCCTCGGGGTGTCGGGCGACGCTCTTCTCCACCATGTAGGAGGCGTAGGTGGCGATCACCGGCGCGGGGCCGGGCACCAGCCCGACGCCGAAGCCGATGCCCGTGCCCCGCAGGATGGCACCCAGCGATTGCTTGATGTCGGACAGCGTCGGGTACAGGTCGCGGAAGCGCGGCACCAGCACCCCCTGTTCCAGGGCATCGGCTGGCTGTTCCACGTTGACCAGCACCTCGGCGATGCCGAAGAGACCGATGGCCACGGCCACGAATTCGATGCCGCCGAGGAGCGACACCGAGCCGAAGGTGAACCGCTGGTCCCCGGTCACCGGATCGAGACCGATCGTCCCGATGATCAGGCCGACCACCGCCATCATCAGGGACTTGAGCAGCGAGCCGCCCGTCACGTTGCTCAGGACCACGAATCCGAAGACCATGAGGGAGAAGAATTCGGGCGGCCCGAAGGCCAGCGCCGCCTCGGCCAAGGGCGGCGCCAAGAACGCGAGGCCCAGGATCGCCAGACCGCCTGCGATGAACGATCCGATGGCGCAGATGGCGAGGGCCGGACCCGCCCGCCCCTTGCGCGCCATCTGGTAGCCCTCGATGCACGTCATGACCGACGCCGTTTCTCCGGGGACGTTGATGAGGATCGAGGTGGTGGAGCCCCCGTACATGGCCCCGTAGTAGATGCCGGCCAGCATGATGATGGCCGAGGTCGGGCTCAGGCTGAAGGTGGCGGGGATGAGCAGGGCGATGCCCGCGATGGGGCCCAGGCCGGGGAGGATGCCCACCAGCGTGCCCACGATGGCACCCGCGAGGCAGTAGAAGAGGTTCTCCGGGGTGGTGGCGACGGCGAATCCGGCCAGGAGTTGATGCAGCGAGCCGAGGATCTCCATCCGCGCCCCCTACAACCCGATCCAGCCCTTCGGCAGGGGGATCTTGAGCCACTGGACGAAGAGCACGTAGGCCGCGACGGCCGCCCCGAGGGCGATCAAGAGCGAGTCCCGCCAGCGCCCGATGCCGAGGATTACCAGCATGGCGACCATCAGGAGGAAGGCGACAACCGGATAGCCAAGGAAGCCCAGGAGGGCCGTCGCCAGGGCGATCGCCCCCAGGAAGAGCAGGACGCGGGAAACGGAGCCCTGGCTCTCCTGAGCGACGGCCTGCAGGGCGGGCACCGGTGCCGCCCGTCGAACCTGCCAGAGATGGCAGGCGGCCAGGCCCATCAGGGTCAGACCCAGCGTCAGGGGGAAGAACCCGGACCCCGGCCGGTGCAGGCTTCCCAGGGGGAACTGCAGGGACAGAACCGCCGTGAGCACTCCGAACAGGAGCATCGCCACGCCCCCGACCGCATCCCTGGATCGCACGCTGGCCCTACTCCCTCCGCGCGGCGTCTGACGGCATCCCGCGGGCCGAAGACCTTACGCTCATACGGATTACGACAACCTCAGCTCGCCCCTCCATTCCTTCCCGGACATCCTGTTCGCTATCAACGATCTAGTGCCCGGAATGATCATCGAAATATCCACTGTCAATCACTCTTTTCCAAACGTCAGATTGGGAAGCCATAGAGCAACGTCCGGCCAGAAAATAACCAATATTACCACTACGACAACAGACAACATAAACAGCCAACCTTCCCTGACAAAGTCCCAGAGCGAGCATTTGAAGATAGTGCACACAATATAAAGGACCGCTCCCTCCGGCGGTGTCAATAACCCAAGGGTGAGAGTCAGCACCATGATAATCCCAAAGTGCACCAGATCGACGTGGACTTGCTCGGCGACCGGGGTCAGAATCGAAGTCAACATCAGGATCAACACGGTGGAGTCCACAGCCGTTCCGGCAAAGAGTAAGAATCCGATCACGATCAGCATGACGACCCAAGGAATGGTGGAAATTCCCAGCATGAATGCGGCCATCTTTTGTGGTATTTGTTCCCAGACAATACCGTAACTGAAGGTCGCCGACAAAGCGATAAGCAACATGACCATTCCAATATCGACGACGGTACTCTCAAGGGTTCGGTGCAATCCTTTCCACGAACACTGCTTGTAGACGATCGCTCCAACAGCAATGGCATATACGCACGCGAAGGCGCCAGCCTCGGACGGGGTAAACATGCCGAATCGTAAACCGGCTATCAGAATGACCGGAAAAAGGAAAGCCCAGATGGAATCGACAAATGTCTTCCCAATCTCCTTGAGAGCTGCCCGTTCATCCCTTTCGGGAAGATAACCTTTTTGCTTGGCCCTAAAGCCTACCGCAACCATTAGAAATATCGTCATCAAAATGCCGGGAATCATCCCCGCCGTAAATAATCGTCCGATGGAAACTTCGGCGATACTGCCATATAGAACCAGCCCGATACCAGGGGGTATCATCGTCGTGATCAATGCGCTGCAGCCAACAACGGCGGCCGAGAATCCTCCGGAATATCCCCGATTTATCATGCTCGGCCCTAACACCCGCGAGAGCATGGCGGCGTCACCGATGGCTGAACTCGTAATCCCGCCCAGCGATGCAGCTATCACCATATTGCTCTGCGCCGTCCCGGCACGCATATGTCCCGTGAGAACGGACGCCAGTTTCATTACTCGTTCGGTAATACCGCTCTCGTTGAGTAAGTTGCCAGCCAAGATGAACAGTGGAATGGCCAGCAGAAGAAAGTTTTGTGTTTGGGAGAGCACTTGTTGAACAGGCATCGTCAATGGCAGCGTTGGATTTTGGAGAAAGAAGGCAACTCCGGAAATACCAAAGGCAAAAGGCACTGGCATTCCCATCAACATGAAGAGAAAAAAAAGAATCATCACGAGCGTCATTGCATACTCTCCCTGCTGTCAAACACCATGAACCCTCCATTCAGATTATTTCACCACTGACCATTTCTTCAGGCTTCGCGATCGGCTCACCCGTCGAAATCGCTCGCAGGAACGTCTTGATCTTCAGGATCGCGGTGATCAGCATCAGCGTGCAACCAATCGGCACGCTCAGCGTGACCCACGTATAGCTGAAGCCCGGGATCCCCTGAAACGTTCTCAACCGGGTCGTGTAGGAGAGCCAGAAGCCATAGCCGATCATGCCCACTAAGAAGATAACAATGATTACATGATTCATGCACTTGAGATAGAGTTGCGTCTTCTGGGGCAGTTTACTCGTGATCACTTCGATGCAGAAGAGTCGATCCAGTCGCATCGCCGCATCGGCGCCAAGAAAAACCGTCCAGGCAAAAAGAAATGTTGCCGCATCCATCGCCCAGTTCAAGGGATAGTACAAGAATCGCCCTACCGCCGCGGCAAATACCAGGGATGAGAGAATTGCCAATGACCATTCGGCGATGCGCATCTCTTGCTTACAGATGACCGCGTAGATTCCTTTCATCAGCCAGCACCTCCACGGATGGTAGGGGGCCGCTCCCGAAGACGACCCGGCGGGTCCGCGACTGATCACCGACCGGGTGGTGACATCCAACAAGCTGCCCGGTCCAGGGCACCTGAGTTCGGGGCATGCCGGACCCAGAAGCCCTGGACCGCTGTCTGCTACGCCGTAAGTCCGGAACCCTTCCCCCCGTTCACTTCTTTCCGATTTCGGTAAAGACCTTCTTCTTTACGTCGGCAATCTTCAGAACCTCATAGGCTTTCTCGCCAGCCTTCTTGAACGCGGCGAGATCGACATTGTCCACGACGACCATGCCCCGCTTTGTCGTCAGGTCCTGCTTGACCTCCTTCTCGAGCTTGTCCATGATGAGCTTGGAGGTCTCGATCCCGGCCCTATCGCACTCCTCGACGAGGATCTGCTGGTAGTCGGCAGGCAGCGCATTGAACCACTTCGCGCTGATGACCTCGTAGTTGACCAGCATGATGTGCCTGGTCTCGCTCACGTACTTGAGCACCTCATAGAAACGCCCGGCAGGGATGTTGTTGTAGACCAGCTCTACCCCCTCCATGACCTTCTGCTGGAGCGCCGGGTACATGTCTCCAAACGCGAGGGCGACGGGGGTGGCCCCCAGCGCGCGCACAGACTCCTGCCAGATAGGCGCGGGAGGAGTCCGGATGCGCATACCCTTGAGGTCCTCGGGGGTCCTGATGGGCTTGTTCGTGAAGAAGTGCCTGTAACCTTGCACCCAGCTGAAGGACAGGGTCTTCAGGCCATGCTTGGTGGCCAGCTCGTCGAGGAAGCCCTTCACGGTCGGCGAATTGGTCCTGAGCTTCGCTACCTCATCCAGGTTCTCGGCGAAGTAGGGACCGTTCATGATGGCAATCCCGGGGACATAGTTCCCCATCCGGGCCGAGTCGGTATTCTGCCCGATGTTGGCCCCTTGCCGGATCTGCTCGATAATATCTTCCTCGACGCCGAGTTGCGCGCTGTGAAACACCTCGATCTTGAGGCCCCCCTTGGTCTTCTCCCCGACGGCCTTGGCCCAGTTCAAGAATCCCTGGTGATACGGCTCCTTGACGCCCAGCACGTGGTTAAACTTCAAGACGTACTTCGGAGCCTGCGCCTGCGCCGCTGTGGCGGCGACGGCCAATGCCACAAGCATCACCGTGAGCAGCATGATCACTCTCGTCGCGGTCTTCATCCAGAGTCTCCTTTCGCAGAAAAGCCTGTTGCCAGCATTCCTGCAGCAAGAATCGCTGCCTCTCTCCTTTCCCTCTGCTGCCATCCTGGAATGTCGCACGCTATCGCCGCTTTCGGCGTCCGGCGTCCGGATCGTCGCCGTCCGCCGAGCCGAAACCCAGTCGCGCGGAGAGGTCGGCCGCCACGGCGGCGAGCGGCTTTCGAATCTCTGAGAGCCGGCGTTGGGGGATGCGGCTGGTTGGCCCGACGACGCAGAGTGAGGCGCAGACTTCTCCGGAATGATCCCGGACGGCCGTGGCGATGCAGCGAATGCCCTCCACGTGCTCCTCGTTGTCGATGGCAAAGCCGGTCGCTCGGATGCGCGCCATCTCCCGCCGGAAGGCGGCGGTTGTTGTGATGGTCCTCGCCGTCTTTGGCTGGAAGGTCGTGCGCTCGAGGATGCCGTCGAGCTCCCGTTCAGGCATCCACGCCGCCAGGGCCTTCCCCACGGCCGTGCAGTGGATCGGCCGTTCGGCCCCGACCACCTGCACGACGCGCACCGGGCCCTCCGACTCCCGCTTGGCCACGATGGTGACCACGCCGTCGCGCAGGATCGCCAGGCTCGTGCCTTCACGGGTGCGGCGACTCAGCTCGTCGAGGAACGGCATCGCGATCTCGGCGAGCTGCTCCTTGCTCCAGGTCCGCCGGGTGAGACGGAACAGCTTGGGGGCGAGGCGGTAAGGACGGGCCTCGCCGTCCTGGACGAGGTACCCGAAGTCGACGAGCGCACGCAGGAGGTGGTGGGTGGTGCTGCGGGGCAGCGCGGTCTTGCGGGCGATCTCGGACACCGTGGCGGCACCGCCGATGGCCGCGGTCGCCTCCAGCACCCGGAGCCCCCGCTCCAGGGATTGGTGGGTCTGGGTTTGATTGGCCCCCATGGCGCACCTGGTACTTGTTTCATATAATGAAACGCGCATAATCAGGCTATCTCATAGCCTTAAACGTGTCAACAGTTTTTCGGATTGAGTTCAGTGCTCTTGGGCACAAGAACGGGTTGGTGACGCAATTTGCCTGGTGCGCCCTGGGGCCCTCGACTCTGCTCGGGATGCTGAACCCTTCGGGTGGGCTCACGACGAAGCCTGTGATTCGTTGCCAAGTACAGCAAGCTGTACTTGCGACCGCCATGCGGTGGTCGGCTACTCCTGGGTGCGTAACCGGGCCATGGTCCATCTCTTGAGTGGGTTGACCTGGGGCGTGACCCACTCCGCACGTCCGGCGCGGCACGGAGTGGAGGAGAGCGTCCCCCACCGCGTGATGCGGGTCACGGCGAGCGGAGCCAGCTCGGGCTGGGCGGTCGGCGCGGGAACGGCTCCTCGAGTCTGTCCTTGTCGTACTTGGCTTGGTCCCGTATTACACCTGCCTGAACTGGTTCAAACGGTACTGCGCGCCCGCGGCGATTCAGCCGGCGACGCTGCAATGGCACCGGCGGCAACTGTTCCTCGCACCCGCCGTGCTCGTCCGGCCGGCGGGGCGTCCGACCCTGCGGTTGGCAGCGAGCTACCCCTATCAAGAGGCCCTCTGGGAGACGCTGAAACGTATCGAAGCATTCCAACCGCCGTGGCAGCCGTAGCGGTTTTCACGGCGGATTCAGTGTAACAAAGAAAGAGGGCCGCCCAATGGGCGGCCCTCCCCTCCTCAATGGTTACGGATTACAGTTGCCCAGGTTTCCGACGCAGTACGGTCTCATCATCTCGTTGTCTTCGTGTGAGAGGATGTGACAGTGCCACACGAAGAGCCCGGCGATATCGTATACGGCCCTGATCCGCGTGATCTCGCCAGGGAAGGACACGACGGTGTCTTTGAGGCCCGTCTCCCAAGGCTCCGGCCCGCGCGCGACGCCGCCGAACGGCTGCCGGTTCACGACCTGGAACATCACCATGTGGACATGGATGGGATGAGCGTCGGCCGTGAAGTTGCTGATCTCCCATTCCTCGGTCGAGCCGAGCGCGGGATTCTCGGTGATCGGAGACTCCCACAACTGCGGGATCCCGAGCCCCGTCACGGGATCGACGGTGCCGAGCTGGGCTGAAACGGGCCCGAACGGCGCGGACCTCCTGCCGCAGGCGGGCGGCGTGACGCCGGGCACGAAGACATTGTTCCGATCCACGCAGATCAGCGCGGAGTCGAGCTCGTTGAGACTCACCTGGCGGATGTTCGTCGGGGCGCCGACCGGAGTGGGGGGAGGAAGCGGCGGAATCGCGCTGGTGTCAGCCCCGGTGGCCGCCACCACCCGGATCTGCATGACCTGGCCAGTCGTATTGGCATCAGCCTGGACCGACGCCGGGAAGGGGCCGCCGAACGGCTCGTCGGGACCGACGTTGAGCAGGTGGAGCGTGGCTCCGGGCTCGAAGCGCGAGAAATCGACGATCACGTCGAACCTTTCCGCCGGTCCGATGAGGAGCTGGTTCTGCACCACCGGGGCGGGCAGGAAGCCACCCTCGGTGCCGATCACGGTGAAGTCCGTCTTCACGTTGCCGTCACTGAACTTCAGGATGAGGAACCGCGAGTCGGAGCCGTTGAGGAAGCGGAAGCGGTATTTCCTCGGTTCCACGTTCAGGAAGGGCCAGGTCTTCCCGTTCACCACCATGGTGTTCCCGAAGAACTCGGGATTGTGGAGCGGGGCGACGTCGCTGGCGAAGGTGGGATCGCCGATGTAGGGCCCCGCATACCCGTCGAAGAAGACCCGGCTATCCGGGTAGAACAATGAGCCGTCGGCGTTGAAGGACCGGTCCTGGATGACGATGGGGATCTCGAAAGCACCTCCGGGGAGCCCGCCCGGCACTCCCGAGGGGAGATCATCAGCCCCGCCCCGGAGGAGGTAGAAGCCGGCCGGCCCGGCGTACACGTTCGTGCGCGTCATCCCGAGGCTGTGGTCGTGGAACCAGAGCGTCGTGGCCCGCTGGTCGTTCCGGTACTGGAAGACCGCGGCCCCGTTCTGGCGAGGCACCCCCTGGATCTGGTCGAAGTTCGAGCCGCGGCAGAAGAAGTCGTCGGCGGTGCTCGGCGTCCTCGGATACCCGGGGTCGTCGATGCAGTCGATGTTGTTCGCGGCGGGCAGGAACCAGGCTTCGGGGAAGCCGTCGCTGTCGGGATTCACATGCGAGCCGTGGAGGTGAACGATGACGGGAACGGGCCCGGCATAGGGTTGCTGGCTCTGGCCCCGACAATCGGTCCTCTTGGTCCCTTCGATGCAGTCTCCGGGCGGATTGGCCCAGTGCAGGGTCTGGTCAACGGGAAGCAGATGGGGAAGGAATTTGCCGCTTCCGTCCACCAACTGGTTCATCCATTTGACCCTGACGCGCTTGTCAACCTTCGCCTCGATCGAGAACGCGGGGTAGAAGAATGTGCCCGGATGATTCACCGAGCCATAGCTCCAGACCGTCGTCACGGGGAGTCCCGTACCCGTCGACAGAACCTGCTGCTGGAACTGCCTCACGGCGATCTCGTAGTAGTCGATGCCCTGCGCGTTCAGACCTGCGTTGGGGGTCCGGGGCATCACTCCCGGGATGGGAAGCGGATCCACATACTTTGGGATCGTGAGGGGATCCAGGCTCCCGCCGGGAAGCGGAGCTGCGATCGACGCAACGGCGGGTGTGAGTACGACCACTGCTGCCAGCGCAAGTGTGGTCAATCTGATTTTTTGCGGTCTCATAGCTTTCCTCCAACCGCACCGGGGCGGCCTTCTCGCCGGTCTGAATCGTCCCGACCCGTTCTGTTTGCGTGAGACTCTCGACCTCCTTTGCCCTTGATTACCCCACCCTTCCCCTCCCTCTTTCGCCCCTAAGATCACCTCCTTTTCCGGACCGAAGGCAGTATCAGGCGATTCTCCCCCCTTGCCGCTTCCTGTCACTCGCCCTGAGATCACCCTCCTGTTTGACCTCACGTCAGAAAACCAAACCCACCATACGTGTCTGGAGGAATCGCCAGTTCTGCGCCCGAAGGATGGCCGAGCCCCCGTCGGTTCGTCGTCATTCGGCGGCCCGCGCCGGATGAGCCCTCGTGGCAACTCCACCTGTTCCAGCTCGGCCGGTTCACCTGCCAGGTCTTCGTGACCAATCTCGCCCTGACCCCACTCCCCCTCTGGCGGTGCGACAACGCCCGCGCCCGGGCCGAGCCGATCATCCGGCAGCTAAAGGAGGCCTGCGCGCTGGGGAAGATCCCCACCCGGGATCTCCAGGCCGACGTGGCCTTCTTCCACCTCGCGCTGTTCGCCTACAGCCGCTTGTTGCAGCGGATGGAGATCGAGCAGTAAACAGTCCGGCACCACCAGCGGGCAAGAATTGGGAGAGTCGATTCGGTCTTGGAGTGGTATCCGCGGTGCTGTGATGTCCTCAGAACCGCGGGCGCGAAGGTAAGGTGTGGTTAACCCGGACTGGACATGACTGTCTGAGTATCGGCTGGCAATGGGCTAAGCAGATCCGTGCACCTCCGATACAACTAGAGAGAGTAGCGGGGAGAAACATGCAGCCGTGAGAGCGCACAGACAAATACACCCTGCTGACCGACTAGCCGGCCGGCAAGGTGCGAGGGCGGTCTCGCTGACCCCGATCCACGCGCATCCAACCCCTCCCCGTAGGCCGGACGGTTAAGCTGCTCCACGCCCGGACTCTAGGATCGAAGTTGGGCTCTGTCAAGTATATATCTCTTTATCAATCCCGTTTACTCTCATATCTCATGGATGATGAACGAATGGATTTATCCAGTAAGAATATCAAATGGTTACATCCAGTGCATGAAGCGTTTCGAGGCAATTCTCGACCCGGTTCAGACGGGCATCCTCTCGTTCTGCCCACATTCCATCCTCCTGTCAGACAGGAGGCGGAGCTTGGCCTTCTTCACCTCCCCCCGGTTCCCTTCTTTTCTTGGTCTACTTCGCCGGCGGGTATCGGATCGCTCTCAGCATTCAGCACTTGGTGATCACCGGAACGCCGGTGACCGATATGGGCCGCTCACCCCGGCTGAGCCGTAGGAAGAGCTCTCCCTCTAATCGTGGGACCACTCTCTGCACGCCAGGGAACCTGGTGCCAAGTATAGCGGATTGGGCTCGCGACCGTAATGCGATGCTCCGCTACCTCTCCGTGTGTGGCCGGGCCATGGTCCATCCCTTGAGCGGATTGACCCGTGGCGTGACCCACTCCGCACGTCCGGCGCGACACGGGGTGGAGGCGTGTGTCGCCCACCGCGTGATACCGGTCACGGCGAGCGGCGCCAGCTCGGGGTGGGCGGTCGGCGCGGGAAGGACTCCTCGAGTCGCGACTTGCCGCACTTGACAACGTCCTGTGTTCCGTCCTGTGTTCGACGCGTGGTGCAAGACGGCGGACCGGACGGTGGAGGGGAGCCCATGAGAACCGACGCTTCGGGTGCAGCCTGAGCCATCCCTGTCAAGGGGTGGTCACTCCCCGAACGCGATGCCCTGGGCCAGCGGCAGGTCCCTCGACCAGTTGATCACATTCGTCTGGCGGCGCATGTACAGCTTCCAGGCGTCGGAGCCGGACTCGCGGCCGCCGCCGGTTTCCTTCTCGCCGCCGAACGCCAGGCCGATCTCCGCGCCGCTGGTCCCGATGTTGACGTTGGCCAACCCGCAATCCGAGCCGGTCGCCGACAGGAAGCGTTCCGCCCTCAGCAGGTTGGTGGTGAAGATGGCGCTGGAGAGCCCCTGCGGAACGCCGTTGTGGAGTGCCATGGCTTCATCCAGCGTCTCGTACTCCATCAGGTAGAGGATGGGCGCGAAGGTCTCCTCGCAGACGATGGGTGTCTGCCGCTTCATCCTCACGATGGTGGGCTCGACGAAGCAGGCCCCTTTTTCCGGCAGGCGGCGGCCCCCGGTGAGGATCTCGCCGCCTTGTTGCTGGATCGTTTCCAGGGCCGCCAGCATGTCCTCGACGGCTTTCTCGTTCACCAGCGGCCCCATCAAGACGCCGTCCCTCAGCGGGTCGCCGATCCTCACCTGCTTGTACGCCCGGACCAAACGGTCGGTGAGCTCCTGCGAGATGCTCTTGTGCATGAGGATGCGGCGGGTGGTGGTGCAGCGCTGCCCGGCCGTGCCGACCGCGCCGAACAGGATGGCCCGGACGGCCAGCCGGAGGTCGGCGTCCTCCGTGACGACGATGCCGTTGTTGCCGCCCAGCTCCAGGATCGTGCGCCCCAATCTCCGCGCCACCGTCTCGGCGACGTGCCGACCCATGTGCACCGATCCGGTGAAGGAGAGGAGCGGGACGCGGGAGTCCATGAGCATCCGCTCGCCGATCTCCCCCCCGCCGCCGACGAGGAGGCTGAAGACGCCATCCAGCCCGTGGTCGGCGGACACGCGGTTGCAGATGTGCTGGACAGCCACCGCCGTGAGCGGAACAGCCGATGCGGGCTTCCACACCATCGTGTCGCCGCAGACGGCGGCCAGGGCGGCGTTCCACGACCAGACGGCGGTCGGGAAGTTGAAGGCGGTGATGATGCCGACCACGCCGAGCGGGTGCCACTGTTCGTACATCCGATGCCCGGCGCGCTCGGAATGGGTGGTCACGCCGTAGAGCTGGCGTGACAAGCCGGTGGCGAACTCGCAGATGTCGATCATCTCCTGCACTTCGCCCAGGCCTTCGGCCTTGATCTTTCCCATCTCCACCGTGATCAGCTCACCCAGGGCCCCCTTGGCCTCGCGCAGGGCAACCCCGAGATCGCGAACGACCAGCCCCCGCTTGGGTGCCGGCACCGCCCGCCAGTCCTCAAAGGCCTTGACGGCTTTTCGCAGGACCGCTTCATACGTCGCCCCCGTGGCCTGGATGACCTTGGCAATCGGCTCGCCCGTTGCCGGGTTGTACGAGACCAGCTCCTTGCCGGCCGTGTCCTGGATCCAGCCCCCCGGCCCCGTGCACGCCCCAGGATTGACATCCTCCAGGTGCAGCTTTTCGAGTAGGGCTTTCATCTCCTTTCCCTCCTCGCTCGTCAGTTGCTGAAGGGTCCGTCGCAGTGAGTGTATAGGAGGCTGCACACTCTGGCAAGCAAGGAGCAGACATCCCGTTGATGCTGGTTGTCAAAGACCTGCTGGGGTCGTCAGGGCCCCGGTCACCCGCGGCATCTCCTATCGACGATAGTAGGGGTGGGGATGGCCGTAAGAGCGGTATCCGTGCCCATAGAACCCGTCAACGGGCACGATGACGCAGCCTGAAAGGATCGAAACCGCCAACAGTGCAACCGCGAGCAACACACCCATCCGTTTCATGGTCTTCCTCCTCTGTGGTGGCACGAACAGGTCGGCCTGAACGATACCACCGCGCAATCTGTTCCTGGCTGTGAGGGTGGCCGGATGCATTCGGACTCGGCCTCAGTGAGACCTCGCCTGACCACATCGTCAGAGCGCGACCATCGAGGGAAACGGCCTCCGCCGGTGCAGCCGCCGATCGACCTCAATTTGCTGCCGCATCTCACGGAAGGCCGGCAGCCCCGAGGAGCACCGCACGTATCAGGACTCCGGCCTTCCGTGAGCCCATTCCCTCATCGGCAAACACTCTGCGGAGGCACCCAAACGTCCTGGTACGTCGTATATCCGCCGTAGCTTGTCTGCGGCACCCGGGACCAGTATCCCGGCTGTGTGTAGCACGTGGGCGGCGGGGGTGCCGCGTAGACCGGCGGTGGGGCGTAGTAGGGTGCGGCCAGCACGCCTCCCAGGATTCCGCCCAGGACCAGCCCGCCGAGGAATCCACAGCCAACGCAGCCGCCTCGGCCGTGGAACTCGTGTCGTTCACCCCAGCCTCCTCGGCCTCCCCCGCCACGACCCCACTCCGCACTGGCGGGAGGTACTGACACCGCGGCCACCAGTACGATGGCCAGCAGTGAGATCAGAACCTTCTTCATGGCCAACTCCTTTCAGCGAATATGCGTCAAATCGATGAGCCCCCCGGCAGCCGCGCCGACGCCGGCTCCCAGTAAGGCGCCTCGGCCCGGGTCGTGCCCGGTGCCGGCGGAGATCGCCGCGCCGGAGCCTGCCCCGATCGCTGCACCAAACATGGTCGCACAGGCGGTGGTGGCAAGCGCGAGGATCACAGCCAACAAGAGGGTCCGCTTCATGGCATCCTCCTCAGCGGAATCTCGCGTCCCATCCCCTCATTCGCAGACCGTCTGCGGGGGCACCCACACATACTGCCAGCCGTCCCATCCCCAGTAACCGTCCTGCGTATAGCAGTACGGAGCGACATAGGGGACGGGGTAGACAAACCCGAAGCTACGGCGCCCCCATCGGTTACGCCCCTCGCCTTCACGTTCGTGACGTTGGTGTTCCCAACGTTCCACACGGTGCCCGCCCCGGACCCCACCTTCCCTGCCGGAATCGGCGAGGGCGGGTGTCGCTGTCACCATCAGGGTGAGCGCTGCGAGTACGAGCAGTCGATGCTTCATTGTCCCCATGATTGTCTCCTCCTCACTTTGGCTTCTGTGTTATGAGTACGCCGGACCCTGGCGGTGTTGTTTCTCCTGACCTTCACATTCCATGCAAGCCCTTGCTGGTAAAGGGCCGAACCCTCGGTCCGAGGTTGGGTGAATTCCCCGGCTTTCCGCGGAGAATCGCCGTGCCGCGCAACGAGTGCCCTTCGCTGATCAGCCGCATCCGAGTGCCCGGGGTGAGGCGCTGTGCCTGCAAGATTGCCGCGAGATTCAGGCGACCCCGCGAGGAAACCTCTGTGGAGCCGCCGCAGGGCATTTCCCCGTGCCGGGCATATCCCCGCGGTCGGATGTCTTCCTCGATCGAGTACTCGGCTCCGAACACGCACGCCTCCTTTCCGTCCTAACCTCCTGGATTTCTTGCACATCTCCTTGACGACCCGGCGCCGGAGGCATCGAGGGCGTTGTCTGGCATGGGGCTTGGATATGATGCTCTTCGAGCGCGGTGGTAGGAGCGAAGGAATTTCAGTAGCCCGAGAAATGTGAGGGGGGAGCAAAATGGAAACGAGGATCGGTCAATGCAGCGGACGGCTTCGTGAAGAATCCTCAGGCGAGAAGATGGTGGGATCGAGCCGTGTCGAGTCTCGGTCGAACCAGACACTCATCATCGCCAGACGGGAGTTCCTCGTGGCGATGTGCACGGTACTCGTCCAGGAGTTCCGCGCGGGCCGACGCCAGCAGCATGCTTCATCGCGGGCTTGAGCGCCCTCCGGGGCGCTCGAGCGATGATCTCGCCCGCGGTCACACGTGGGAGAATTTGAGGATGTTCGGGCCCGCCGCCTCAACGGTCGAGTACCCACGTGGCACGCCACGGATCAGCGTATCCTTCCACAGCCGACCCCGGTCACACCGCCGACTCCGCCCGCAGGGCGGCGATCTCTTCGAGGCTGAAGCCCAGTTCTGCCAGGACCGCGTCGGTGTGCTCGCCCAGGGCCGGCACCCCGCCCAGGCGAGCCTCGCAGGTCGACAACGTCGCCGGGGGAAGAAGGGCGGAGACGGTCCCCGCCGGGGTGCTCACCTTGCGCCACCGGCCCCGTGCCGCGAGCTGCGGGTGGTTCCACACCGCCTCCATGTCGTTCATCCGGGCATTGGCGATCTGGGCCGCGTCCAGACGCCTGACGATTTCTTCCGCCGTCAGCCCGGAGAAAACCTTGTCGATGCCACGGACCAGCGCCTCCCGGTTCGCCACGCGCCGAGAGTTGGAATCGAAGCGCGGATCGCGCGCCATCTCGGGGCACCCCAGCACGACGTCGCAAAACTCCGCCCACTCCCGCTCGTTCTGGACGCCGAGCATCACGCTCTTGCCGTCACCCGCCCGGAACGGTCCGTACGGGTAGATGGTGGCGTGACTGGCGCCGGTCCGAGACGGCGCGGCGCCGCCGTAGTGGGCGTAGTAGAGCGGGAACCCCATCCACTCGCCCAGCGCCTCCAGCATGGAGACCTCGATCCGCATCCCCTTGCCGGTCCGCTCCCGCTGGTACAGCGCCCCCAGGATCCCGGAATACGCGTAGGTTCCGGCCGCGATGTCGGCGATGGAGATTCCCGCCTTGCAGGGGGTGTCGGCCGTCCCGCTGACCGAGAGGAATCCGGCCTCGCTCTGGATCAGCAGGTCATACGCCTTCCGGTCCCGGTAGGGCCCGCTGTCGCCGTAGCCGGAGATGTCGCACACGATGAGGCGCGGGTGCCGTGCCAGCAGCTCTTCCCACTGAAGCCCCAGGCGTCCGGTCGCCCCCGGCGCCAGGTTTTGCACGAACACGTCGGCCCGTCCCAGCAGGCGCGCGATGATCTCCTTGGCCCGGGGGTGCTTGAGGTTCAGCGTGAGACTTTCCTTGGAGCGGTTGATCCAGACAAAATACGACGAGAGACCTCGAACGGTCTCGTCGTAGCCGCGGGCGAAGTCGCCCCCCTCCGGGCGCTCCACCTTGATCACGCGGGCGCCCAGATCGGCCAGATGGCGCGTGGCGAACGGCGCCGAGACGGCGTGCTCCAGCGCGAGGACCGTGATCCCGTCGAGGGGCCGCATCAGTACGACCTCGGCAACCCGAGGACGTGCTCGCCGATATACGCCAGGATCAGATTGGTGGAGACGGGGGCCACCTGGTAGAGCCGGGTTTCCCGGAACTTTCGCTCGATGTCGTATTCGGTCGCAAAGCCGAAGCCGCCGTGCGTCTGGATGGCCACGTTGGCCGCCTCCCACGACGCGTCGGCCGCGAGCAGCTTCGCCATGTTGGCCTCCGCGCCGCACGCCTCACCCGCGTCGAAGAGACCGGCGGCGCGAAAGCGCATGAGGTTGGCGGCCTCGACGCTGACGTAGGCGCGGGCGATGGGGAACTGGATCCCCTGGTTCTTGCCGATGGGGCGATCGAAGACGACCCGCTCCTTGGCGTAGGCGGTGGCCCGATCGATGAACCAGTACCCGTCGCCGATGCACTCGGCCGCGATCAGGATCCGCTCCGCGTTCATCCCGTCCAGGATGTAGCGGAATCCCTTCCCCTCCTCGCCGACCAGGTTCTCAACCGGAACCTTCAGGTCGTCGAAGAACACCTCGTTGGTCTCGTGGTTCATCATGTTGCGGATCGGGCGCACGGTGAGCCCGTTGCCCACGGCGTGCCGCAGATCCAGGAGGAACACCGAGAGTCCCTCGGACCGCTTGGCCACCCGCTCGACCGGCGTGGTGCGGGCCAGCAGCAGCATCAGGTCGGAGTGCTGCACCCGCGAGGTCCACACCTTCTGCCCGTTCACCACGTAGTGACCTCCCTGCCGGACCGCGGTCGTCTTGAGCTTCAAGGTGTCGCTGCCCGTGCTGGGCTCTGTCACCGCGAAGGACTGAAGCCGCAACTCCCCGCTGGCGATCTTGGGCAGGTACTTGCCCTTCTGCTCCTCCGACCCATGCCGCAGCAGGGTGCCCATGATGTACATCTGGGCGTGGCACGCCGCCGAGTTGCCCCCGCTCCGGTTCACTTCCTCCAGGATGATGGAGGCCTCCGTGATGTTGAGACCGGACCCCCCGTACCTTTCCGGGATCAGCGCCGCCAGCCAGCCCGCCTCGGTGAGCGCCCTGACGAATTCCTCGGGGTAGCCCCGCACCTCGTCTACCTTGCGCCAGTACTCGCCGGGAAACCGCCGGCAGAGATCCCGCAAGGCGCCGCGAAGCTCCTGATGGAGTTCGGTCGCCATTCTCGCGTCCCCTCGGGGCCAAGGCTCGCGCCGCTATCCCGCCCTTCTGTCTTCGCGCAGGATGCTCATCAGCCGTCGTACCTGGAGGTGGTCGATTTGCTTGACGGCTTCGGCCACGAGGTGTGCCTGATCTGCGGTCCAGTAGATCGTGGCCAGCGCGTCGAATTTCTCACGGGCCTCGGCGGGTGTCACCGGGTTTCCGGGATCGCCCTTGCTCGTGTTGACATCGGCCCGGAGCCTCCGTCCATCGTCCAGTTCGATCTCGCACCAGGCGGGCCAGGACGCAGGATAGTCGCTGTCCAACTCCTCGTCGTGATGGACGGTCACGCGGCGCGCCAGGTCGAGAATGGTCTGGTCCATGAGCTGCGTCTCGCGGAATTCATTGACCGTGCCGCGCCCGTTCGCCAGGGCGGTGGCGATGCCGAAGGGCAAGCTGAATTGCGCATCCACCCGCGTCCTGGGCGCGTACTTCTGTTCGATGGGCTCGGCGACGAGACTCCAGCCCGCGCTCACCAGCCCGATGCGAATGGCGACAATGTCCTGGATATCCCACGCCTCGCCGCGCACGGCGCGTAGCGCGGCCTCCATCGGGCTGTGCATGTAGCGGCAGCAGCCGAAGGGTTTGATCCCCGTCTGCATCAATTCCCAGGTCTCGCCCAGGTGCGCGACGAGCTGCCCGGCGTTCGACGCATCAGAGTACGCGTGAAGAATTCCCGCGCCGCCTTCCAGGATGGTGCCGGGACCGGTGAACCCACGCTGCGCCAGCAACGCCGCCAGAACCCCCCCGTGCGCGGCATGCCCGGGCTGAAGGCGTTTTGTGAATGTGCCCTGTGCGAGATATTCCAGGTTGCCCGAGGCCAGACTTCCGGCGATGCCGACGGCGTTCAGCGTCTGGTCGGGCGTCAGGTCGAGCAGGCAAGCCGCCGCCATGGCCGAGCCGAAGACCCCCGCCACCGAGGTCGGATGGAACCCGCGCGCATACACCCCCGCGGGTGAGGCCGCGGAGGCGACACGACACGCCATCTCGTAACCCGCCGCGGCCGCGGACAGAATCTTCGCCCCGCCCGAATCCTGTCGCTCCCCCACTGCCAGAGCGGCCGGCCAGACGACCACGCCCGGATGTGACGAGCCGGCGGCGTGCGTGTCGTCCATCTCGATCCCGTGGGCGGTGATCCCGTTCACGAACGCCGCCAGCGGGGCGGGGAGTCTCTGATCCAGACCGAAGGCGGATGATTCGGGCGTGCCACCCATCTGTCTCGCGAGGTCCCGGGCGATGCGGCTCGGCTCTTCCAGCACCGCGCTCGCGGCGGCCACGCCAAGATAGTCCATCAGCAGGATCCGAGCGTATGCCGCGATGTCCTGCGGGAGCGGCTTCTGCCCGATGGCGTGACAGTATTCGGCGAGCTTTCGCGTTTCGTTCATTTCATCCTGGATCGCGAAGAAGGCACAAATCTATCTAGTGTAGGCAGCCGCCCCTGGCGGGCGGGCGTGGTGACGGCACCCGTGAGATCGTGACGAGGTGATACGGTGGTAAGAACGTGCTGTCAAGCGAATCCAGGTCAGCAGAATGGGTCTGGTGTCTCCCCTCATCCATCGGGTCACCAGCGCCGGAAGGTTGTCCCCGGGACCGGCGTCCGCTCCCAGTACGGTCCGGCGAGACGGAGCGGCTCGAGGATGAACTCATAGGCTAGCCAGCTCGCCAGGATGCCGGCCGCCACGGCGGCCACGACAATCGCCACCGCAGGCGGCCGGCCCGGCTTCCTTCGCATCCCCGCCTGGAAGATCGCGAGGGCAACCAGGATCGCGATCCCGACCTCGACGGTCTTCCAGAGGACCTGCCATCGCCGCTGCGGGTCGAGCAGCCAGTCCGTGAGCATCCGCCATAGGCCGACGTGGGTCCAGGCCACGAGCACAACCTCCAGCCCCGCCATTTCGGCCACGAGGGTGACGGGCAGGGACCTGGCCACGGGGCGCAGGACCCTGCATTGCAGGCCAAGTCAGACTACCTCAGGATGCCATAATGGGAAAGGGGGAACGCATCACGCGGCAAGCAGACCGGCTTCCACGGGGCGCCGGGTCAAGAGCTGCGTGGAGGAGGCGGAGCGAAGCCATCATCGTCCCACAGGCGGTTTCGGGGAGGTCTGACAATTCCACAGCGGATGATCTCCTGCCGGCAGAGCGTGGAGCGCCACTCGTACTTGATAAAGATCTTCTCCGCCGCCATGCCTTCCGGGTCAAACGCCACGACCACCGCGGGAGAATGCTCCCCCTTGCCGAAGCCGGTGCCGGCGCTCTCCCCTTCCGACTTTGTCGATGGCGCGGCCCTCTGGCCCGACCTCGGGAGGGCCTGGGACAGATCCAGAGGCTCCGGGCGCCGCTCCACCTCCGGATAGACTGCCACGGCGATCACGCCCATGGCCGACTCGTCCTGAAAGGCGGCAGCATAGGAATCTGCCACGTCGGTGAAATAGAAGCGGCGGATGCGGTTCAGGCTGGTGCGCCACCCCTTGAATTCTCCCACCCCGTACGGCTCCAGGATGTACATCCGCTCATCATTTCCCAGCCACGACTTCTGGCC
>DATIFO010000258.1:0-2190 GCA_035455275.1 Methylomirabilis sp. (SeqCode) | reverse complement strand
ACCCGCTGCCGTGCCCCTTGCGCGCCTTGCCGTACGGCGCCAGCAGGGAGCCAACCCGCCGCTGCACCACCGCCGCCACGATCGCCTTGATCCCGTACGCCCCGTCCCCCCTGGAACATCTTGGGCCGGCGTCGCGGCCGGCCCTTCTGGCCGCCGCAGGGCGGGATGGCGTCGAGCATCTCCAACGCCAGTTCCGCATCCGGTTGATTGGCCGGTCCGGTCCGGACCACCAGCGGGATGCCGTCCGCGTCGGTCACGATGTGGCGCTTGCAGCCGTTCTTGCCGCGATCCGTGGGGTTCGGCCCGGTGTGCGCCCCCCTTTGAGCGCCCGCACCGAGGCGCTGTCGATCACCGCACGCTCGAGGGGGTGGATTCCCAAAAAAGGTTAGGCCGCAAACGCCTCAACCTGCTTTGCACAATCGGATTGTGACGACGGCGGTTTGATCGGCAGACCCGAGTTCAACTCCGCCTCGATGTCGGGAGCCTTCCACTGCCAGTCACGGCGGCGGTCCTTCGCCATCGCCGCCTGCGCCTGTTCCATCGTCTCCCGCCACCGGCCCGTCAACACCGCCGCACGCAGCACCAGCATCGCCTCGGCATTCTCCTCCTTCCAGTAGATCCCGTTGCCCTTCAGCCGCAAGTTGATCACCCGACGGATCGCGCTCTCGACTGCCCCACTGCCCAGCGGACGACCTCGGTAGCCGAACCAGTCGTAGCGCAGGTGGGGCTCGTGCTTGTCCAGGAATTCAATCTCAACCCACACCTTCGAGTCGAGCGGCTGACCCTCGGCCATCTTCCGCAGGGTCGCGACCACATCGCGGCTGCGTCCGGCGCGCAACTCGTGACGCAAGGTCCGATACGTCGCCGTCCGCTCCTCCTCCGCCAAGCCCAGCGCCTGCAACGCCAGGCTGATATGATGCGCCGCGTGGCAGCAATCCAGGATCCGTTCGATCCGCTTGGGGTCCAATCCCGCACGACCCACGACCCAATCCAGACGATTCCAAATCCAGGGCGCCCCGTCCGAGACGAACGACACCGCCTTGGCCCACGCCGCGCCCAAGCGATGGAGGTGCAACGCCAGCAGTTCCATCAGGTGGTCCGGCCCGTTCATCGTGCCGTCGATCCACGGCCGCGTGCCCCGGAGCAGCCGCCCCTTGCGGTCGCTGAGATAGAGGATCAACAGCTTCGGCTCGCGCCACTCGACGCGGATCTTACGGCGGTACTTCACCCCCTTGCGTTTCTTGGTCTCGACCTGAGTGCGGATGCGGACCCGTCCGCCATCGACCTGGGCCACGACGTGCTGTCCCGCCATCTCCTGACCCGCCGGGAGTTGACCGTCACGGAAGCGCTGTAAGTCCCGGGTCCGTGTGGCCAGGACCTCGGCGCCCAACTGCCGGGCCATGCGGTGGATGGTCTTCTCATCAAGGGTCGGCCCTTGGTGGCGGAGTTCGTCGCGGGCCAGTTCGATCGAGGGGAGCAAGGCGGTCAAGCGGCCCACCTGACTGTGCAGCGCCGGTGTGGCCCCCTTGCGGATGCCCAGGGCGGCCAACTCGGGATAAGCGCCGGTCCCCTCGCGACCCCGGCCCCGGCCGGTGCGGGAACGCGGCCCACAGTAGATCGTGGCGATCCAGACGACCAGGCCGCCCAGGAGCCGGAGCTTCAGCCGCCGCTCCTGCGGGGCGCGTCGTGGGGGGTCGGCCCGATCGGCGTCCCCTTTTTTCCAAGCTCGGCCTGGGCCCCCGGGATCGTGGCTTCGGCCAAGGGGCTGGCGGTCATCTGATCGGCGAGGCGGCGGAAGTGGTCGTGGATCTCGACCTCGAGTCGTGCGAAGCCGGCGGGGTCGCGGTTCAACTGATCGAGCCACTGCTGTTTCACGGCATCGAGTTGCTGGCTCAACTTAGCGGGGATCTCCGCCAGGGGAGAGACGAGGGGGCTGTCCTTGGATTGGCTGCGGATCTCCATGGTCGCCTCGGGGTGCTGGGTTACAGACAGATCAGAGGCGATGCTATCGAGACCCAAGAGCAACCGCCACTTTTCGGGAATCGACCCGTTGCTCAACCGCTTCGTCCAGCAGTACTACTTCTACCTCCAGGACCGGGACTTCGGCCGGATGTTCGTGCGCGTCTGCCCCTACTTCCCCTTCAGCGCCCGCATCTGC
Source organism: Methylomirabilis sp. (SeqCode) (assembly GCA_035455275.1). Lineage (GTDB taxonomy): Bacteria > Methylomirabilota > Methylomirabilia > Methylomirabilales > 2-02-FULL-66-22 > 2-02-FULL-66-22. Next base: position 32 of record DATIFO010000258.1, on the reverse strand, counting down.
CTCAACGGCCACGAGTGGCTGGCGTGCCGGAT